>JBDUBI010000030.1:0-5562 GCA_040004225.1 Acidobacteriota bacterium
GGGAACTCCAACCCTTCCTGCGTGCCCTCCTTCCGGCTTAGAATCCCCGGCATGAAATACCGACGCTGGATCACCACTCTCGTCTTCGTCGCCGCGACCTCCGCCGCCTCCGCGGCTCCGGCCCCCATCGCGGGGGTCACCATGCCGGACACCGTCACGGCCGAGGGGAAATCCCTGAGGTTGAACGGCATGGGCTTGCGCACGAAGGTCGTGTTCAAGGTTTATGTCGCCGGGCTTTATCTCGAGGCGCCGTCGAAGGACGCTGCCGCTGTGATCGCGGCCGACGAGGTCCGGTCGATCCGGCTGGCGGTCCTGAGGAGTTTGAAGGGCTCTCAGGTCATGGAGGCCATTGAAGAGGGCTTCGAGAAAAACTCGAAGGCGCAGATGGCCGCCTTGAAGCCGCGTCTCGACCGACTCGGCAAAATGGTCCCCAACGTCGAAAAGGGGGACGACATCGTAATGACCTACGTTCCCGGAAAGGGAACCGTCGTCAATGTCAAAGGCAGCGAAAAAGGCGTCATCGAAGGAAAGGATTTCGCGGACGCGCTCCTGTCCGTGTGGCTCGGCGCGAACCCGGTCCAGGAAGACCTGAAGAAGGAATTGCTGAGGGGCTGACCCTCCCACGGATGGCGGCAGAGGGCGCCGGCATGACCCACGTGCCGGGCGAAGGCGGCGGATCCCGTTTGACGCAGCGGGAGTCGTCGGAGTCCCTCTTCGCCGACGGAATTAGGAACTGAGAGTTTCGGAGAATGCCCTGCGGCCGGCCGATCAGCCCGAGGCGGCTTCGGGCTTCGGTCCGAGCCCGATCCGGCGGCGGAAGCGGTCGAACCCGACTCCGATGAACATGAAGGATGTCCACATCTTCGACGAGAACGGCATGCGCTCGACACCGCCCGCCAGCGTCGTTGTCACGGCCGCCCGGATCTTTTCAAACGGAGCTTCCGAGCAGAACGCCTCGAAGAACACGGGGTCGTAAAAGGCGTACACGAACCGGCGGAAGCGCCGGAAGAGAGTACGCGCATAGCGCTCGTAGGAGGCGAGGTCGGAAGCATCCACGCGGCCGTGCCGGGCGAGCGCGCGCTCGATGTCGTGCGCCGCGCGTTCGCCGGTCGCCATGGCGAGGAAGACGCCGGTGGAAAAAACGGGATCGAGGAACGCCGCCGCGTCGCCGACCATGGCCCAGCCATCTCCGTGAAATCGCCCTGACGTTGCGGAGTAATCGGAAATCCCGTGCACCGGCGAGGTCCGCCGGCCCTCCCCGAGAAGGTCCCGCATCCTCGCTGACCGCAGCACGATCCGCTCGAATCGCTGGTCGAGCGTTTCGCCCTCCGGTCCGCCCCGGGCGTCGGCCGGGTCGAACACGGCGCCGACGCTGGAGGTCCCGTCGGAAAAGGGGATGATCCAGTACCAGACGCCGTTCTCGACCGGCAGGAGGATGTCCCCTGCCTCCGGCCCCTGGCCCCTCGGCACGTTTTCGAAGTGCGCGAAAAGGGCGGCGCGCTTCAGTTTCTTGTCGAACCGGCGCGTTCCGAGCCTCCGGGACAGGAACGCATCCTGGCCGGTCGCGTCCACGACCACACGGCCCCGAATCTGGAACGGCACACCGTCCGGTCCCACCGCATCCACGCCGACCGCCCGGTCCTTCTCGAAGAGGACTTCCCGCACCGCGGTCTGCTCCGAAAGCTCCGCCCCCAGCTCCGTTGCGTGCGTCAGGAGAAGCTGATCGAACTCCGCCCGCTTGACCTGATAGGCCATCGGATGCCTGTCGTCCGCGGCATCCGCGAAGACGACGGGCCGGATCCCGCCGTTTGCCTCGTTCCAGAAGTACGCTCCGTACTTCTCCTGAAATCCGGCGCTGCGGACCTTGTCCATGACGCCGAGGCGTTCCAGGATCGGGAGGCTGTACGGCAGGAGCGACTCGCCGACGTGAAAACGAGGGAACTTCTCCTTCTCGAGCACGACGACCTTGCGGCCCGAGCGGGCGAGAAGGGCCGATACGGTGGACCCCGCCGGCCCTCCTCCGATGACGATCGCGTCCCAGGTCGAGTTCATCCCGCAATCATCTCAAACGCCGCGAGGCGAACCGGTCGCGGCGAGAGGACGAACCGTGCGATCCGGTCACCCGCGCGAGCCCGGGAGCTTGTCGGCGAGAACCTCCACCTTCTGAATCGACGGGGGCTTCGAGAAAAGCTCGCCCGCCTTCGCCATCAGAGCGGCCGCGACCGCGCCGGAGAGGTGCGCGTCCCGGCCCTCTTCGTCCGGAAAGGCGTCGAAGATGCCGAAAGTCGAGGGCCCGAGGCGAAGTCCGAACCAGGCCGTCGTCTTCGGCTCTTTTTCGACGAGGGCCTGGCCCTGCCGGAGAAAGCTCTCGACCTCCGCCTCCTTCCCCGGTTTCGCTTCGAGAAGAACCCACAATGCCGTCTTGACCATGCCGCCTCCTGTTTTCACTTCGATCCCGTCATTGCCCGGCATCATAGGATGAGCGGTGGCATCCGATGCAGGAGAGAGCGTATGCGGTCGAGTTTCACGGCGTCCGCAAGGCTTTCCGAGAGGGTCGTGACGTCCTCGACCGGTTCACGCTCTCGGTCGGACGGGGAGAGACCGTGGCTCTCGTCGGGCCCTCCGGCTGCGGCAAGACGACCGCGCTCCGACTCGTGAACCGTCTGCTCGCGGCCGATGGCGGCGTCGTCCGGGTCATGGGGCGGGATGTCTCGGAAGAAAACCCGGTGGAACTCCGGCGCAGGATCGGTTACGTGATCCAGGAGGGAGGCCTCCTGCCGCACTGGACGGTCGAAGAGAACGTCGAAACCGTTCCCCGGCTTCTCGGATGGGCCCCCGACCGGCGTCGCGGCCGCGTCCGGGAAGTCCTCGAGATGGTGAATCTCCCGGCCGACGAGTTTTCACGGCGTCATCCGAGGGAGCTCTCGGGGGGGCAACGCCAGCGCGTCGGAGTCGCCCGCGCGCTGGCGGCGGACCCGGATCTCGTGCTGATGGACGAACCTTTCGGCGCCCTGGACCCCATCGCGCGGCGTGCGCTGCAGAAAGAATTTCTCTCGTGGAAGCGGGAGCTTCGAAAATCCGTGCTGCTCGTGACGCACGACATATCCGAAGCCTTCCGGCTGGCGGATCGCGTCGCGATCGTCCGAGCCGGACAGGTCGTCCAGGTCGGGACGCCGCGCGAAATCGCCGAGAGTCCGGCGGACGACTTCGTGCGGGAGTTCGCTGCGCCATGAGAGAGCTCGGCAGCTATTTCTGGCAGCGGCGCTCCGAGATCCTGTCTCTGACGGGCGAGCATCTCGTGCTGGTCCTCGTCGCGATCGTGCTGGCTGCCGCGATCGGAGTTCCGCTGGGCGTCCTTCTCACGAGGACCCCCCGGCTCGCGCGTCCCATTCTCGGGCTTGCCGGAGTCGTGCAGACCGTGCCGAGCCTGGCTCTCTTCGGATTTCTGATCCCGCTCCCCTTAATTGGAGGGATCGGGCCGCGCACCGCGATCGTCGCTCTCATCGTCTACGCGTTGCTGCCGATCCTCCGCAACACGCATTCGGGGATTCTGTCCGTCGATCCCGCCATCGCCGATGCGGCGGACGGGCTCGGCATGACGCCGCGCCAGCGGCTCTGGTGGGTCGAAATCCCACTCTCCCTTCCGGTGGTCCTCGGCGGCATCCGAATCGCAACGGTGGTGTGCATCGGCATCGCGACGATCGCGGCGGCCGTAGGAGCGGGAGGGCTCGGCGTGCTCATCTATCGGGGAATTGCGACCGTCGACAACCGGCTCATCCTGGCCGGAGCCCTTCCCGCGGCGTGCCTGGCCGTCGGGGCCGATGCGATCCTGGGCGCCGCCGAGCGCCGCTGGTCGGGAGTGCGCCCGGAGGCCCGGCATTGAGGCGCGACAGGATCTCTCCCGATTCCGCGGCTTTGTTTCCGTCGACGCCCGGGACGGCCGCCGTTGCGCGAGACAGAAGAGCGGGGTGGCTGTTCCTGGCGGCGATGCTCGTTTTCGCGGCGTCCCCGGCCTGCGCGCGCGGACCGCGCAGGATCCGCGTCGGATCGAAGAACTTCTCCGAGCAGGTCCTCCTCGGCGAAGTGATGGCGCAGGCGCTCGAGGCGCGCGGCGTCGCTGTCGACCGCAAGCTGAATCTCGGGGGAACGTTCGTGTGTCACGGCGCCCTGCTCGCCGGCGAGCTCGACCTGTACCCCGAGTACACCGGTACGGCGCACACCGCGATCCTGCGCGAAAAGCCGGATCGAGATCCCGCCCGCGTCCGACGGAAGGTGAGCGAGGAATATCGCCGCCGCTGGGGGGTTGTCTGGGCGCCCCCGCTCGGTTTCGAGAACACCTTCGCGCTCGTCGTCCGGGAAGAGGATGCGAAACGCCTTGGGCTCTCGCGCATCTCGGACCTGAAAGCCCATCCGGATCTCCGGCCGGGGTTCGGTTACGAGTTCGTGGAGCGCGCGGATGGGTACCGCGGACTGGCGGACGCGTACGGCCTCTCCTTCCAGAACCGCCCGGCGGAGATGGACCTCGGCCTGCTCTACCCCGCGCTCCAGGCAAAGCGCGTCGACGTCGTCGCCGGAAATTCGACCGATGGCCTGATCGCGGCGATCCACGGAGTCGTGCTCGAAGACGACCGCCATTATTTTCCACCGTACGAGGCCGCTTTCGTGGTGCGCGGCGCCATCTGGAACTCCCGGCCGGAAGTCGCCTCCGTGCTGCAGGCGCTGGCGGGACGCCTCGATGCTTCGCGGATGCGCGCGTGGAACGCGCAGCTCGACCGCGACAAAAGGCGTCCCGAAGACGTCGCGCGCGAGGTCGTCAAGTCCCTGGCCCTGCCGGCGGCGAGCCCGGGATTGCGGTAGCGGCGATCCGGCGCAGGTCCCGGACGTCTCTTCGCTCTTCGCTCTTTCGTCCGTCCGCCGTTCCCCCGGCGGGCCCGCACTCCGCCCCCAAACTCCCTGCCCCCAGAGGTTAGGTCCGGCGGACGACGGTTTTTCCTCGCCGATCTGTTACTCTCATGTCACACCGGTACATGAAAGAAATTCTCGGTCTGTCTTCGCCGGCGGGCTGGTCCCTCCTCGGGGCCGCGGCGCTTCTGCTTGCGCTCCTGGTCATCTCGTTTCGATCGCGGTCTTACGTTTTCTGCCAGTACCTCGCGACGATGACCGGGATCAGCCTGCGGCCGTCGGAGGTCCGGGACGCGCATCGGCGGGGCGGCAAGGAAGGCGTCCGCGAGCTCTTTCTCGACCTGATCATCCGGGAAGACCTGAAGCACGGGCCCGTCACGATTCCGGACGGCGCCGACGTCCACGTATCGAACTGACGCTCCGCCGGGCAACCCGGCGGCCGGCTGACCAGAGGCCTGTTCGAGTAATCACCTGCTGCGCAGCGGCGATGCTCCGGCCTCGCCGTGCTCGCGGACAGCCTCCTAGCTCTCGATCAGTCGGAACGTCGGGACCGGCTCGCGCCCCAGGACTCCTCTCAGCACCGTCGCGTGCAGGACCTCGTCGGACAGGATTCTTCCCGCGGAGGCTGAGAGCGCGCGGTCCTGGAAACGGTCGACGACG
>JBDUBI010000219.1:0-18746 GCA_040004225.1 Acidobacteriota bacterium
TCGTGGCGCTCGGCTACATCTCGCCGAGCGCCGGCGCGGCCCAGGGCGTCGTCAAATCCTCGGCGGGTTTGACTAAGAGCGCCCTGAACAATCTGGGGGTCTATTTCCGGTTCACTGCCGGCGACGAGCCGCGCGCCCGCGAGGCATGGACGGAAGCTTTACGGCTGGATCCCTCGTATGCATCGCCTCTTTTAAACCTCGCGCGTCTCGCGAAGGATCGTGGCGACATTGCTGGCGCGTCGCGCCTGCTTCTTCGCGCAGCCGCCTCAGACCTGCCCCACGCGGAGAGCACCGTCGAGCGCTGGGCGGCCGAGTTCGAGAAATCGGATCGACCGGCCGCGACGCGGCTCCTGCGAGATGCGCACCTCGCTCACCCCAACAGCGAACTCTATCGACGGGACTATGCATTGATCCTGGCGCGAGGTAACCGGTGTCGCGAGGCGGTCGACATAATCGCGCCTCTCGAGCGATCCGCCAGTATCGAAAGTGTCAATGCGGCAGCCGCCGTAGAGGTTTGTCTCGATCGACCCGATCGAGTCCGTGACCTTTTGACGCGGTCGCTCACGCTCGACCCGAATCAGCCGCGAGTGCGCGACGCGCTCTCGTCGATTCCCCGGTGACGCCGATCCTCCAACGCGTTGAATTTGCTTCCAATTAAATGCAGAAATGACGGCTGTGACATCGTGTCGCGTTGTCGTATCCCACAGCGAAGACTCTAGTTACAAAGGCATTCCTCAGCGTCGCGTCGGGCACGGAAATGGCTCTTCGCGGTCCGTGGGACCGCAACCATTTCAGAGGCGCAAGCGAAAGGAGCCGTATGAAGTTCTGGCGATTAACGTTTACGAGTTTGATAGCGATTGCTCTGTCGGCATCTGTATATGCCCAGGGGATTCGCGCAACGACCGGCAATCTCTACGGGAAGATCACGGATGAAACCGGAGGCGTGCTGCCGGGCGTCACCGTGACGCTCTCGGGGGTGGGAGCGCCGAGGACGGTCACAACCGGGAGTCTCGGTGAATTCCGGTTCGTCAACATCGATCCGGGCACTTACTCCGTGCGGACCGACCTCGCCGGATTCGCCTCCGTCGACCGCACGAACGTCGGCGTCAGCACGGGAGGGAACACAGAGCTGACGATTCCGATGAAACTCTCGAGCGTGACGGCGACCGTCACGGTCAGCGGAGAGGTTCCCCTTCTCGACACGCACCGGGCGCGCACGGGGTCGAACTTCAGCAACCAGGAGCTGAAAGACATACCGAGCTCCCGCGATCCGTGGGGCATTCTGCAATTGTCGGCCAGCATTCAAACCGACAACCTCATCACGGGTGCGAACAACAACGGCCAGCAGAGCGTCTTCATCGGGAAGGGGACGAACTTCACCAACAACGCCTGGAACATCGACGGGATCCCCGCGACGGACCTGGCGGCGAACGGCGCGTCTCCGACGTACTACGACTTCGACGCGTTTCAGGAGATGCAGTTTTCGACGGGCGGCGCCGATCCCTCGATCGTGGTTCCCGGCGTCACCCTGAACTTTTTGACGAAACGGGGCACGAACGACGCGCATGGTTCGGCGAGGCTCTTCGACACGCCGAGCGAGACGGAGGCCTTCAACACGAATCGCGAGCTCGCGGAGGAGGGTCTAACGGCCGGCAGGATCGCCAACATCCAGGACTATGGCGTGGAGGTCGGCGGGCCGGTGTGGAAAGACCATGTGTGGGCCTGGGGCTCGTTTGGTCACGACGAGATCAAGAAGTTGAAGTCCAACGGTCTGGCGGACAACACCCAGCTCGAGGACTACAACGTCAAAATCAACGGCCAGCCGATCGAGTCGAACTCGATCACCGGCTTCTATTTCTACGGCAACAAGCGCAAGCAGGGGCGCCTGCCCAGTGGATCGCAGAGCCAGCATCCGACCGGCACCAACTGGAACCAGAGCGGACCCTCTCACTTCGAAAAAGTGGAGGACTCTCAGGTGTTCGGATCGAACGTCTTTGCGACGGTTTCGTACTCCTTCGTGAACACTCCCTTCAACCTGGACCCCGAGGGCGGCGTTAACAGGCAGGTAACCCGCGATGGCGGCACTCGCATCTGGCATAACTCCTATTACACGGACCACAACTACCGCCCCCAGCATTCAGTCCAGGGGACGGGCAACTTCTTCTTCAACACGGGCACCCTGAGCCACGAGATCAAGTTCGGCGGCACCTACACGATGTACTCGCAGCGGCACAGCCGCTTCTGGCCCGGAGACGAGGTGTACACCGACACCCAGCGGATCGCCAGCCACAACGCGGCGTATCCCTTCACAGCCCGGATCACCCGTGGCGACGTCGACGGGCAGGACGTGAAGGCGATCGGTTTCTTCCTCGGGGACACGCTCACGACGGGAGACCTGACGCTGAATCTCGGCGCACGCATCGACAGCTTTTACGGTCAGAACTCCGCCAGCGACATCGCCGCGAACCCCTCCTTTCCGGATATCCTGCCCGGTCTCAGCTACGCGGGCGGCTCGGGCGGCTTCCATTCAAGCCGCATCTCCCCCCGGGTGGGCCTGACGTACGCCATTGGCGGCGCCAAGACGACTCTCCTCCGGGCGAGCTATGCGCGTTTTGCCGATCAGCTCGGCACGAGCCAGGTTTCGGTGACCAATCCCCTCGGAGCGGTCGCCCGCGCCGAGTACCAGTGGAACGGGAATTTCTCGGGCGGCGGTGGGCGGATCTCGAGAGCCGACATCTGCCTGACCTGCAGCTTCAACGCGGTCAACTACGACCCGACGAACCCCGGTGCCGCCTTCTCGCCAAACAAGACCAATCCCAACCTCAAGGCGCCCACGACGGACGAGTTCCTGGTCGGGTTCGAACATCAGGTGATTCCCGAGCTCGTCGCCGGGGCCTCCTACACGTACCGGAAGCGCAAGGACTTCATCGAGAACTGCCCGATCGCGCTCGACAACAGCGCGCAGTGCATCAGCAGCTCGGACTACACGTTGTTCAATAACGGCGAGACCGGTTACGACGTCAACGGCAACGCGTTTCAGACCGGGCCCGTGTATCACGTCGCACACGTTCCCTCGACCTACAGTTTCGGGACGTTCCAGACCAATCGTCCCGGGTACAGCACTCAATACAATGGCGTCGAAGTCCAGCTGACAAAGCGGCTGTCGAACAAGTGGTCGGCGCACGGCTCCTTCACGTACAACGATTGGAAGCAGAAGGTCACAAATGTCGCGACTGGCTGCGTGGACCCCACCAACCAGGCCGGTGTCGGATCGACGTACTTCAACAACTCGCAGCTGATCGGCAACACGTGCGAGAACAACGGAATCGCGTACGACTACAACGGCGTCTCCTGGATCAACGCCAAGTGGCAGTTCGCTTTCAGCGGCCTTTACCAGCTTCCATGGAACTTCACCGTCTCAGGGAGCGTCTTCGGACATCAGGGATACCCGACCCCCTACTATGTCGTGGATGATCCGGGTGACGGCCTGGGCACGCGGTTCATCGCGGCGGGGAAGGCCGACGCGCACCGTCTCTCCAGCGTCTACGAGGCGGACTTCTCGATCCAGAAAGTGATTCCGATTGCGGCAAAGGCGGACATCACCCTCTCGGTCAATCTCTTCAACGCCTTCAACACACGAACGATCTTGTTCCGGGAATCCGACGCCACGGACGATGGGACGGGTCATGGCACCGCGCACTTCGCGGACAACCAGCAGAACCCCAGAGTGCTTTCTTTCGGCGCGCGCGTGAGCTTCTAGCTTCCGGCTCATGTCTTGATCTTTTCCCCGCCGGGATTTTCCCGGCGGGGATTCTGTTTTTCCGGTGGAACGATCGGCCTGAGGAGGATCCAGTCATGCGCGCATCTCTTTTTCGTTTCATCGTGGCTCTCGGCATCGGCGTCCCCGTCGTGGCAGCCTCTGCCGCGAAAGCACAGGACTGGCACCAGGGCCACGGACGGCTCGAAGGGACCGTGCAGAACGCGAAGGGCGACCCGATTGCGGGCGCCACGGTGGCGGTGCGTCTCAATGGAGCCGGCACCGATTTAAAGACGAACACGGTCGGCCACTGGGGTCTTCTCGGCATGACCGGCGGGAGCTGGGAGATCGACTTCTCGGCGCCCGGATATCAGTCGAAGAAAATCAACGTCAACGTCAGCGAGATGAGCCGGATTCCTACCGTCAAGATTCAGCTCGAACCGGAGGCCCCCGCGCAGGCGGCGTCCGAGGGTCCCCGGACAGAGGTGCGTGTGGGAGGCAAGGCGATTTCGAAGCAGGCGGCCGCGGCGCTCGAAAGAGGCAACGCGGCGATGAAAGAGAAAAAGTTCGCGGACGCGGAGGAAAACTTCCTGAAGGTATTGCCGGAGCTCCCGGATGAGTCCTCGCTTCTCTATACGCTCTCGCTCAGCTTCTATTTCGACGGAAAGACCGACCGCGCGCTCGAGTTCGCGCGAAAGACTGTGGCGGTCGAGCCCCGGAAGGCCGATGCCTGGCTCATGATCTCGGAGCTCGAGCTTCAGAAAGGCAACCTGGAGGCCGGCCAGGAGGCGCTTGCCAGGGTGCCCCCCGAGCGGATCACGTCGCCCGAGCCGTACGTCGATCTCGGGGTTCTGTCCTACAACAAGAAGAAGTACCCGGAGGCCGATCAGGCATTTACGAAGGCCATCTCTCTCAAGCCCGACTTTGCGCAGGCGTATTACTACCGCGGACTGGGGCGATTCGCGGTCAAAAGGATGCCCGAAGCCCGCGCGGATCTTCAGAAGTCGCTGGAGCTCGCGCCGAGCGGACCCGATGCCGAAAACGCGAAAGAGGTCTTAAAGTCGATCAAATGAGCCGTCAGCCCGAGGGCGCGCTTTTCAGTCACCCGATTCGTCCCGGGCCATGGCGCGCGCTGAGTGGCGTCGCGCCGGCTCTGATGCTGGTCGCGCTGGTTATCTTCCCGGCGGCCGGTTGCTCTCGCTCTGGTTCCGCGAGACCCGCGATCGTGCTGATTTCCATCGACACGCTGCGCGCGGACCACCTCTCCGTCTACGGGTATCACGGAGTCTCGACCCCTGCCATCGACTCGCTTGCGCGAGATTCGGTCCGGTTCGAAAACGCCTACAGTCACGTTCCCCTCACTCTGCCGTCTCACGCCGTGCTCCTGACGGGTCTGCTGCCCTGGGAAAACGGCGTCCGCGACAACCTTGGCTTCCGGCTCGCGCCCGGCCTCTCCACCCTGGCGTCGAGATTGCGGGATAGAGGCTACGCGACCGGAGCGGCCGTCTCTTCCTGGGTCCTGCGGGCGGATCGAGGGCTTTCCGCGGGGTTCGACTTCTACGACGATGCCATGCCCGACAATCCGACGCGGGAGCGAAGCGGTTCGGACTCCGTCGATCGTCTGGTGCGCTGGGCCGACTCCATCGCGGGTAAGCCGCCCTTTCTCTTTCTGCACCTTTACGAACCGCATTTCCCTTATTCCCCTCCGGAACCCTTCCGCAGTCGATACGAGAGAGCTCCCTACGATGGCGAGATCGCCGCCGCCGATCAGGCTGTCGGGCGTCTCCTCGATGCTCTCAGGCGGCGGAAGCTGTACGACGACGCGGTCATCCTGCTCGTCTCGGATCATGGCGAAGGTCTCGGGGATCATGGAGAGGACGAGCATGGCGTCTTCCTGTATCGAGAAACTATGCGGGTCCCGCTGCTCTGGAAGCGTCCGGCGTCGCGGGGTCGCGGGGAGTCGGTGTCGCGGCCGGTCGGCCTGATGGATGTGGTGCCCACCCTCCTCTCCGCCGCGCGGGCTCCGGTGCCTCCGGAGCTCCCGGGAGTTCCCTTCGAGGCGTCGCTCGGAAAGCCTTCGGGCCGGCGCGTCCTGTATTCGGAGACTTTCTACCCGCGCTTGAACTTCGGCTGGAGCGACCTCGCCTCGGTGATCGACGATCGATACCAGTACATAGAGGCGCCGCGGCCCGAGCTCTACGACGTCGTCGCCGATCCCTCGGAAATGCGGGACCTCGCCGCCGCGAAGACGGACGCCTTTCGATCCTTGCGTGCGGCGCTCGCGAGGATGCCCCGTCCCCTGCCCGTTCCCGAGGCGCCGGACTCGGAAGAGGTCAAGAAGCTCGCCGCGCTCGGCTACGTCCACGTCGCGGCGGCCGGGGCCGGCTCGACAGCGAGGCCCGACCCGAAGGATCGCGTGGCGACGCTTCGGGACTTTCGCCGGCTCCTCGCTCTTTACTACGGGGGAGAGGACGCCGAGGTCATCCCGCTCGCCCGCCGGATGGCGAAGTCCAATCCCGGGATTCTCTCGGTCTGGACGGCGCTCGCTGGCAGCCTGGAGCGAACCGGCCGGGCCGGGGAAGCGGCGGCGGCCCTTCGCGAGGGGCTGACTCTGGCCTCCGACGGTGCGCCGCTCGAGCAGCGAACGCAGGCGTTTGCCGATCTCGGCCGTCTCCTGATGGCCGCCGGAGACCGGGCCGGGCGGGAGGCAGTGCTTCGAGAGGCCGTTGCCGTGGGCGCGGCTTCCGAAGACTC
Source organism: Acidobacteriota bacterium (assembly GCA_040004225.1). Lineage (GTDB taxonomy): Bacteria > Acidobacteriota > Thermoanaerobaculia > UBA5066 > Gp7-AA6 > JALYUA01. The sequence continues at coordinate 6,512 of JBDUBI010000219.1, forward strand.
CCGGCGGGAGCTCGCCAGAATGTATCTCGAGTCGCAACGACACTCCGATGCCGTCGAGCTGCTGCGAGCCCGGACTCTCCGTCAGTCGGAGTCGTTCGAGGTTCTCGGGATCGCGCTCGCCTCGACGGGAAAAGACGCCGACGCGAGAGCGGCTCTCCTTCGGGCATGGGAAATCGCACCCGGAAACGGGCGCGTCGCCTTGAATCTGGGTGTCCTGGCGCTTCATCGCTCCGATGCGACCGACGCTCGTACCTGGTTGAGCCGCGCCGTTCAGTCGACTCCGGAAAACCCGGGCGCCTGGGCCAACCTCGGGCTCGCGCAGGCGGCGTCAGGGGACGAGGACGCGGCCGCGGCGTCCTGGAATCGCGCGGTCGCTTTGAAGGCGGATCAGTGGGACGCCGTGTTCAATCTCGCTCTCTTCGAGCTGAAGAGGGGTCGCGTGGCTGCGGGGCGCCAGCGGATGGAACGCTTCCTCGCGGTCGCGCCGCCTCAAAAATATGAACGGGAGCTCGCGCAAGCGCGGCGGCTTCTTGCGACCCGGAGCAAAGCGTGAAAATTCCGGCGGGGTATCCGACACCGCCCGAGAGGACTCACAGCGGCATTCGGCGTTTCGCCCGGGAGATTTCATGAGCGCGCGCGCGGCCTTCTCGGTTTTCGTCGGGTTATCGACGGCAATCCTGTCTGCAGAGGATGTTTCGAAGTCCTTCCAGGAGACTGCCGAAGTCACACTGGTCACGGTGCCCGTAACCGTCCTGGGACGGGACGGCAAACCGATTGGGGGCCTCGGTCCGGCGGACTTCGAGCTCCGGGATGACGGAGTCCGACAGACGATTCTTTCCGTGGACGTGGTGGATCTCGGCCGTCGGGCGGGATCGGGATCCGCCGCGGAGCTTCCGAGCCCGTCGGCGCGGCGCCATTTCCTGCTCCTCTTCGACATGTCTTTCTCCAAGCCGGCGCAGATCGTCCGCGCGCGCGAGGCGGCTGCGAAGTTTGTCGACGGCGGCATGGCACAGGACGATCTGGCCGCGGTCGCGACGACATCGATCGATCGTGGGGCTCGTCTTGTGGAGACGTTCACGACGGATCGGAAGCAGCTCGCGGCGGCGATACGTTCCGTGGGACTCATGCCTTCCGAAGACTCGCCGCTCGACCCGCTCCAGTTCGCCTTCGTGATGCCGGGAGATCCGAACACCAACAAGCTCGGGTCGGGAGAGTCGCACAACCGGGCGGGACGGTCGCTCGTCGATCCGAGCACCGCCCGCGTGTACACGGTGATGGCGCAAAAGGGTGAAGATCGCTTCGCGACGACCGGGATCGAGCGCCAGCTTTCCTCGATCGACGCTCTCTCGAGGGCGCTCAACACCGTCGAGGGCCGGAAGACGATTGTCTATTTTTCCGAGGGATTCGAGGGGCGCCTTCTCTTTGGCAGCCTCGCCCGCCAGCGTTCGGCGCAGGACGCGCAGGCGGACAACGACGCCATGTTGAACAGCCACTTTCAGGAGGTCGACTCCGAGCGGCGCGTGGGAAACGCTTCGCTTCAGCGACACCTGGACGGGACTCTCGACCTTCTGCGACGCTCCGACTGCACGGTATACGCCATCGATCTGTCGGGGGTGAAGGTGGACGGCGACCCGAGCTTTGGCCAGGAGGTCCACGGCGGCGATTCCCTTTACGCCTTCGCGAACGGCACCGGGGGGGAGGTTTTGAAAAACAGCAACGACTTCGATTCGCAGATGCAACGGATCGTCGAAAAAACCAGTCTGACTTATGTCCTCGCGTATCGCCCGACCCGGAAGAGCGGGCCGGGAGTCTTTCATCACCTGAAAGTGAGCACGGGGCTGAAGGGCGCCAGGGTCTCCGCCCGGGCCGGATATTACGAAAACCGACTCTTCCGCAGCCTGAGCCCTCTCGAGAGGTCGCTCTCTGCGGCAGATGTCATCGCTCACGAAAAGTCGGCTGGAGATCTTCCGATGAACGTCATGGCGTTGCCTCTCGAAGCCCAGCCTCTGGCGCGCATCCCTGTCGTCCTCGAGATCCCGGGTCCGGCTCTCTTGAAAGGCGCGCCTCAGGGTCCCCTTCACCTGGATCTGTACGTGTACGCGTTCAATGCGGCGGGAGAGGTCGCGGATTTCTTTGCGCGTTCGGTCACGATGGAGATCTCTCAGCGGGAGGCGCTTCGCGGCGGAGCGTTCCGCTATTGCGGCTCGATTCGAGTCCTGGCCGGCAGGTATCGCTTGAGGGCCTATGCACGGGAGAACGAGCGCGGCCGTCACGCATTTCAAGTCGTCTGGATCGACGTCCCGGAGGGGTTGAAGGCGTCTCTCCATGCTCTCCCCCCGCTCTTCGTGAGCGCGGAGACCGCCACGGGGGTCAGCGTCAGCGAGCCCGCCGGGAAGGAGTCCGCGGCAGTGTCGGAGGTCTTCCAGATCGGAGGGGACGGCTTCATACCTGAGCTTTCGCCCCAGCTCGAGTCCGGGAAGCCGGCGCGGCTCTGCGTGATGGTCTACTCGCACGGACGGACGGCGGACGAAGCTTTTCAGCTGGAGGCAACCGTGCTCGGCGCCGGAGGCCGACGATTCCCGCCGGCCCGGTTCGTCGTTCTCGGGCGTTCTCTTCCGGACACCACCGGCCTCCAGAAACTGCTGGTCGAGTTCACGCCGACTTCGCTTCCCGCCGGCGAGTACTCGCTGTCCCTGACGCTACGGGACAAGGGCCAGTCGAGCGGCACGCGCGCCGAAACTCCGTTCCGCATTCTCCACCAGGCTGCCGAAAAATGAATGCCGGCGTGTCGCATCTGGCATTTTGCAGATGGCGATGAGGGTGGGGCGCGAGCGCGGCGAGGGGCCGCCGGTCCGGCTTCACCCGCGGAGCGCGATGCCGCCTCTGGTCGCGTTGCTCGCGTGCGCCGCCTTCCTCGCGGCCTCCCCCGCATCGGACGACCCGCCGCAGCGGCGTCTGGACGCTCTCCGGAGAGAGGCCGCCGGAGCGCGGCCGCCGGCCCCCCGGGCGATGTCGGACCGCTTGACCGGTATCGGCGACGAATTCCTGCGCGAAGGTAAGTTCGCGGAGGCGATCGAGCTTTTTTCCGAGGCCCTGGGTCTCGATCCGGAAAACGGCCGCGCGATCGCACAGCTCGTCGTCGCCTATCTCGACACGGGCGACCTCGAGTTCGCGGATTTCTATCTCGAGCAGGCCACCGCGTCGGTCAGACGACGGCAGCCTCCGCCCGAGGTCTTTCGAACTATTGGCGATCTCTTCGAGTCGCATCACCGCATGACGGAGGCAGTCGCCGCGTGGGACTATTTCCGAAGGCTCAAAGGCTCGGACCCCGCCGTCGAAAAAAAACTCGACAGGGCGCGGGCCGAGCTCTCGCTCGGCGTCCCGCAGCGTGTCCGAACCTCCGACCGGATCTCGCTTTATACGGATGCGTCCGTCCCGGACTCCGTGGCAGCTCGAGTGGAGGAGTACCTCGAGTCGGAGCTCGCAAAGCTTTCCGCCTTCTTCTCGTCGCCGGACGAGGGGGCGACTCACGTCGTCATCCTTTATGAGGGGCGCGCCTATTTTTCGCTGGTGTCGATCCCGAACTGGGTCTCCGGGATTTTTGACGGCAAAATCCGCGTCTCGACCGAGTCTCCTGTCCGCTGGAGCACCGAGCTTGCGGGAGTGCTCTCGCACGAGCTCGCGCACTCCTACTTGCGATCCGTTTCGCGGGGCCATGCGCCGGCCTGGCTTCACGAGGGTCTCGGCCAGTGGTTTCAGGCGCAACGGATCCCCCGGGAGGACCTGCGTCGCTGGTTCGCGCGGCATGAGGTCCTGAGCCTCGAGCAGATGGAGGCCCTGCTCGCCGGGCGCGCCGACCGGGAACGAACCCGTAACGTCTACCTCGAAGCCTTGGGACTCACCGAGTTCCTGATCGGCGAGAACGGCTCGGGCGCCATGGCCTGCCTCGTTCGCGATCTGGGGGACGGCGTGCCCTTCGAGGAGGCGCTGAGGCGCGAGACCGGTCTAACCTCTCGAGAGCTCGTCTCCCGCTGGAAAGGAGCGATGACTGTTCCCCGGGGATGAAGGCCGAGGCAGGGCATGCGGCTCCGGAACCCGCCGCTCTCGTCGCGCTTGCCCGGACTAGAATCCCTGCGTGAGTCTGTTATTGGAAGGGGGAGAAGAGCCGATGGCGAAAAAGACCTGGATCCCGGCGGTATTGCTCGCGGTGATCATGCTCGGCGCTCCGGGCCTCGAGGCGCAGGCGTGGCGAGGAGGCCGTGGCCGCCTGGATGGCACTGTCGTGGATCAGAACGGCAATCCGGTCGTGGACGCCGTCGTGCAGCTCCGGTTGAAGGGGGAGGGGACCGACCTGAAAACCGACAAGAGCGGTAAGTGGGCCGTCCTGGGGATCAACGGAGGCGCCTGGTCGATCGACGTCTCCGCGCCCGGATTCCAGACCTTTAAGACGACAGTGCAGGTTTCCGAAGTGCTGCGCGTCCCGATGATGAAGATTCAGATGGTCGCTGCCGTGAAGCAGGAGGCGACCGAGGCCTCCATCACGGTGGGGGGCAGGAAGATCTCACCCGAAACCGCGGCAGCCATCGAAAAAGGCAACGTCGCCATGCGCGCGGCGGACGAGCTGAGCAAGGCCTACGACGCATGCCGAAGCGCGCCGAAGCCGGGCGAGGATTCTCCGGAGGCGCAGGAGGCCTGCTCGAAAAGCGCCCAGAGCTCCCGCTCGGCGAAATTGATCGAGGCTCAGGAGGCCTTCGGCCTGGCTTTGAAGGACCTTCCGGACAACGGTTCTATCCTCACGAACCTGGAGCTTGCGTACTACCTGAATGGAAATCTCGACGAAGCCTCCAAATACGCCCGCCAGATCGTGGCGCAGAACCCGGCGGACGCGCCGAGCTGGATGATGATCGCGAAGGTCGAGCTCGAACGCGGCCACTTCGACGCAGGCAAGGAAGCGCTTTCGCACGTTCCCGAAGAGAAGCTGACCGACCCGATCCCATTCCTGAACATGGGAATCCTGTACTACAACAAGAAGAGGTCGGCCGATGCGGAGGAGTCTTTCACGAAGGCGATCGCCCGGCGCGCCGATTTGTCGGAGGCCTACTACTACCGCGGCCTCGCCAGGATGCAGGGAAAAAACAACGCGGGGGCGAAGGCCGACTTTCAGAAATACATGCAGATGGATCCCAAAGGGAAGGACGCCGACACGGTCAAGGACATTCTGAAGACGATCAAGTGATTCGCGGGTCTGGCGGCGGAGCGACGGGCCGGTGCGGAACGGAAAAAAGGGAAACCTCGGTCCGCGGCCCAGTCGGGACCCGGTTTTCGAGCCGCCCTCCGGGCCCCGTTCCGCCGAGCCCGCCCCGGCGGATCGTCCGCGCCGCTCTTCTCCTGTGCCTGTGCGCCGTTTTCGCGTGCCGTCGCGCCTCCGCCCCGTCGCGGCCGTTCGCCGGCGTCTCTCGGCCGGACATCGTGCTGATCACGATCGACACGCTCCGAGCGGACTCCGTCGGGTTCCTCGGAAACAAACGAGTGGAAACACCCGTTCTCGACCGGCTGGCACGCGAAGGCCTCGTCTTTCCGGATACTCACGCTCAGAGCGTCATGACGCTTCCTTCCCACGCGAACATCCTGACCGGCCTCTACCCGAATCAGCACGGCGTGCGCGACAACGAGGGCTTCGTGTTGCCCGGAAACATTCCGACTCTCGCAACACTTCTCCATGACCGCGGCTACGCGACGGGCGCGTTCGTCGGCGCCTTTCCGCTCGACTCCCGCTTCGGGCTCTCGCGAGGATTCGACGTATACGACCAGTCGTACCCGCAAGGGGCCAATGAGTATCAGTTCGTCATGGCGGAGCGGCCTGCGACGGAAGTGGTGGCGGCGGCGCGGGCCTGGCTCTCCGGGGCCGGTGCGTCGCCCCGTTTCCTCTGGGTGCACCTGTACGACTGCCATGCGCCGTACCGCCCGCCGCCGCCTTTCGACTCCCGTTTCGCCGCCGAGCCGTACCTCGGCGAAGTCGCTGCCGTGGACGCGGCCCTGGCTCCCCTGGTCGAGGATCTCGCCGCGCGGGGGAAGCCCGTCCTCGTGATCACGACGTCCGACCACGGAGAAGCGCTGGGAGATCATGGCGAGCGGACACACGGTTTGTTCGCGTACGAAGCGACCCTTCGTGTCCCTATGCTTTTATGGTCTCCCAGGCAGGTCGCCCCAGGCTCGGACGGGCGCGCCGCGCGGCATGTCGACATCCTGCCCACCGTGATCGAGGCCGCCGGAGGGGGCGCGCTTCCTGCGGGCCTCGCGGGACGATCTCTTCTGGAGCCGGCTCCCGTCCTCTCTTCCGAAGACGAGGCCCTTCCTCCCGTGACGTCCTATTTCGAATCTCTCTCGACGTTTTATACGCGCGGGTGGGCGCCCCTCCGCGGCGTCATTGCCGGGAGATTCAAGTACGTGGACCTGCCGATCCCCGAGCTCTATGACCTGCGGACGGATCCCGGCGAGGCGAGAAACCTGGCGGCGTCGCGGCTGGACGTCTCGCGTCGTTTGAACGCGAGCCTGCCGGCCCTCGCGGCGGCTCCGAAAGGATCTCCCTCCGCGGAGACGGCGGTCAAGCTGCGGAATCTCGGCTATCTCTCGGGCCGCGCCGACACGGAGAAGCGCTTCGGTCCGGAGGATGACCCGAAAAATCTCGTTTCCGTTGACTCGCAGACGCACGAGATGGTCGACCTTTATCAGCGGGGACGAGGACCCGAAGCGATGGCGCTCGCCGAGCGCCTCGTGCGCGAGAGGCCGGACATGCCGAGCGGGTACGAGTACCTGTCGTTTCTGCAGGGCCAGGCCGGGGACGACCCGCGGGCGGTCGCAACGCTGCGGGAGGCGGAGCGGCGCGGCCTCCTGGACGAGCGGCTGAAGAGCCGGCTCGGGCTAACGCTTTCGGAGCTCGGGCGGGGAAAGGAGGCTCTCGCCGTGCTCGAGCCCCTTTCGGGAAGCGAGAACCCCGACGTCGCCAACGCTCTCGGAATTGTCCGCGCCGGCGCCGGGCAGACGCGAGCGGCGATCCAGGCGTTCGAGCTTGCTCTCCGCATCGATCCCCGCAATGCCGTGGCGTGGCAGAACATCGGGATCACGCTCCTCCATTCTCGGGATCTTCAGGGCGCGTTGCGCGCGTTCGAACGGGCCTTCGCTTTAAACGAGCGCCTTCCCCGAGCCTGGAACGGACGGGCCGTCGCGCTCGAGGAGCTCGGGCGGCACGTCGAAGCCATCGAGGCATGGAAGCGTGCGGTCGCGCTCGACGCGGGACAGTTCGACGCGCTCTTCAATCTCGGAGTGGTCTCGGCGGAGCAGGGAGACGCCGGCACGGCGCGGGTCGCCCTCCGGTCTTTTCTCGAGCGGCTGCCTCCTTCGCGCGCATCTGGCGACGCCGCGCGAGCCCGGCAGATTCTCGCGCGCCTGCCCCCCTGAGACCAAAGTCCTCATCGGAGGAAGCTCCTCTCCGCCCGCGATCTAGACGGCCCCCGCTCGGACCTGCGCCGGCGTGGAGGCCTTCGCCTCCGCCGCTTTGTCGACGACGACGTCCTGCGCCTCGCGGGCATGCGCCAGCCACCAGCGCCGCGCCCGGTCGTCCGTCCATTCGCGTTCGAGCGGCACCGTGCGGAGCGACGCCGCCAGCTCCTGCATCGTCTGCGGCCGGTTGTTCGGATCCTTCTGCAGGCAGGACATCAGGATTTCTTCGAGGCGCGGCGGAACGAAGTTGGAAGTCCGGCGAGAAGGAGGAAGAGGCACTTTTTGAACGTGGTCCATGATGATCTGCATCGCGGGCCGCTTGGGGTCGAACAGGGTCTCTCCCGTCACGAGCCAGTACCCGACGGCCCCGAGGGCGTAGATGTCGGCGCGCCAGTCGAGGTCCGCCGTGCCCATTCCCATTTCAGGCGCCATGTATCCGGGAGTTCCGGCGAGAACGCCGGCGCGCGTCAGCTGCCGCTCGTTCGTCTCGGTCGCCGTGTTCTTGACGAGCCCGAAGTCCAGGATCTTCACGAAATCCCACTCGAGGCCGTAGCGGCAGACGTAGATATTGGCTGGCTTCACATCGCGGTGGATCAATCCGCCCTGGTGCGCCTCCGCTAAGGAATGACACGCCTGGATGAGGATGTGCACGACGCGTTCCGCGGGAACCGGGCCAAAGCGCGCGACGAGGGTCTCGACGTCAAACCCTTCCAGGAGCTCCATGACGTAATAGAAAGTCCCGTCCTCGGTCGTCCCGAAGTCGTAGATGTTCACGGTGTGAGGCGACTGAAGCCCGGCGGCCGCCTGCACCTCCCGCTCGAATCGCTTGATCGATTCGCGCCCGTCACTTCCGGAAGAGTCGGGCCGGATCAGTTTGATGGCCGCGGACCGCGCGAGCAGACGATGGCTCGCCTTCCACACCTCTCCCATTCCGCCGCTTCCGAGAAGCTCCTCTAAGTGGTAGCTGCCCATCTCGTGGCCCTTCTCCGCCTCGACGTTCATCTGGTACACGATCCCGGAGACCACGATCGCCGCGATCGCCGCGACCGCCGTCGGCAGGAACATCAGCCAGACCGCGGGAGCGGGCGGCGCCGGGTTGCCTGCGGCGACCTGAACCACGAGGCCCAGAGGATCCATCACCGCGGTTGCGACGGTCGCGAGGATCACTTTCCCGCGGGTCGCCGGGACGATCAGGGGGTACGCAAGCGTCCAGACCGCCACGGCCGACCAGCCGCGCGGAACGGCGTCGGTCACCGCGCTCGCATGGATGTTCACCGAGAGGAAGAGTCCCATGACCACTTCGTAGACGAGCGCCGCGTCGAGCAGCTTCTCCGAATCGAGCATCTGCCGGCCGGAGATCCAGGCCATGACGAGCGACGCGGCAATCGCTCCCGCCACGCCGATGAGCCAGAGCATCGCGGAGGACCCCGGCCGGACCCCCGAGAAGACCCTGTCGAGAAGGGCGAAGAGAGCGAGGGTTGCCGCCGCCACGAGCGCCATCGTGGTGATTCGGCTTCCGGAGGCAGCCACGAGGTCGGGAGGCAGAACGGCGGCGCCCGAAGCCGCGCGCGAAACGTCGCGCGCGGGCGGCCCGGCCGGGCCCTCACCTTTTTTCCAGATCCGGAAACTCATCTTGGGAGGTTGGGATTTTATCCTCTCGACGAACCGTCGCCTTCGCTCACTGCGTTCGGTCCCGCTGCGAGCTTAGTCACCATCGAGGTTGAGGCGCAGCTCTGCTCCCTCGCCCCGCGCTCGGGGAGAGGGTTGGGGTGAGGGGGCCCGCAGGTCAGTGCTGCGTCTTGCCACTGCCGTGATCAGGATCCCCCCGGGTTAGAGGGTGGAGTGAGGGGCGCGATTCATCGGGGAAGCGGTGCCGAGCATCAGAGCTGGCTTACGGCGTCCGCGCTCGCGGGAGCGTTGGCGTGAGGGGGCCCGCGGGCAGGCCGCGGAGCGAATCTCAGTCCCGCTTCTCCTGCCTCTTTTCGGGCACTGGATTCTGGAGGGTGAAACGGACCTCATGCCCGTAGACGTCCTGAGCGCTCCAAAGGACTTCGGGCGCGACGGGGCGGAGTCCCTCGGCGCACCTCGCCTGGGCGAGCCACATGCCTCCCTCGGGTAAGTCCACGCGGGCGCGCCCCTCCGCGTCGAAGGGAAATTCCCGCAGTCCTGGAGCGCTGCCCGCATCGATGGGGCCGAGCAGGTCGAGCGAGCCGCCCGGACAGCCGGTTCCGAGAAGGATGGCCACAAATTCTCCCGCGCCCTTCAGGACGAGATCCCCGAGTTTCGTTTCTGATCCGGTAAACGGCGTGACGTCGATCCGCCGGCGAGCCGTGCCGATTCCCGCGGAGCGTGCCTCGAGAAAGTAGCTGGCAGGCGCGGGCGCCGAAATCTCGAAGAGTCCGGAGGAGTCGGTCACGGCATCCGTCTCGGGAGACAGGAGGAGCAGCCGGTCTGTTGCGCGGGCGTACTCCTCGGGCAATGGGACGAATCTCAGGTGAGCCTCGGCGATCGGCACCCCGGACTGCGAGACCGCGCGACCCGTGTAGCGCCATTTTGGCAGGAGCCTGAAATCGACGACTTCAAAAGAGGGAGGAACGTCCTTTTCGAGGCAGCCTGTCCGCGCGTGGCAGGCCCTCAGCCGTTTGACCTGCGGGTCGAGCTCGATGAAGACATAGTCGCCGCGATCGTCCGCCACGGTCGAGGTGACCAGGACCGGCCCTCTGGCAACATCATTGCCCGCGGCGGGCTTTCTCGGCTCGAGCGCCAGGACCGACGAACCCGCGAGCGGCTTGCCGGAGCCATCCACAACCGAACCGCGGAGGATCCTCGGAGGTTGAAGCGCCAGCCGAACGGGCTCCGCGCATGACTTTCCGACGAGCTCTTCGATGAGGGCGCGGCCGCTGCCGCCGGCCTCGCGCGCGACCAGTTGAGCGTCGGCGGCGAGCGGTCCGTGAACCCAGAACAGGGATTCTCCCAGGGGCAGCGCCGGCAGGGTTCGCAGGGTCGTCGTCTGTCCCGCGGCGGCGCCGGGGCTGACGAGCGAGAAGGTGATGGACGCGGAGAGGTCCGGGCGAGGAATTTCTGATCTGTCGACGAGGACGCCGGTCGCCCAACCGTCGGACTCGAGCCGCGTTTCCGCTGGGCCGCGGGGGCGGATTTCCGCGAAGCGAACTTCGTTCCCGGAGGAACAGACCATCAGGATCGCCGTGACGTCGGCGCGCACGCCGAGACATTGCCACCGGCCTCCGATCCCCCTCTCGCAGAGAGGATCCGGCTGATTCCTGGAGGAGAGCAGGCGAAAGTCTCCGCCGCGCCGGTTCCCATCTTCGGTCCCCGCGAGGAATCGCGCCGGGAGAGCCGACACTTCGAGCACCGCGTGGTCAGACGGCCAGCGGATCACGGCGGAAACGCGGTATCCCGCCGCTCCCGGGCGGCGCCACACGAGGAGAGACCGACGGTCGCCTGTCGCCTCGAGGCGCGCGGCCCCTGCATTCCCGACCGCCGCATCTTTCCACTCCCAGCGCGGAAACTCGCCGGGGCGTTCCTGAAAAACGTCCATCCGGTCTTCCGCGGATCCGGGCGATTGCACGAGAACGGAGACTTCCGCAGGCGGACGTCGAACCGCGAGATCTTCGAATCGAGCTCGACCTGCCTCCGACAGGTGGAAGTCGAACGGAAGAGGCAGCACTTCCGAAGCGGGCGCGACTGTGCCGGCGAAGAGCGCCGCGAAGAGGACCTCGCCGATCACGCGGGATCCTTTCGTTTGTCAAATTCGCGCATCAGCTCGTCGCCGCCCACCACGGGCCCGATTTCCTCTCGGGAGCAGACGCGGAGAGAGCCATCCCTCAGGAACGCGTATCGATCACAGACGGCGGCGAGATCGTGGAGGCGATGAGAGGAGACGAGAACAGCCGCTCCCGCGGAGACGCGTTCGAGGAGAGTCGCGTTCAGCCAGCGTGCGCCGTCCGGGTCGAGCCCTTCCCACGGCTCGTCGAAGAGGAGAGTGTCGACGTTGGGGCGGGCGAGAGTCGACCGGAGCCCGAGCATCTGCCGGGTCCCACGAGAGAGATCGCGGACCCTCCGCTTCTCCCCGGGGATCCAGGCTCCCAGCGAGACGAGGATCCCCCAGGAGCGCGCGCGGACGTGCGGAGGAATTGTGTGGGCACCGCCGAACTGGGCAAAACGCCTGCGGGGCATGGCAGACTCGAGGATCCCGGAAACGTCGGACACTTTTCCCGCATCCGGGCGCAGAAATCCGCTCAACACTCTCAGCAGCGTCGTCTTTCCTGCGCCGTTCGGCCCGATCAGGCCCAGGGCTACTCCCCTTTCCAGAGTCAGGTCCACGTCCTGAAGAACGCGGCGTCTGCCGTAACTCTTGGAGAGTCCCCGACCTTCGAGCCGCGCGGTCAACCCTGTTCCTCGCGAATGGGAAAGTCGGCGCGGGCGATGTATTCGGCTCCGGCCGTGAGGGCTGTCGCCGAGACTCCGAGGAGGATCGCCGCAGCGGGAGTCGACAGATTCAGGCTCGAAATCGTCACCGGGTAAAGAAGCCCCGTCTCGACGACGTCACGAAGCGAAGCCTGTCCCAGCTCGGCGGCCTTGATTACGCCCGGGACACTCAGGCCCTTCCCGCTCAGAAGGAGGGCGAGGGAGGCAAGGAGCCAGACGGCGCCGCCCGAGAGAGCGCCCGCGCGGACGCTCACCGCCCAGGCGACAGACGAAATGAGCGCGAGCG
>JBDUBI010000111.1:0-18715 GCA_040004225.1 Acidobacteriota bacterium
TCGAGGTCTACGACAGGCCGGCGAGCCGCTTCGTGGCGGGGTTCATCGGAAGCCCGCCCATGAACTTCTTCGAGGGAGAGCTCGCCGCCGACGAGTCGGGATTGGCGATCGTCCTTCCCGGCGGCCTGCGACTCCCGCTTCCCCGCCCTGAGCTCGCCTCGCGCGCGGGCCGAAAAATTTCTTTTGGAATCCGACCCGAGCACATCTCCGTGGCGCAGAGCGGCCGGCCCCTCTCCGACGTGGCATGGGCGGCCGTCTCGGACCCGGCGCGGGTGCCCGCCGTAATCGAGGTCGTGGAGCCGCTGGGCCACCGGGTCGTCGTCACCGCCCGGGGCGAGGCCGGCACATTCCAGATGGAGACCGAGATCCACGCCGGAGTCCGGCCGGGCGACCGCGTGGACCTGTGGTTCGACATGAATCGGGCGTACCTCTTCGACGGTGAGACGGAGGCCACGCTCTGAGCACCCCGTTGCCGCCGGCCGATGCGGCGCCAGAGCATCCCCTGCCGCCCCGACGCCGGGCCCGCCTCTTCGACCGCGAGGCGCCGCTCGGGTATGCGCTCGTCCTTCCCGCCGCCCTCTATCTCGCCCTTTTCATCGCCTACCCGTTCGGGATGTCGATCTTCCTGTCGCTCTCGGACGCCCAGGCCGGCAATCAGAAGTGGAGCTTCATCGGAACGGCGAACTACTCGAAGATCCAGAGCTACGACCTTCTCGCCAACGATTTCGTGATCGGCCGCTTTCCCTCCGACGCGTCCGCGCGGGCCTTCCTCGCCGCCCGCGCCGGCTTCAAGGTCGAGACGTCCCCGGCGCCGGCAGGCGGCTCTCGCGCCTCGCTCGCCGCCGCCGGCCGGTCGATCCCGCTTCTCGACATGGCCAAGGAGGACGACGCGTCATTTGCCGGGTCGACGATCCTCCAGGACACCGACTGGACGGTCCGTCCCGCCGGGGGCCAGTCCGAGGTCGTCGCTCACGCGAAAGAATCGCCCATCACGCTCGGCACGTTCGAGACCCGCGCCGCGGTGGACCTTGCCGCGAAAAAACTGCTCGTCCCGGCGACGACGCGGGTCGACATTCATGGAACGGGAGTCCTTCAGGACCCGAATTTCCTTCTCGCGCTCAAGAACACCTTCAAGTACACGTTCGGCACCGAGATCCTGAAGCTCTTGATCGGCGTGCCCTGCGCGCTGCTCTTGAACCGCAAGTTCGGCGGACGGCGGCTGCTGCGCGGGCTCGTCGTCATCCCGTGGGTCATCCCGATCGCGATCAGCGCCCAGGCGTGGCTCTGGATCCTCGATTCGACCTACAGCGTCATCAACTGGTGCCTCGTGCACTGGGGCGTCCTGACGCCGCAGCACATCATCAACTTCCGGGGCGACAAGGACCTCGCGATGCTGTCGGTGATCGTCGTGAACGTGTGGCGCGGGTTCCCCTTCACGACCATCATCATCCTCGCGGGCTTAACCGCGATCCCCGACGAGATCCTGGAGCGCGCGCGCCTCGAGGGAGCGAACGGCTTCCAGCGCTTCGTCCACATCATTTCGCCGATGGTGCGCCCGATCCTGATGGTGTCTTTGCTCTTCTCGGTGATCTTCTCCTTCACCGACTTCAACACCATCTGGATCATCACGAAGGGCGGGCCGTTCGACCAGACGCAGGTCCTCGCGACCTACGCCTACCAGCTCGGCGTCAACGCCGGTTATATCGGAAAAGGCGCGGCGATCTCGCTCTTCATGTTCCCTCTCATGGCGATCATGGTGTTCTTCATGCTCCAGTTCCTGCGGCGGGAAGCGTGAGCTCGCGCGGGTTCCTGCTCTGGCGCCGCATTCGACCGTCGCTCATTTCCTACGCGGGCCTCGCGCCGTTTCTCGCGTTCGCCCTGTTCCCCTTTTACTGGATGCTGATCACCTCGCTGAAGGCGGATCCGAATCTGTACGACCTGAAGCGCAACCCGTTCTGGTTCTCGAGTGTCGACGGAAACACTCACAAGCCTTACCACAAGGACATCATCGTCCCGGCCTCGTTCCCGGAGGGCGTCATCCAGTGGAAAGTCGTCCAGGGCGCGGCGACGACGCGCAGCGACAGCGTCCAGAATCCCGAGCCGATCGCCTTCGTCGGCGACCGGAAAATTGAGAGCCCGGTGGATGGGAAGCTGGCCGCGATCCGCGTCCCGTCGGGAGCAGTCGCGCACCCCAACGAGGTGATCGGGTTCATCGAGGTGGCGAGCCCGAGCCTGACGCACTACAGGTATCTGGTCTCGACGCCCTTCTATCGCTGGCTTCGGGTCAGCCTGATCACGGGGCTCGTCGTGATGCTGATCACGCTCCTCCTCGCCGTCCCGGCGGCGTACGCGCTGGCGCGCCTCGACTTTCGAGGGAACCGGATGCTCGGCATCGTCATCTTCCTGACCTACCTGATCCCACCCACGATTCTATTCATTCCGTTCTCCCAGTTCGTCGGCGCCCTGAAGATCGACAACACGATCTGGTCCTTGATCCTGACCTACCCCACGTTCACGGTCCCTTTCTGCACGTGGCTCCTGATGGGATTCTTCCGGAGCGTCCCGAAGGAGATCGAGGAGCGGGCTCTTCTGGACGGCGCGACGCGGATGCAGATGCTCCGGCTGGTCGTCATCCCCGTGGTGCTGCCGGGGATCATCACCGCGGCGATTTTCGCTTTCACCCTGTCATTCCAGGAATACGTCTACGGCCTGACCTTCATCAGCTCGACCGTCAATCGGACGCTCCCCGTCGGGATCACGGTGGACATGGTGCGGGGGGACGTGTACTTCTGGGGTCCGCTGATGGCGGCGGCGGTGCTGGGGTCGGTCCCCGTCGTGATCGTGTATGCCCTGTCGCTCGATTACTTCATCTCCGGGATGACGACCGGTGCGGTGAAATAGCCGTCATCTTTCCGTGTTTCAGTCCTTTGAAAGGGCGGACGTCCTCCGGCTCGGAACCGAGCCAGGACAATCCGTCGAAAAGGCGGCCGGCCGGGTGTACGGTAGGGCCGTCCGCGGGTCTGAAAACGAGGTAACACATGAATCGTCGCGATTTTCTCCGAGCCTCGGCCGCCGCGTCGGCGAGCCTCGCGTTTCCAGGGAGCCGGCGCCTCTTTGCGGCCGGAGTCCCCACCGGCGACTGGCGCACGTTCGAGGTCACGACAAGCGTCGAAATTCTCAAGCCTTCCGGACCGACACTGGTCTGGCTGCCCGCGGCCCTCGTTTCGAAAACGCCCTTCCAGAGGACGCTGTCGAACGAGTTCGAGGCCCAGGGCGGGCAGGCGAGGATTTTCGAGAACAAGGAGGACGGCCTCGGGATCGTCGCCGCGAAGTTCCCGGAGGGCGCCAAACCCGTCTTGACCCTGACGAGCCGGGTCTCGACTAAGGACTACACGGTCGACCTTTCGGGACCGTCGAGGGGCAAGGCCCCGAAAGCCGACGCCGCAGAGCTGAAGCACTTCCTCGAGCCCACGAAGTACATTCCGACCGACGGCATCGTCCGGGCGACGGCGGCCACCGCCACGAAGAACGCCAGGACGGACGTCGAGAAGGCACGAGCCCTCTACGACTGGATCGTGGACAACACCTTTCGAAATCCCAAAACGCGCGGCTGCGGCGTCGGCGACATCCGCTTTCTGCTGGAGTCCGGGGACCTGGGCGGCAAGTGCGCCGATTTAAACGCGCTCTACGTCGGTCTGGCCCGCTCGGCAGGGCTGCCGGCGCGTGACGTCTACGGCATCCGCGTCGCCAAATCGGAGCTCGGATACAAGAGCCTCGGCGCCTCGTCGGAGAAGGTGACGAAATCCCAGCACTGCCGCGCCGAGGTCTACCTCACGGGCTACGGCTGGGTCCCCGTCGACCCGGCGGACGTCCGCAAGGTCATTCTCGAAGAGCCGCCCGGCAATCGCGCGCTCGCCGACGAGATGGTGACGAAGGCGCGCACGCGGCTTCTCGGGTCCTGGGAAAT
This sequence comes from Acidobacteriota bacterium, assembly GCA_040004225.1. Lineage (GTDB taxonomy): Bacteria > Acidobacteriota > Thermoanaerobaculia > UBA5066 > Gp7-AA6 > JALYUA01. Next base: position 3,968 of record JBDUBI010000111.1, read on the forward strand.
GAACTGGATGGCGTTCAACTTCGCCCACGACGTCGCGCTGCCCGGATCAAGCGGTCCCCCGGTCCCCTTCTTCATGTACCCGCAGGCGGAAACCGCGCAGGGCAGGCTCGACAGCATGGACGCGGACAGTTTCCATTACGAGATCACGTCGAGGGAAACCACGATCAGTTGAAGCGTCGCCTTCGACCACGACGCGCGTGAGGCCGAGCGGGGACCACGGTCACTTTCCAAGCCACCCTCCCGAGAAACCGGCGCGGCGAAGTCCCCGGACGACGTAGGGACATCCGCGCATCAGCCGCCAGATGAGGCCGGAGCGGAAGTTCTCGATCATCAGCACGACGGGGCCCTGGTCGAGGCCGTAGTACCCCCCCGCCACCCAGACCGCGCCCTTCGAACCGGGGCTTTCAGAGTCGTCCGCGAAGGTCGGGTTGAAGCTGCAGAGAAAGCCATACTCGCTGCGCGTCTCGGGATACCCGCTCGTGTAAGCCTCGATCGTCGGAAGCACGATCTCGGGCGCGAACGGGAGCGAGGCGACCACCGCCCAAGGCGAGAGCGTGCCGTCGTCCGGCCCGGACGGCACCCCGCGGCCGAGGTAATCGTGGAACCGGCGGCGCACGCCTCGAATCCGCCGGACCCCTTCGCCGGGCCCCGCGCTCGCCGAGATTCCCCAGGCAAGCTCGCCGTATCCCTTGAGCTTCCGGGGATTGCGGATCGCGTACTGCTGCTGCACGAGGGTCGCGCGGCGGCTGTTCTCGAAGTAGTCGATCCCCTTCTTTGCCATGAACGCGTCCTGGATCCCCCGGAAATCGATCCAGACGTGCGAGAGCTGGTGGATAAAGAGGGGGCCGGCATAAAGAAACTCCACGCCGTAGATCTTCCGCCAGCGGTACGTCGCGGACCACGCCGCGAAGCTCTCTCTCGGCAGGGGGTAGGTCGGAGATCCGAGCCCGAGCGCATACAGCACGAGAGCCTCGTTATAGCCCTCCCACCGGTAGGGAAGAAATCCGCTTTCCGGAGTCCAGCCGTGTGAGACCGCTTTCCCTCCGTTCAACGCCCACTGCCAGTCGGCGCGGCGGTAGAGACGGTCGGCGAGGCGGCGAATCTCCCGCTCGCCCGGGGACTCCCGGTCGAAGTACGCCGCCGCAGAGAGCATTCCCGCAAAGAGGATCGCGGAGTCGATCGTGGAGAGCTCGCAGTCGTGCGCGCGAGCTCCCGTCTTCATGTCCAGAAAGTGGTAGTAGAAGCCCCGGTGCCCGGTCGCGTCCCGCTCCGGCCCCTGGGAGCTCTTCGCGAAGAACCGCAGTGTCGTGGAGGTTCGCTCGACGGCCTCGTCCCGCGTCATGTACCCGCGCTCCACGCCTGCCGCATAGCAGGAAAGCGCGAGCCCCACAGCCGCGATACTCGACGAAGAGCCGTACCGCGTGTTGTCCTTGACGAGGCCGTTACCCGGATTGGCCTCGTGGACGAAGTACCCGAACGTGTCCGATTCGAGCCGCGGAAGGCCCGCGGGTCTTCCAACGACTCGGCGCAACCGGGACGTTGCCGTGACCTTGCGCTTCACTCGAGCGCCGCGACCGCGCTCTGCACCGCCTCTGCCAGTGTCGGATGGATGTGGATGGCTTCCTCAATCACCGTGTACGGAGCTTTCGCGTTCATGATCTCGATAAAGAGGTGGATGAGCTCGGCTCCCTCGGCGGCGAGCACGGATGCGCCGAGGATGCGGCGGGTCCGGGCGTCGGCGATGACTTTGATGAACCCGTCCGGCTCTCCGATCTCCTTTGCTTTGCCATTCTTCTTCATCTCGAAACGGCCAATGCGGATTCGTCGTCCCGTCCGGCGCGCCTCCAATTCCGTCAAGCCCGCCCGGCCGAGCTGCGGGTCGGTGTAGACGGCATAAGGGACGATGCGGTCGGTCGTCTTCGAGCGGTCGCCGGCGATCTGCGAGGACAGGACGCGGAAATCGTCCCAGGCGGTGTGGGTGAACATCGGACCCCCGCGGATGTCTCCGGCAGCCCAGATCCCCCGGACGTTTGTCGCGAGACGCTTGTCCGTCTCGACGATCCCCTCCCGGCTGACCCGCACGCCGACCTTCTTCAAACCGAGATCGTCCGTGTTCGGCTGTCGGCCGGTCGCGACAAAGAGATGAGAGGCGGAGAGCGTCGAGGACTTCCTTCCCTCTCGCAGCGTCAGGCGAAGAGTCCCCCTTTTTCTGTCGACCCGATCGAGCTTCGTGTTCAGTCGGAAGGCGATCTCTTCGGTCCCCAGGAACTGCTGCATGGCGTCAGCGACGTCCCGGTCCTCCCGCGCCATGATTCGCGGGCCTTCCTCGATCACCGTCACCCGGCTTCCCATTCTCCGGAAGAACTGGGCCATCTCGAGCCCCGTGTAGCTGCCTCCCAGGACCGCGAGGTGGTCCGGGAGCTCCGGGTGCTGCAGCCAGTTGCCGGCTTCGAGGTACTCGATCCGATCGAGCCCCGGGATCGCCGGGATGCGGCTGCGGGTTCCCGTGTCGAGCACGACCTGGCGGGCGGTGACGTCCAGATCCGCGACCCGGAGGCGGAAGAGATGGCGCGTCTTTCCGACGAAACGGGCGTGCCCGCGGAGAAGCTTCGGATTCGAGGTCTCCGCGAAGCCTTTGCGCAGGGCGATCCGGGACTGCGCCACGATGCCCCTGGCACGCGCCAGAACACGGGGAAAATCCACCTCGACTCTCGGAATCCTGAGCCCGAACTCGTCGCCCCGCCGCGCGAGGTGAGCGACTCTCGCCGAAGCGATGACCGCCTTCGTGGGAGTGCACCCGAAGTTGACGCAGGAGCCTCCCAGCTCTTTTCGCTCCGCGATCGCCACCCGTCTGCCCTTCCGCGCCAGCGCGTGGGCGAGGGGGACTCCCGCCTGACCCGCCCCGATGATCAGGACGTCATACGTGTCGTCGGTCTTCGGTGTCGGAATACCCGTTTCCCCCTGGGCCGGCGTCGGCGGCGGCTGGAGGTTATCCCTTTTGAAAAAGTTTCGAAAATCGTGTCACCGAGCCGAGTCGTACGACTCTCAAGGGCAGACAGCTTGCCGGGAGCCGCCCGCAGAAACGCGGCGACCCGGGCGGCCCTGAGGAGGACTCATGGCGCGCCAAAGGTCGATTTTCGTTCTGTTCCCGATCGCCCTGGTGGTCTTCTCCTGCCTGTCCGGGCCGAGAAGCGTCCAGACCAACCCCCCCGTCGCGTCGGAGAAGAAACAGCTCGCCGGCCCGGGGGATGGCATCGACGACACTTCCGAGAAGAATGTTGACGGCACAGCAAGACCCTCGCTCCGACACCTCCGGCAGCGAAGACTTCCGGCCGAAGACGCGCCTCCACGAGACCATCCTCGGCGAAAGGCGGCCTGAGCCTCGAATCCAGTCGCTCGGTCGTCGACCACGACGGCCGGAACTTCGGACGGCGCCTTTCGGATGAGAAGAAAAGTGCGCTCGTCGAGTCCCTCAAATCCCTCTACAGGCAGGGTTGGAGTCGAGGTTGAAAGTCCGAGGAGGAGCGGACGCCGAAACTTCTGAAAGTCCTGTCCAGGGCTCCCGGCCTCCTCACATTTCCAGCACCACCCGGAACCTCGCCTTCCCGCTCATCATCCGGTCGTAGGCTTCCGGCGCCCGCTCGAGCGGGAAGACCTCGTTTCTGGACCGGACGCCCGTCTGCACGGCGAATTTCATCGTGTCCTCGGAGTCGATGGACGTGCCCGAGGGCCATCCCGCGATCGATCGGCGCCCCCCGATTAAGAGTCCCGCCGGGACCGAGAGCGGATCGTGGGGAGCGCCGAGGACGACGAGCTTCCCGTCCACCGCGAGTCCGGGAATCACCGCGGTCATCGCCTGTCCGCTCGTGACCGTCGCCAGGATGACCTTCGCGCCGCCGAGGCGCTGAAGCTCCGCGGCCGGATCCGACGACTCGCTGTCGATCGCATGACGCGCTCCGAGCTCGCGGGAGAGCGCCTCTTTGTCCCGGCCTCTCGCGATCGCCACCGTGTCGAACCCCATCTTCGAGGCGAACTGGACGCCCAGGTGCCCGAGCCCCCCCACGCCGAGGACGGCCACGAGGTCGCCCGGCCGCGCGCCGCTGTGCCGAAGGGAGTTGAAGGTGGTGATTCCGGCGCACAGGAGCGGGGCGGCCTCGACCGCCGACAGCTCCTTCGGGATGCGGGCGAGCGCGCCGGCGGGCGCGATCATCGTGTCCGCGTAGCCGCCGTCGTAGGAGATTCCAGGGATCCGGGCCGCCACGCGACAGGTGACGAAGTCGCCCCGGCGGCAGGAGTCGCAGTGTCCGCAGTGGCCGCCGTGCCAGCCGACCCCAACCCGGTCTCCGACCTGCCAGCCCTCCACATCGCGGCCCAGCGCCTCGATTTTCCCGGCGATCTCGTGGCCGGGGACGCGCGGGTAGGTCACACCGGGCCAGAGTCCGTCTCTCGTCAGCATGTCGCTGTGGCAGATCCCGCACGCCTCGATCCGCAAGCGAACGTCTCCGGGTCCAGGCTCCGCCGGATCGCGGCGGATGAGATCGAGGGTTCCCCCGGGCGCGGAGACCCGAAACGCGCGGGTGCCCGAGGACCCCGGCATCAGCGCCTCTCCTGTTCCGGGCCGCGAAGGCTCGCGAGGTCGATCACGAAGCGGTACCGCACGTCGCTTCGAACTGTCCGTTCGTACGCCTCGTTGACATCCTGGATCCGAATCACCTCAACGTCGGACGCAACCCCGTGCTCGGCGCAGAAGTCCAGCATTTCCTGGGTCTCGCGAATTCCGCCAATCGACGATCCGGAGAGGCGCCGCCGGCGGCTGATCAGCGGTCCCGCGGAAAGGAGCGCCGGGTCCGGGAGCCCGACGAGCACCATTGTCGAGTCGCGACGCAGAAGATTCAGATAGGCGTTGTAGTCGTGAGGCGCGGACACCGTGTCGAGCACGAAATCAAATCGCTCCGTGTTTCTCTCGAAGGAATCGGCGGAGGCGGTCGAGACGAACTCGTCGGCTCCGAGACGCAGCGCGTCGTCGCGTTTCCCGGGCGAATGGCTGAGAACCGTCACCCGCGCCCCCATCGCCCGCGCGATCTTGACGCCCATGTGGCCGAGACCGCCGAGCCCGACGATCGCCACTTCATCGCCGTCCCGCACGCCGAAGTGACGCATCGGCGAGTAGGTCGTGATGCCGGCGCAGAGGAGAGGCGCGGCGCGGTCGAGAGGGAGGCTCTCGGGAATCCTGAGGACGTAGTTCTCGTCCACGGTGATTCGTGTCGAATAGCCCCCGTAGGTCGGAGTCTCGCCGTCCCTTTCGAGCCCGTTGTATGTCGCCGCGATTCCGTTCGCGCAGTACTGCTCCTCCCCCGCGATGCACGCTTCACAGCGGCGGCAGGAATCCACGAAGCAGCCAACCCCGACGATGTCGCCGCTTGCAAATTTCGACACATCGGATCCCGTCTCGAGGACGCGGCCGGCGATCTCGTGACCGGGCACCATGGGGAAGATTGATCCCCCCCATTCATCGCGGACCTGGTGAATGTCGCTGTGGCAGACGCCGCAGAACAGGATTTCGATCGCGACATCGCGGGGCCCGGTCTCCCGGCGGGGGACGCGAAACGCTCGGAGCGGCGCATGGGCGGCGGGCGCGGCCCAGGCGTCCACTTCGAGTGTTCCTTCGCTCGTCGCCGCGGGATCGGTGGAAATGGAAGTGCTCATGGAAACGGGATCCTCCCTTCCGGATGTACGCCGTACGTCGAGAATGGATTCATCGCGGGAATTCACCGGGCGGAGCCGTCGCCCGGCCGGGCGAGGAGCTTTCCCGCAGTCCCTCCAGAATCCGGTGCTTCTGCACCTTGCCCATGGCGTTGCGAGGCAGCTCCGCGAGAACGTAAACGGCCCTCGGCCTCTTGTAATCCGCCAGGCTGCGCGATGTGAATGCGGCGAGTTCGGCTAAGAGGTCGGCGGAGTCGCGCGGGGAAACGTCCTCGCGCAGAACCACCGCCGCCACCACCTTCTCTCCCCACACGGCATCGGGCTCTGCCAGAACGGCGACGTCCCGCACCCGCGGATGCTCCCGCAGCACATCTTCGATCTCGCGAGCGGAAATCTTGAAGCCTCCGCTCTTGATGACGTCCACCGACTTCCGGCCGACGATCGAGACGTACCCGTCAACGTCCCGGCGAGCGACATCGCCGGTCAGAAACCATCCTTCTTTAAACGCGGCCGCCGTTTCCGCCGGACGACCCCAGTATTCGGTCATCAGGCTGTTGCCGCGAACGAGAATCTCTCCCGCACCGCCCGCGGGGACCTCATCGCCGTTTTCCTCGACAATTCGAACGTCGCATCCCGAAACGGCTTTGCCGACCGTCCCCGCGCGGCGCTCGCCCTCGCAAGGGTTGGACAACGTGAAGAGCGTCTCGGTCATCCCGTAACGCTCCAGGATGCGATGCCCCGTCCGCCGTTCGAACTCCTCGAAGTGGGCGGCGGGAAGCGCGGCGCTGCCGGACGTGAACAGGCGTCCCCGCGCGAGCACGCCCGCGTGCTCGGGAGTCTGTTCGAGCAGCTCGAGCAGCCGCACGTACATCGTGGGAACGCCCATGAAGACGGTCGCGCCCTGTTCCGCGAAGGCGCGGACCACCTCGCGCGCGTCGAACCGCTCGAACAGGAGGGTCGCGGCGCCGGCGAGGAGAGCCCCGTGCACGCCGATGCACAGACCGTGGATGTGGAAGAGCGGCAGCATCAGCACGATGCGGTCCCGGTCCGAAAAACGCCAGAGCGCCGTCAACGTCTCCATGTTCGCGACGAGCGCTCCGTACGAGATCGCCGCGCCCTTGCTCTTGCCCGTCGTTCCCGACGTGTACACGATGAGGGCGGTGTCGGTGTCCGAAGACGCGGGTTCTCCCGGCAGCTCGTCGCTCTCGAGCAGGGATTCGAACGAAATCTCTCCGGCCCCTCGTCCCCCGATCGAGACCACGCGCCGTTCCCCGGGGAGGCCTCGCAGGACCGCGTCCGAATCGCTGCCCGCGCGCACGACGACCGTGCGCGCGCCGGAGTCCTCGAGAATGTGTCCCGCTTCGTCGCCCCGATAGCGCGTGTTGATCGGGACGTGTATGGCGCCGAGCCGATAGTGTCCGAGCATCGCGACGATGGCTTCGGGAAGGCTCTCCGCAAACGCCGCCACCCGGTCGCCCTTTCCGACACCGAGAGCCGCGAGCCCGCCGGCGTATCGCCGTGAGAGCCGGTCCAGGTCTCCGAACGTGAGCGAGCGCCCGTTGAACAGGATCGCCTCCCTCTCGGGCTCGGCCGCGAACCGGGAGAACAGGCGGCGGGCGGCGGGCTCTCTCAAATGGAGGCGATTCCCAGGAACTCTTCCCGCACGCGCGGGTCGCGGGCGAGCTCGGCGCAGGGACCGGCGCGCGTCACGCGTCCGGACTCGAGGACGTAGGCGCGGTCCGCGAGCGCCAGGGCGTGGGGCACGTTCTGCTCGACCAGGAGAAGCGTGACCCCGGTCTCCCGGATCGCCTTCAAGGCCGCGAAGACCTCCCGCACGAGCTTCGGCGCGAGGCCGAGGGCTGGCTCGTCGAGAAGAAGGATGCGAGGGCGCGCCATCAGCCCGCGTCCGATCGCGCACATCTGCTGTTCTCCGCCCGAAAGGGTGCCGGCGTTCTGTTTTGCCCGCTTCTCGAGGATCGGAAACATGGAGAGCACTGCCTCCAGGCTGCGGGCGCGCTCCGGTCTCGCCGCCCTTGAATACGCGCCCATCTCGAGATTTTCCCGGACGGTCATGCCGGGCCACAGCTGGCGGGCTTCGGGGATCAGGACGAGACCGCGCTCGACGAGCCGGTAAGCGGGCTCCCCCGCGACGTCGACGCCCTCGAGAAGGACGCGCCCCCGGCGAGGCGCCACCAGGCCCGCGACCGTTTTCAGGAGGGTCGACTTGCCGGCGCCGTTCGCGCCGATCAGCGTGACGATTTCTCCCGGCTCGACGTCGAAGGAGACGTCCCAGAGCGCCTGCACGTCTCCGTAGAACGAGTTGATTCCCTCGCCGGCGAGCAGGCTCATGTCACTCCCGCCGGTTCCAGAGCGTCGCCGAGATAAGCCGAGATCACTGCCGGGTCGCTCATGACGTCTCCCGGATTGCCTTCCGCGATCTTCTCGCCAAAGTTCAACACCAGAATGCGGTCGGAGAGCCCGACCACGGCGTGCACATGATGTTCGATCATCAGGATGGTGAGACCGGAGTCGCGCAGGGAGCGGATCAGGGTCATGGCGCCCTGGATCTCGGACGGGTTCAGACCTCCCATCACTTCGTCGAGGCAGAGAACCGACGGCTCGGTCGCAAGCGCGCGGGCGATCTCGAGCCGCTTGGACTCTCCAATCGTCAGCGTCCCAGCAAGCGACTCCGCGCGACCGGCGAGTCCCGTCTTTTCGAGAATCGAATCCACGCGCCACGCCGCTTCGGCGCCCCGGCGTCCGCCGGTCCCGAAGTGGGCGCCGACCGAGACGTTCTCCCGGACCGTCATCTGTCGAAAGGGCCGCACGATCTGGTGCGTGCGCACAACGCCGCGGGCGACCACGGCCCAGTTGGGCAGTCCATCGATCCGGTCGCCCAGGAACCGGATTTCGCCGGCGGTCGGACGCGCTGCTCCGACCAGGCAGGAGAAGAGGGTCGTCTTCCCGGCGCCGTTCGGCCCGATCACGCCGAAGACCTGCCCCGCTTCGACTTCGAAGGAGAGACCGTTCAAGGCGAGCAGCCCCCCGAAGCGCTTCGTAACGCCGGATGCCGTCAGCAGCGCGTCAGACACGGGGCACCGCGCCCCGCATCGGAAGCCGCACGAAACCCTGAAACCGCTGCCACGCTCCTACCAGGCCCCGCGGTTCGAACAGCATCACCAGCATCAGGAGTCCTCCGTAGAGGAACAGGTACGAATCCCGAAGAGCCGGTGTCGAGAGAAGCTTGATCTGGAGGTAGCTGAAGATGATCGCGCCCAGGATGGGGCCCGCGACCGTCCCGATGCCGCCGACGATCGGCATCAGCACGATCGAGAGGCTCAGGCGGAAGTCGAAGACGGATCCGGGCGAGATGTACTGAAAGTTGATCGCGAAGAGCCCTCCCGCGAGCGCAACGATCGCGGCGGAGACGGCGTGTGCGATCAACTTCACCCGGGTCGAGTGGATGCCGAGCGCCTCCGCGGCGTCGATGTCCTGGCGGATGGCGAAGAGCGCCTTTCCGAGAGCGCTCGATCGGATCCACAGCGAGAGCAGAACGACCGCCGCGGCGAGAACCATCATGGCCGCGTAGTCCCGGTCGAAGTCGAAGGTGCCGGGCGGCATGCGGAGCCCGCTCGACCCTCCGGTGTAGGAAACGCCGGCCGCATACACGCGCACCGCCTCCGACACGCCGATCGTGGCGATGGTGAAGTAGGGGCCGCGCAGCCGGAAGGTCGGGAGGCCGACGACGTAGGAGAACGCCGCGCCGAGGAGCGCCCCCAAGGGGAGCGTCCAGTACGGACCGACCCCCTTCAGCGAAAGCAGCGCGGTCGTGTAGGCGCCGATCCCGAGGAACGCCGAATAGCCGATCGAGATCTGCCCCGCGAACCCGCCCAGGATGTTCCAGGCGGAGGCCAGCACAATCGCGAAGGCGATGCTCCAGAGGTCGTTCAACGAGCCCCGCTCGAGCCACCGCGGCGCGAGCAGGAGAAGGACGAGTGCGGCAATGACCGCTGCGGCCGCCCTGATATTCCGCGGGGCCGGACGGGCGATCATCGCGCGTGCGCCGAGCGCCGCGCAAACAGCCGCGGCAGGCCCTGCGGAAGAAGGACCAGCACGACGACGAGCAGGCTGAAGCTGATCGCATCCTGAAACGTGGTCGGAATGGGCGTATAGGCTCCGAAGACGTTTTCGAGGAGCGCGAGAACGAAGGCTCCGAGCGCGACCCCTGTGGCGCTCTCCATCCCTCCGAGCACGATGATGCAGAAGGCCTTCAAAAGGAAGCTCCGCCCGAAGTCGGGCGTGAACGCATAGAGCGTGGACATCAGGCTTCCGGCCATGGCGGCGAACGCCGTCCCGAGCCCGAAGGCTGTCGCCGAGATCCGGTCGGCGTTTACGCCCGAGATCAGCGCGGCGTCGCGGTTTGCCGTCACCGCCCGGATCGCCTTGCCGACGTAGGTCCGGCGCAGAAAGAGAGTCAACACGACGAGAGAGGCGGCGCTCGCCACGAAAACGAGCAGGAGAGGGACGCCTACGCGCACGCCCCCGAAGGAAAGGGACTTCATCGTGTATCCCGTCAGGATCGACTGGGTGTCACCGCCCCAGATCGCGTAGGCCAGGTTCTGCAACACGAGCCACAGTCCGAAAAGAAGCAGCAGGGACTCCATCGAGGGAGTCGCGCCGGACCGCGGAAGGCGCCGGACGATTGCGAGATACAGCGCGACGCCGATCAGGAAGAACGCCGGAAGTACGACGACGAGGGACAGGAACGGATCGAGATGAAAACGTGTGAAGAGAAAAAAGGTCGCGTAGGCGCCGAGCATCAGGAATCCGGCGTGCGCGAGGTTGATGATGCGCATCACCCCATAGATGATGGCGAGACCGTACGCCATGGTTGCGTACAGGCCGCCCGCGAGCAGCGAGTCGACGAGGACACCGAGGAGCTTGGTCATCGGCGTCGGCCGCTCGAAATGGCGGCGACGGGCGGCGAGTCCAGCGGGACCTGGTGCCGCGGCGGCAGCAGCTTCCGCACGGAGGGGGAGAGGACGACCTCCGCCTTTTCCGCGAACCTCTCGTGGTTCTCGACGATGCGGGCCGGGTCGTAGAGATAATTCACCATGAACCCCAGCCCCGAGGCCAGCCCCTTTGTCGACAGGTCCGCCAGCCAGTCGATGCGTTCGAGCCGTGCCCCGTTGTTCAAGTGGAGTCGGGCCACCGGATCGAGGGGCTTCCCGGCCGGATTCTTCGCGCGGGCGAGGTAGTCGGCGGCCGCCGCGACGAGGATCGGCCGGATCGCACTGCGGTCGGACAGACGCTCGGCCCAATCGGGACGGTCCAGGACCTCGAGCATCGTCCTCTCGCGCGACGAGAGAAGAGCGGACCCCGCCGAATCGCGCTCGCGGCGCAACCAGGCGGCAAATCCCGGGACCGGGGAAAGCGTCACGAAAGCGCGAAGCGCGGGCAGCTCGCGCCTCAACTCGTCGATGACTTGTTTGATCAGGAAGTTTCCGAGGGAAACGCCTCGCAGGCCGGGCTGGCAGTTCGAGATCGAGTAGAAAACGGCCGTTGTCGCCCGGTCCGGATCGGCGGGCGCGGGCGATTCGGCGAGGAGCGGGGCGATCGCCTCGGGGATCGTCTCTGTCAGCGCGACCTCGACGAAGATCAGCGGCTCCCCCGAGAGGCGGGGATGAAAGAAGGCGAAGCACCGGCGGTCCGAAGGATCGAGCCGGCGCTGCAGATCCTCCCAGCTCGCGATCGCGTGCACGGCCTCGTACTGGATTATTTTCTGAAGGATCCGCGCGGGGGTCGACCAGTCGATGCGCTGCAGGTCCAGAAATCCGCTGTTGAACCAGGACGAGAAGAGGTGCACGAAATCCGCGTCGATGGCGCGCAACGGCTCGGAAACCGCCATCCCGCGCAGCACGTCTTCCCGCATACGTATGAGCGCGAGGGTGCCGCCGGGGGCCGCGTTCAACCGCCGGAAGAGCTCCTGCCGCCGAGGCTCCGCCGCCCGGTGGACCGCCGCGGCCGTCGAAGCGCCGGGGTCACGGCGGTAGGCTTCGATGGCGCGATCGAGGCGCGGCATCTCCGGTCCGAACCGCTCGGCTAGGACCTCCAGGAACGAACGCTTCTCCTCCGCAGAGAGGGCCGCATACGTGGTCAGAAGCTGATCGGCGAGAGCCATCCCCGAAGCTTCGCCGCGGCCGGAGAGCAGCGCGTGGGCGAGGTCGGGAAGATCCCGGGCCCGCGCGCGGTGCTCGCGTCCGAACAGGCCCAGCAAACCCTTCAAAAAGCGGGATCTCGCTTCGGTGTTCATGGGCTGATTCGGGATTGCAGCAATTCGCAGACCACCGGCTCAGAACCGCAAGGCCGGGGAAGCGGCGCCCCGACCCTCTCCCGCGTGAGAACGGGAAGCGTCGGAGCGCGGCACGGGTCTTCTAGGACCGCGGCACCGGGGCCACTGCGTCGCCCGTCTTTGCCTCCCGGGGCCAGACGATGTCGACCTTGTCCCCCGGCTTGTTTTGCGTGACGACAAAGGGCAGAACGGCCTGGCCGGAGGCCGTGAATTTGAGCACTCCACCCGGGAGGATCGAGTCCTTCAGCTCCGTCTTTGCCAGCGCGGCCCGGATCGCCTCGGGTTTCACACTGCCTGCGGAATGGATTGCGCTCAAAAGAGCCCGCACGGTTTCGTAAGCGGTGGCGTGGTACCACTGCGGCTCCGCGCCGTTGGCCGCCTTCCATTTCGCGTTGAACGCCTTGACCTGCGGATATGGCAGCAGATCGGACCACCACCCGCTCGCGAAGATGTAATCGGTCGCTGCGCCCAGAGCCTTGCGTCCCGCCGCGTCCGCGCCGCGCGCGCCATAAGTCAGCATCTGGTGGGAGAGGCCCATCTGAGTGTAAGTCCGCTGCATCGCGATGAAGTCTTCGAGGTGCGCGTCGGCCATGAAAAGGTCGGCCTTCGCCGCCTGGACGCGGCTCATCAGGGGCTTGAAATCCGGCGTGTACAGCTCGAAGCTTTCCTCGAGAGCCAAGGTGAAGTCTCCCGGATGGGCCTTCAAGTAGTCGCGGACGCCCTGCGTGTAATCCTTGCCGTGCTCCGTGTTCTCGGTGACGAGCGCGATCTTGAGCGGCTTCTTGAGCTTCCCCGCCGCGACGAGGCTCGACAGGAAATCCATCTGCGTCTGCGAGAGAACGTCGACCGGGGACAGGGTTCCGAACACCCATTTGCTGCGACCGTAGATGCTCCGCGCTCCGGCGCCGCCCGAGATGTACGGAATCCCGTAGCGGTCCGGCACGACGCTCTGCGCCTGGACGAGCTGCGATCCGTAGCCGCCGATCACGGCGTCCACTTTCTGCTGCGCCATCAGCTGTTCGACGAGCTGGGCGCTCTTGGCGGCGTCGGACGTATCGTCGAGCAGGGCCAGGTTGATCTTCAGCTTTTTCCCGCCGACGTCCAGGCCGCCCGCGTCGTTCACTTCCTTCACCGCGTATTCGGTCGCCTGCTTGTAAGCCGCGCCGATTTTGGATTCTTTCCCGGTGACCGGCAGGACCGCGCCGAGCTTGATCTCCGTCTGCGCCGGGAGCGCGGGGGACAGAGCACCCATCAGAAACGCGCACGCAATCAGGCCTCGACCCGCCTTCGCCCGAAATTCTAAAATCATGGAATCTCCCTCCTCATGCTTCGGAGCCGTCGAACGCGGATCTTATGCGGAGCCCGGGCTTTTCTCTACACGCATAGAGTCGCGTCCGCCAAAAGGCCCACCGCCAGGGCGGTGACGCAGGAGGACACCACCCCCGGCCAACCCCAGAGCTGCCAGGCAAGACCCGGGAGAATCGACCCGAAGGTCGCTCCCACGTAGTAGAAACTGACGTAGAGGGCGCCCGCGGCCCCCTTGCCGCTGCGCGCATTCGAGTTGACGAAAGCGGGCGCCGTCGACTGAACGGTAAACATCCCGACGCAGAGGACCACGAGGCTTCCGACGATCGCCGGGACGGAGCGGACCAGCGTCCCGGTCACCCCGAGCGCGGCGATCACGAGCCCCACGGCCATGACGCGGCGGCCGCCGAACCGGTGCGAAAGACGGCCGGAGGCGATCGACGTGAAGATCCCCGCGATGTAAACGAGATAAATGCCGGACACGAATGCCGTCGAAAGGTGAAACGGCGGCGCCGTCAGGTAGTACGGCAGGTAGGTGAAGATCCCGATGAAGCAGAAGAAGACCGCCCCTCCGATCAGGAACGCTCCGATCAGCCGCCTGTTGGAGAAATGCTGCGTAATCTCGCGGCCGGCGAGCGCCAGGCGCCGGGGACGGACCGGTGCGCGCGGAAGCTCGCGGGCGAGTCCGGCGGCGGCCGCGAGCGTCAGGACGCCGAACAGGAGGAATGGCGCCCTCCAGTTCGTCCAGTCCGCCAGAAGCCCGCTGACGACCCGGCCGATGAGGCCGCCCGCCACGGACGCCGCGATCCACCCTCCCACCTTCGGCCCGAGCTCCTCGACCGGGTAGGCGTCCCCGAGGTACGCGACGGCGATCGCGGTGACTCCGGGGATGAGCGCGCCCTGCAGCCCTCGGAAAACCACGAGGACCGAAAACGAGGGGGCGACCGCGCAGAGCAGCGTCGGCACTCCCAGAAGAAAGAGCGTCGTGACCATCACGGGCTTGCGGCCGACTACGTCCGACAGCGAGCCGTAGGGAATCGAGACGATCGCGATCATCAGAACGACGATCGAAATCGAGAGCCCCGCGGTCGCCGGACGGACGTGGAACTCGCGCGAGAGAACGGGCAGGATCGGCTGTGTGATGTAGATGTCGGCGTAAACGGCGATGGTGGCGAGAATCAGAGCGGCGCTCGCGCGGCGGCTCGGGGAGACGCGGTCCCCCTCGCCGGCGGCGGCAGTCGTCGAGGTCACGGTCCGGAGCGGCGGGCGGATCCCACGCCTAGCAGGCTGCTGAAAAAGGGTGTGAGGCGGCGTTGCGAGCGCCGCGCGGCCAGATGCAAGGAGCCGCGACGAAGGCGATGCCGCTGCATCGGGGAGGAGCGGCGACG
>JBDUBI010000126.1:0-5512 GCA_040004225.1 Acidobacteriota bacterium
GCGGTGCGTTCGCCCGCAGGCGAACGCAGGTCCCGCAGTGAGCGCAGGCGACGGTTGGCGACGTTACTGCAGCGGGAGCCGTCCCGAGAAGCCTTCGTCGTACGTGTGGAAGTACTCGAGCGAGGGCTCGGGGTACTTCCAGCAGTAGTAGCCGGCCCCGGAATCGAAATCCACCAGCCACAACCCCTTGATCACGGCCCCCAGAGAAACGATTTCGCGCGCCCACTCGCGCACGATTCCCTGCCGCTCTTCCTCCGACTCTCCCCCGGTTTCCCCGAGGCGCGCGTAGCGGAACACGGCGTCCGACGTGATCTCCTTCACCCTGGGAAGGACCGTGCGCGCCTCGTCGAAGCTGAAAATGCGCGTCTCGGCGGGCTCGGCCGAGACGAGCTCCGCTCCCTCCGACGGAAGTGCCTGGTCTCGCACGATCGCGATCAGCTTCGTCACCGCCTCGACGTCCTCGCCGACCGAGGACGAGACGTACGCCTCGAGCGCGCGGAGCGCCTCTTCCGAGCGTCCCGTTTTCAGGAGCAGGAGGCCGCGCTCGCGCAGGTATGAGGCCTCGCCGGGGTCCAGAGCCTCCGCGCACTCGAGAGCCGCGAGAGCCTCTTCCACCATCTCCCGGCGCTCGTAGGAACGGCGGAGGTTGAACAGGACGCGCGTCAGGATCGCGCGGGTCGAGTCGGGCGCGAAGACTTCCGCCGGAAGCTCCACGGGAGTCCCGAAGATCGAGCTGACGCGGCGCGCCAGGTCTTCGGTGTCGCAGAGCTTGCCGCCTTCAAACGGGTCCAGGAACCGCCCGGAGGGAAGATCCGGACCGCCGACTACGAAGTGTCCGGGGAGGCCCACGCCGGTCAGGCGGATTCCCGCGCGGCGGCCGACTTCGATCACGAGGATCGAGAGAGTGATCGGCATCCCGCGTTTTCTGGCGATCACGCGGGCGACGGAGGAATTCTCGGGATCGTCGAACGAGTCGGCGTCACCCTCGAGCTTCTCTTCGGTGAAAAGCACGCCGCGCAGGGCCCGCTCCGGGGTTTCGCCGGCCCGCCGGGCGGAGGCGACCCGGGCGCCGAGACGCTCCACCTCCTCGTCGGCGGGAGCGACGTGTTCGGTGGGGTCGATCAGCTGAGAAATCAGGAGCGCCCCCTCGAAGAGATCGAGCACGGGGCTGCTCGCCGCCTCCCGGAACTTCTCCACGATGAATTTGCGGCCGGTCTCGTCTGACAACTCGAAGTCCCCCTCAGCGGCGCTGCGAAAAGCCTGCCGCCTCATGCGACCCATGCGAGACCCTATCGCAGGCGTGAGACGACAGGGCGTCAGGTGCCGGGCGCCGGCGCTGAGCAAACGTCCCTGTCACTCCGGTTCTTCCCCTTCGCCCGCCCGACCCGTCTCGCCCTTCACCGCCTCGTCTCGTTCGATCCCCCCTCCTATAATCCCCGCCCATGTCTTCCGACGAGCTCCTCCGGCGTTTCTCCGAAGCGGAGCTCGCGACACTGGTCGAGACCCGCCGGGACCTGCACCGCCACCCCGAGTTGGGATTTGAGGAGACGCGAACCGCCGGCGTCGTCTTTCAGCGACTCGCCGCGGCCGGCTTGTCCCCCCGGCGGGGCGTCGGGCGCACGGGAGTCGTGGCGGACTGGCCGGCGGACGGCGACCGCATCCTCCTCCGCGCCGACATGGACGCGCTCCCGCTTCAGGAGGAGAGCGGCGCGCCGTACGCCTCGGAAGAGGCGGGGCGGATGCACGCCTGCGGGCACGATGGCCACGTGTCGATCGCGCTCGCGGTTGCGGACCGGCTCGCCCGCGATCCGGCGAGCGGCCCCTTCCGGATGCTGTTTCAGCCGGCGGAAGAAGGCGCTGGCGGCGCGCAGGCGTGCGCGGGCGACGGGATCCTGGAAGGCGTCGATTCCGCCTTCGGCCTCCACCTCTGGAACCAGCTGCCCGTCGGCGCCATTGGAGTCAATCGCGGCGCGCTCATGGCGGCCGTCGACGAGTTCTCCATCGAGGTCGAGGGGCCGGGCGGCCACGGCGCGGCGCCCCACGAGACCGCCGATCCGATCGTCGGCGCCGCACGCATCATCGACGCGCTCCAGGGGATCGTTTCGAGGGAGATCTCCCCGCTCGACTCGGTCGTGGTGACCGTGGCAAGCATCCACGGCGGCTCCGCGTTCAACATCATCCCGGCGGTCGTTTCGATGACGGGAACCGCCCGCTCTTTCACGGAATCGTCGGGCCGCGCGCTTCCGGAAAAAATGGAGCGGGTGGTCCGGGGCACTGCCGAGGCCGCCGGAGTCCGCGCCCGGCTCCACTACAAGCGCGTCAATCGCGCGACGGTGAACGACCCCGAAATGGCAGACCTGGTCATCGAGACGGCGAGGCGGCTCCTCGGCGCCGAGAGCGTCGACGCGGACACGCGCACGCTCGGCGGCGAGGACATGTCCGTTTTTCTGGATCGGGTGCCGGGCTGCTTTTTCTTCGTCGGGTCGGCGCCGGAGGGAGGCCATCGGCCCCATCACTCTCCCCGGTTCGATTTCGACGAGCGGGCGCTCGCGATCGGCACGATGCTCTTCGAAGCTGTCGCGAGGGAGGCGGCCAGAAGACGGTAGTTTCGCCGTCAGCCGTGTCAGGTCGCACGAGACGGAGCGTCGACGACACCTCCTGAAGGACTCCTGACCACTTTTCCCATGCTCACCCCAGTTCTCCTCCTGGCTTACCTCGCCGGCGTGCTTGCCATCGGCTTCGCCTCACGCCATCGCGCGGGGAAGGACGAGGCGTCGTACTTCGTCGCCGATCGAAGCTTCTCCACTTTCTGGGGCTTCATCGGGCTCTCTTCCCTGACGACCGGCGGATCCACCACGATCGCGCTGGCGGCGTTCGTGTACGTCCACGGACTCGCCGGACTGTGGCTCGACCTCGCCGGCGCGCTCGGCCTTCTCGCTCTCGGCATCTTCCTGGCGGGACGCGTGCGCCGGGAGGGCGCCATGACCCTCCCCGAAATCGTCGGCCGCCATTACGGAGGGAGCGCGCGCGGGGCCGCGGCCATTCTGGTGCTCGTTTCGGAGATTGTCTGGTTCGCGCTGCTGATCGAGGGCACGTCCGTCGTCCTCACGGCCTCGTTCGGGCTGCGGCCTCTTCTGGCGATCATCGGATCGACCGCGGTGTTCGTTCTCTACACTTCCGTCGGCGGCCAGTTCGCGGTGGTCCGCACGGACCTTCTCCAGTACGGGCTGATGGTGGCGGGGATCCCCGGCATCGCTTTCGCGTGCGCGCTCCTGCGCGTGAGGCACTTCGATCACCTGCCCGCCGGCTTCGGGAGCTTCCCGCTCTCTCCGACGATGAGACCGTGGGACGTGGCGGCCCTGCTCGTGCTGATCGGGCTGCCGCACCTCGTTGGAAGCGACGTATACGCCAAGCTGCTGTCGTGCCGGGATGAGGCGACGGCCCGCCGGTCCGCGCTTCTCGCGGCGGGATCCAAGCTCCTCTTCGGCGCCGCGGTCGCGTTCCTCGCGCTGGCGGCGCGCGAAGCGCTCCCGCCGGGCGAGCCGGCCCTGACGCTGCCGCGCGCGGTCCTCGCATTCGTCCCCGGCCCGCTCGCCTCGGTGGTGATTGTCGCTCTGATCGCGACCCTCCAGAGCTCCGCCGACGCCGTGTTGCTGTCCGCGGCCGCAGTGACCTCGCGAGACATCCTCCCCCCGCTGCTGAAGCGTCCACTCTCTCTCGCGGCCGCGCGCCTCCTCTCGCCTCTGTTCGGCGCGATGGGACTCGTCGTGGCGCTCGCCATGGACCGCAACGTAATCGAGACCTTGAAGCTCGGCTACTCGATTTTCGCGGCCGGGCTCATCCTCCCGGTGCTGGCCGCGTTTCTCCCCGTGCGCTGGGCGGCTCCCGCGTGGGGTGCGATCGCGGCGATGTTCGCCGGCGGCGCCGTCGCTGCGGCCGGGAGGCTCGCCCCCGCTCTCGCGGGCTCGACCGACCCGGTCCTCCTCGGCACCGGAGTCAACTTCGTCGTTCTCGCGCTTTCGTTCGCGGTCGCCCGCACGCCCCGCCTGCGGAGCGCCTCATGACGCTGCGTGACCAGAGATCTCATCCCGACCTGCTGAAGCCGGCGGGACCGAACCTCGGCGTCGCTCCCCCGCGCGGCTCGGAACCGCCGCGGCGGGGGATGTTCTCGTCCCTCCGCCACCCCCCGTTTCGCAGCTACCTGATCGGGCTGTTCCTGTCGAATATCGGCAGCTGGATGCAGACCGTCGCCCAGGGCTGGCTGGTGTTTCGCCTCTCCGACTCGGCGCTCGTGCTCGGGATGGTCACCTTCGCCGGCTCGATTCCCACGCTTCTCCTCGCTCCTCTCGCGGGGGTCGCGGCCGACCGGTTCGACCGCCGCAAGCTTCTCGTGGTCACGCAGACGATCCAGATGGCGACGGCATTTTTCCTCGCGTTCGCCACGGCGCGCGGCTTTGTGTCCGTGCACCTCGTCGCGGCGCTCGCGTTCATCAATGGAATCGCGAACGCGTACACGACGCCCTCGCATCAGTCGCTTTTCATCGACCTCGTCGGCCGGGACGACCTCATGAACGCCATCTCACTCAACTCGATGCAGTTCAATCTGTCGCGCGTCATCGGGCCCGTGATCGCCGGCTTTACGATCGCCGGACTCGGCGAGACCGGATGTTTCCTTTTGAACGGGGTGTCCTTCCTCCCGTTCCTGATCGCGATCATCCTCCTTCCGGGTTTGACCGCCCGCCGGCGCAAGCCGCGCGGATCCTGGGTAGAGCTGCGCATCGGCCTGCGATTCGCGAGGCGGGACGCCGTGCTCCCTCCGCTTCTCATCCTGTGCGCCTCCCTCGCGGTGTTTGGAACCCCGGCCGTGACCCTCGCTCCTCTTTACGCGCGGCGCCTGTTGAACGTCGGCCCGAAGGGACTCGGCGGGATGCTGTGCGCCGTCGGCGTGGGCGCCGTCGCGACGGCGCTCGCGATGGCGCGCAAAGGCGACTTCGCGGACAAGGGACGGGCCCTTCTCATCGCCGCCTCCGCGTTTGCGATCTCCGTCGCGGCGCTCGCCGTGGCCCCGTCGTATGCCGTGGCGCTTGCGTCCCTGGCGCTGCTCGGAGGCGCGATGATGTCCTCTTCCTCCATCATCAACACCCTCATGCAGACTCGCGCGCCGGACAAGCTGCGGGGCCGCATCATCTCCCTCTACGCGCTGGCCTGGTCGGGATTCGTCCCCATCGGCAACCTCCAGGCGGGGGCGCTGGCGGAACACTTCGGACCCGCGGCGTCGCTGCTCGTCGGTGGCGCCGGAATCGCGGCCACGCTCGCCCTGATTCGCGTCTTCAAGCCGCTCCCCCCGGACCTTGCGTGAAAGCGAGGCGGACGAAAGCGCACGCCCTCCTGTCGCCCGTCATCCCGACCCTGCCCTGAAAACCCGTGAGTCCCGAGAGTGGCGGGAACGCAACGCCCGCCTGCGGGTCCCCTCACCCCAACCCTCTCCCCGAGCGCGGGGCGAGGGAGCAGA
>JBDUBI010000025.1:0-5494 GCA_040004225.1 Acidobacteriota bacterium
GGATCGTCTACAAGGCGCTCGACCGCGACCTCGAGGACCTCGTCGCGATCAAGACGCTACGCAACGAAGCACTTTCCGCCGATCCCACGCTGCTCGACCGGTTCAAGCAGGAGATCCGGCTGGCCAGAAAAATCACGCACCCGAACATCCTCCGGACGCACGACCTCGGCGAAACCGGAGGTGTCCGATACCTCTCGATGGAATTCGTCAAAGGAATCACGCTGAAGCACCTCATCGAGCAGGACCAGCTCCTGCCGACGCCCGTCGCTCTGCGGATCGCCAAGCAGATGTGCGCGGGACTCGCCGCGGCCCACGAAGTGGGCGTCATTCACCGCGACATCAAGCCGCAGAACATTTTGATCGAGCCGACCGGCGGTCTCAAAATCATGGACTTCGGAATCGCGCGTCTCACCCAGGAGCGCGGGATGACCGCGACGGGGACCGTGGTGGGAACGCCCGACTACATGTCTCCGGAACAGGCGCGAGGTCTCAATCTCGACTTCCGCTCCGATATTTATTCGATGGGCGTCGTGCTCTACGAGATCTTCACGGGGACCCTTCCTTTCGAAGGCGACTCTCCGATCGCCGTGGTTTTGAAGCACGTCCAGGAGAAACCTCCGGCGCCTCAGTCGAAAAACCCCCGAATCGATCCGCGGATCGGCGCGATTGTTCTGACGTGCATGCAGAAGAGCCCGGACGACCGGTACCAGAGCGTGAACGCGCTCTACGAGGCGCTGACATCCGTCACGGCGGCGGCCGCCTGAGGCGGCGCCCGGCGGCGGGAACGCCCGAACGCAACAGGGCGCCGGCTGTCGCCCTGCGAAGGCGCGGTCGCGGACGTCCGTGGCTGTTCCTCCTGCTTCTGGCGGGGGCGCCGCCGCCCGCGCGCGCGCAGACGGAGCCCGTTTTTTTCGAGGAGCGTCAGAAACCCCATGTCGAATTTCAGTGGGACTTCCTCGGGCGGTACGACCGCATCGGAAGACTCCGTTTCCGCCCGGACATCCACCGCGGGCGGTTCGAATTCCGCCCGGAACTCGACCTCGTGGTCTCCGACCGGCTGAGGATCGGGGCGCGCGCGATCGGCGACCTCGGCACTGACCAGAACTCCGACAACGCGCGTAATTTCGACAACTACCGCACTACCGGCTCTACTCTGGAGCGCTGGTTCGTCGAGGCAAAACCGGGCGCGTTCGCCATTCGGCTCGGGAGCTTCGGGATGCCCCTCGTCGCCACCGAGATGCTCTGGGACCGCGACATCCAGTCGCTCGGCGTCGCGGCGGCCTGGGAAATCCCCGCCGGCTCATCCACCGTGACCCTCGCGGCGGGCGCCTTTCGAGGCCCCCAGCGTGAGGGCGACCGGACGAAGGTCGGAGCGGGGCAGCTCGTCTGGCGATGGGGCGATCCGGCGGCATTCGGCGTCGAGGTGACCGGTTCCTTCTGGAGCTTCGAGCCGGATCGCCTGCGGCCCTCTTACATCCGTCAGAATTATTCGCGGCCGTCGACGAATGGCGCGGTGCTCCTCTCCCGTTACCAGATCGCCGACGCCATCGTCCGCCTCCGGTTCCCGCTCGGGCCGGTTCCGATCCTGGTGTCCTTCGACGGCCTCAGGAACTTCGGGTCCCGCGCCGAAGCTCGCGGCGACGACAGGGCCCTGGAGGGGAGCGTTCTCGTCGGGGACGTCGGGACGCCCGGGCGGCTCCGCGGCTTCTACACCTACCAATACATCGAGAGAGACGCGGTCCCGGGGGCCTACAACACCGACGACTGGTGGTTTCACAGCTGGTATCGGGGACATCGGTTGGGCCTCGCCATCACGGTCTTTCCGCGCGTGTTCGTTCAGGGCACCGCGCTATTTCAACAGCGCCTCGACCGCGACACGTGGTTGAAGCGCTTCACGGTCGACCTCGTGAAGATGTTCTGACGGGAGGGCGCCGGGCGCGAAAAGAGGTGTCAACCTTCGCCCGTCGCCATTTGCCATTCGCCTTGCCCGGGACCCTTCCCTCGCCCCTCGCCCGTGGGCTCCCGCCAGACGCTGCGCGGCGCGACGCGGAGCACGCCCCTCCTCCGTCATACAATCCGCGCCATGTCCAGATCCGTCGTCGCCTGCGTAGAGGACCTGTTCTTCCGATCCAAGATCGACGCCACGGCGCGGCATCTGGACGTGCCGGTCCGCTTCACCACGGCGCCGGGGCTGGCATCGGCCTGCCGCGAGGCGGGAACCGTGGCGGCATTGGTCGAGCTGTCTGACGGGGCGGTCGAAGCGATCGCCGCGATGCGCGCCAGCGGGCCCGATGGCGCTCTGCCCGTCGTAGGCTTTCTGTCGCACGTGGATCGCGAGCTCGGGAAACGGGCTGAGGCGGCCGGCACGACCACCGTCATGCCCCGCAGTCAGTTTGCCGAGACCCTGCCGGAGCTTCTGATGGACCTGATGGCTCCCGGCACGAAGCGGGAAATGCAGGACGAGCCAGAGCTCCCGGACGAATGACCGCCCGCAGGCGGGCGGCAGCCAGGCACATCTTCAAGGAGATCCGATGAGCGGAACGACCCGGCGCGACCTGTTGAAGGGAGCCGCGCTCCTTCCGATCGCGTCCCAGATCAGGAGTCCCGCGGCAGAGGGCGCGTCCCCGGCCTCGCGTCCCGTCGTCATCTCCTCGGCGAATGGTCTCGAAGCCGTGCGCAAGGCTTACCAGATGATCTCCTCGGGAAGCGACCCGCTCGAGGCGGTGATCTCGGGGGTCAACATCGTCGAGGACGATCCGAACGACGTGACGGTCGGCTACGGGGGCATTCCCAACGAGGAGGGGGTCGTCCAGCTCGACGCGTCCGTGATGGATGGCCGGACGATGAAGTCGGGGGCGGTCGGCGCACTCGAGCGCGTCAAGAACCCGTCGCGAGTGGCACGCCTCGTGATGGACCAGACAAACCGTGCGTTCTTAGTCGGCGAAGGCGCCTTGAAGTTCGCGCGCGCGCACGGAATTCCGGAGCAGAACCTGCTCACGGAACGCTCCCGGAAGATCTGGCTCTACTGGAAAGAGAAGTTGTCCGGAAAAGACGACTGGATGGAGCGGGGCGACGAAGAGCAGAAGGACCCGGACATCCGGTGGTACATCGAGAAGTTCGGACTCGAGGATTTTCGCCCTCAGGGAACGATCAACTGCAACGCCGTGACCTCCGGGGGAGACCTCGTCGGGACGACGACCACGTCCGGCCTCTTTTTCAAGCTGCCCGGCCGCCTCGGCGACTCGCCGGTGATCGGCGCGGGCCTCTACGTGGACGGCGAAGTCGGCGCGTGTGGATCGACGGGATGGGGCGAGGGAAACATCCGCCTCTGCGGTTCCCATACCGTCGTCGAGCTGATGCGCCAAGGAAAATCGCCACAACAGGCCGCCCTGGCAACTCTCGAGCGGGTCGTGAACGCGTCGAAGTATTACCGCGACAGGAACGGCCGCCCCGATTTTCAGCTCAACTACTACGTCCTCAACAAGAAGGGCGAGTACGCCGGCGCCGCGCTCTGGAACGGATCGTACGGGATCGTCGCGGGCGCTAAAAAGTTGACTCCTTCGCGCTTCGCGGTCGCGGACGCCTCCGGCGCGCGCCTGCAGGAATCGGCGTACCTGCTGAAGCGCTGAAGAAAGCGCTCCTCCGGATTTCAGCCGCGATCGCCGGGAGCCTGTCTCCCCCGGCGATCTGAAATCTGACATCGCGCGGCTCGCGTCGCGCACAATAGATCCATGCGTTCCCCCCGCCGCTTTCTCGCAGACTGGTTCGTCGCGGAGATCACGCGCCAGCGGCGCTACTACCGCCGGTTCGTCTACAACGACGCCGTCAAGCTGAAGGCGACGATCGCGCCCGGAGACGTGCTGCTGGTCGACGGGGACCAGCGGGTCTCCCAGGCCGTCAAGTACCTCACCCAGTCCTCCTGGTCCCACAGCGCTCTCTACATCGGCGACGCGCTGCTCCAGCGCGATCCGGAGACGCGCGCTCGCACGCAGCGCCGCTTCGGCCGGGAATCGAAGTTTCTGGTCTTAGAGGCGCTCGTCGCCGAGGGAGTCGTCGTTTCGCCGCTCATGAAGTACATCGACTTCAACATCCGGATCTGCCGGCCAATGCGCCTGCGTCCGGAGGACCTGGCGGCGGTGTTCGAGCACGTCCTCTCTCGCGTGGGGCACCAGTACGACCGGCGGAACTTCCTCGACCTGACCCGATATCTCCTGCCCTTCCACCTCATCCCGCCGCGGCTTGGAGAAGACGCTCTGCACTTTGGCAGCGGGGTGGCGACGGAGACGATCTGCTCGACGCTGCTCGCGGAAGCGTTCGCCAGAGTGCAGTACCCGATCCTGCCGCAGCAGGTGCGGC
Organism: Acidobacteriota bacterium; assembly: GCA_040004225.1. GTDB lineage: Bacteria > Acidobacteriota > Thermoanaerobaculia > UBA5066 > Gp7-AA6 > JALYUA01. Next base: position 4,357 of record JBDUBI010000025.1, read on the forward strand.
GGCCGGCGACGACGACCGGCGAGCGCCTTCGGCAGCAGATCCTGGGCCGGCCGACGAGGCGGGCTTACAGCGGCCTGCTTCGCGCGAGGCATCCGACGCTCTGCGTTCCCCGCGACTTCGACCTTTCGCCGTACTTCGAGATCGTCAAGTTCAACGCGCGCGACGAAGCGCAGTTCGACTATCGGAAGCTCGAATGGGAGGCGGCGGGAACGCCCGAAACCGCGGGAGGACCTGTCCGGGCCGAAGAGGCGGAGACTGCCGGCGCGCGTCTCTCCCTGATCGGCCGCAAGAGGGACCCGACGGGGGAGCTGAACCGGAAGGCCTGAGAGGGGGGAAACGATTCTGTCGGGCGCGTTCGGACGGACGGACGGACGGCGGACGAACGGCGGCGAGCCGGCGGGGACTAACCCTGGGGCGCGCTCCCGCCCCGGCCGCCGGAGAGGATCGTGTTGACCGCGTCGAGGCGCCGTTCCAGGGCTTTCCGGAGCTTGCCCACTTCCCCTTCCGCGGCCGAGAATCGCACGCTGTCGCCCTGAAACTCCATGCGGAGCACGGCATCGCGATCCTCGGGCATCAGGCCAAGCATTCCCGCGCGATACGCGCGCATCCATTCGGGGGAGGGCTCGGAGTCGAGCCGGGCCCGGTAATACGTCCGACCATCCGGCGCGGGACCTTCGGGAGCGGGCGCTTCGGGCGAGAGCCAGACACGGTGCGTCGGTGCGGCCTCGCCGGGCCGGCGACGAATGGGCTTGCGATATTGGGGTCTGCGCGGAATGGGAGCCTCCTCGTTTTTCCAGTGTTCAGGCGGATTCTGTCACGGAGAGCCCGCGTTGTCAGGTTTCCGTTACAGGGAATCGGAGGGGCGCGGACGGGGCCCGGAGTCCCGCGGCGAGCGTTCCGACTGCAAGGCACACCGGCCGCACCGGGCGGCGGCCTTCGACTGAGTCCCGCGGAAGGGGTTTTTCGCCTTCGTGGGGTTGCGGGCGGACCTGGAAGCAGGCGGAACGCAGCAGACGGCGGCCTTCTGCCTGGAGCCCCCGGTCAGCCTCTCGTGTTCCCGCGCCTTGCGAGCGGATCTGGAAACAGGCGGAACGGCCGCATCGGACGGCGGCCTTCCGCCTGGAGCCGCGCGGTGTGC
>JBDUBI010000003.1:0-5403 GCA_040004225.1 Acidobacteriota bacterium
GCGCTCGAGGAGGTCGCCCCGGAACTTCCGGCTGAGTCACGCGAACGCCTCGCGAACCTCTGGCGGACGGTGCCCGCGTACCCGGACGCGGGAGCAACTCTGGGAGCGTTGAAGTCCGCGGGAGTCCGGCGGGCCGTGCTTTCGAACGGGACCCGCCCGATGATCGCGCAGGCGCTCGAGGCAGCCGGCCTGAACGTCGAACGGATCCTTTCGGCCGACGACGTCCGCGCCTACAAGACAGATCCGCGCGTGTACGCCCTTCTCGACGCCGAGGCGGATCCGGCGCGTACGCTGTTCGTCAGCTCGAACGGCTGGGACGCCGACGGCGCCCGGCGCGCGGGCCGGACGGTCGCCTGGATCGACCGCGGGGGCGCCGCTCCCGAAACGGCGCCGAGCTACCGCGTCGCAGCCCTCATGGAGATCATGGGCGTCGTCCTGGACGCCTCTTCCCCCGGCGGAAAACAGTCAGGGTGAGCCCTGGCCAGTGCGAGTCTCAGTCGCCGACAATCGCTGCTCGTCGAATGCCGCGGACTCTTGACGAAGCGTACGGAATTACGTGCGAGTACCACCGTGACAACGAAGACCGTGGCGCAGACCAGGGCGGACCTCTACTGATGAACGAATGCCTTTGCGAAAGAGTTGAGTACCCTTCGTTTCGGCCATCCGAGCCTGTTTATGGTTCGTGCCATTACCGGAACGGCAATCGGGATCGGAAGCGGGAAAGAACTTCCAAGGCGAAACACCCGTCGCGCCAGGCGTGAAAACGACACCGAGCGTTCGTTGACCGGGCGTCGGATGCGTTGGTAGGGAAGGAGCCGATCGACCGAGACAGATCCGGACCGAAGAGCGGTGTCGGCGATCTCGGACAGCGAGAGGGCATCCCAGACCGCGGCGTTGGCCCCTTGCCCGCCGGCGGGAGTCATGGGATGAGCCGCATCGCCGATCAGTGCGGCGCCGTCGGCGAGATACGACGCGGCGTGACCGAACGGGCGCTCGATGCGCCGAAAATCGCGCGGAAAGTCGAGTTGCTCGCGCAGAGGGCCGGCAACGGGTGTCACGCGCTCGAGCTCGCTCCAGAAGACGGTCGGTGTCTGTTCCAGGAAGCCTTTCGAGCGTTCTCGCGCCAATGGAAGGAGCAAGACACCTTCCCCCGCTGGCATTGGAAAGAATGCCGCCGCCGGGAGCCCGGCAGATTTGCCGAAGCGGATCCACACACGGGACTGGTGTGGCAAGAGGAACCATCTCGGGATCGCAGCCGTGACGAAAACAACGGGGAAATTCTCCAGCGTGATCGGAATACCGAGTCGTGTCCGGACGACGGAGCTTCCCCCGTCGTCGCCCACGACGAGGCGCGCCTGGAACGCCACGGGGCTGGCGCCGCTTTTCCCCTCGACACCGCAGACCCGGCCATCCTCGTACAGCAGGTCTTGTATGGCCACACCGCGATGGATCTCGACGTTTCCGGTGGCGACAGCTGCGTCGGTGATGATCTGCCGCGTCGCCGACGGGTCTGTAGAGAAAGACTCGACGCCTGCCGCAGCGAACTCCTCGCGCGTGATCCGAAGCCACGGTTTCTCATCCCCGATCTGGATCTCTTCTATCGTCACGCTGGCAGTGCGCCGAATTGCTTCGCCGACGCCCAGGCTGTCGAGCCGATCGAGCGTCGCTCCCCACAGAATCTCCGGACGCGGGATCCGCAGGGGGACCGTCTCACGTTCCACAACCGCCACGCGCCATCCGCGGCGCCCGAGCTCGAGCGCAAGCACGGCGCCGCCGATGCCCGCACCAACAACGACGACGTCAAGGCGCAAGAGTCGAGCGTAGCATCCGACCTCGGCGACGAGCTCGAGGCCGGGATGGTGGGGTTACTCCTTATTTCGTCGCCGCTCGAGGCGGCAGGATGTGCCGACCGCTTTCTGAGAGAAGCTAGCCGAGACCGGCGCGCTTTTTGAGCGCGACCCAACGCGGATCCCGGCGGAGCCGCTCCCATTCGCGCCCCTGGCCAAGCCAGGACCAGAGAAACGACCGCGTTTCGAAAACCCGGTTCAGCCACTCGAACGCCCGGTCCGTCTCCCCGACGCTCGCGTATGCGGCGGCGATGAACTCCGCCGGGTAATAGTGGTCCCGCCGGAACGCCTCGAGCGTCTCGATCACCTTGCGCGCCTCAGGCCTGCGGTTGGCCCGCGCGTAGGTGATCGCGAGCCCGTACAAGGGAGTGCCACCGTAGAGTTTCAAATCCCGCTCGTACGCGGCAATCGACTCATCGATCATCCCGAGCTCGCGGTAGGCGGCGCCGTCGAACGAATCGAGATACACGAAGGTGAGTTTCAGACGCTTCGCGCGCTCATGTTCGGTGAGGACGTCGCGGTAACGACCATGCAGGTACAGGCAGTTTTCTCGATAGAACCACAGGAAAGGCCCGAGCGGGTCGACGGCGATCGCAGCGTCGATTTCCGCAAGCCCGGCTTCGGGGTGACCAGATGTGCACTGCAGAATTCCATGCTCCCCTCGATGCTCTGGCTGGTTTCCCAGCTCGATGGCACGTCGGAACTGGCTTTCTGCCTCCGCGAGATTCCAGTCGTAGAACCAGGCCGCGTTACCGAGCCCGACGTGTGCTTCCGCATTCGAGCTGTCGAGCGCCAACGCCTTTTGTGCCGCTTCCTTGGCCTTGGGGTAGGCCTCCGCAGGGCTCAGGTAACCATCGGCCAGCTCGGTCCACACCCACGCGATCCCCGCGTAGGCCTCGGCCATCTGCGGGTCCTTCACGAGGGCCTGCTCGTAGAGCGAGAGGGCCGCCTCGAGGTCGTCCCGTTTGAAGCTCGAAGCCTTGGCGCGCCCGCGCAGGTAAAGGTCGCGTGCTTCAGGGTTCGCGGACTGCCGACCTGTGGACGGCGCGCCACCGAGGGCGAGACGCAGCGATCCCGCCACCTCGCGAACGATCGTGTCTTGAACAGCAGCCACCTCACCGACGTCCCTGTCGTAGTTTCCGCTCCAGACCGCGGTGCCGTCGGCCGTTTTCACGAGGTCGAGGGCGATGTGCACCTGCCGGCCGGCTCGGCTGACCCGTCCCTGGAGGACCGCATCGACGCCGAGCTTCGCGCGAACGTCCTTCAGGTCGACCGCCTGTCCGCGAAACGCCGCGGACGAGCCGCGCCCGGTCACGATGAGTCCGGGAACCTTCATCAACTGGCTGTAGATCGCGTCGCCGACGCCCTCGGCGAAGAACTCGAAGGCCGGGTCGCCGCTCTGAAGCGGCAACACGGCGATTCGGCGAGGCGCGTCGGCCGCGCCTTTGCCCCGTTGGAGCCAGATGTACGCGAGCGCGCCTGTCCCGAGGACGATCAGCGCCCACGCCGCGGGCTTCAGCCACCGCGCCCGCGGGCGCGCATGAGGCGCCGGGCTCGGGAAGCGCCCTCCGGACGCTCCGGCCGCGGCTTCGAGGGCCGCCCCGCCCGAGGCGCTCGCCGAAGCTCCGAGGGCGAAGGCCAGGTCCCGCGCCGACTGGAAGCGGTCCTCGGGCCGCTTCTCCAGGCAGTGCTCGACGACCTGCTCGAGCGCGGGCGGCACGGTGTCGCGCACCGAGGTGAGCCGCGGGGCGTCCTCCCGGAGAATCGCGGTCATCGTCTCGGCGCCCGTCGCGCGATCGAAGGCCCGCCGGCCCGCGAGCATCTCGTAGAGGACGACGCCGAAAGCGAACACGTCGGCGCGGTGGTCCGCGACCTCGCCCCTCACCTGCTCCGGCGCCATGTAGCCGACGGTCCCCATCACCGTTCCGGGCTCCGTGGCTCGAGCCACCGTTGGAGAGCTCGTCTGGCTGGAGTCGTTGCCGGCGACGCCCTGCGTGGCGAGGCCGAAGTCGAGTATTTTGACGTGCCCGTCGCGCGTGACGAAGATGTTCTCCGGCTTCAGGTCGCGGTGCACGATCCCCCTGGCGTGGGCGGCGGCCAACCCCTGCGCGACCTGTTGTCCGTATTCGATCGTTTTCTTCGCGGAAAGCGGACCGCCGGCGAGGGCCTCCCGGAACGTTTGCCCCTCCAGAAGCTCCATGACGGCGTAGTGCCGCCCCTCGGCCTGGCCGAAGTCGTAGATGGCGAGGATGTTTGGATGCGAGAGCGCGGCGACGGCCTTGGCTTCCCGCTCGAAGCGGGCGAGAGCGTCCGGGTCGGCGGCCAGGCGCGCGGGCAGGACCTTGAGCGCGACGTCCCGGTCGAGCTTCTCGTCGCGCGCTTTCCAAACCTCGCCCATTCCCCCGGCGCCGAGAGGCGCGATGAGACGGTAGAGCCCGAGTTGAGCGCCCGGTTTGAGATGCATGGGGAAGGTAGCGAAAGACTACAGGATTCGGGTCTGACCCCGCCGTCACGTCGCCTTCCCTCTCCCCGCGCTCGGGGCTAAATAGGGTCAGTCCGGCTAAATAGGGTCAGTCCTGATTCGCTGAGTTGGTCGTGGCGCCGATCGGGTAGGGGTGTGACAGATCTGACGAAGGACCGGAAGAGTCGTCAGAGCAGGACTGGTCCCAACCCGCCTGGAAATCATCCAATCAGGACTGACCCCAGCCCGCCAGCCTCCCCGCCAACTATCTTCGCCGCCTATCGCACATGAGTCCCCGCTCAGGGCTGGCCGCGAAATGATGAGAACGAATCACTGCCGCTCCAGCTCGCGCCGGTAGGGTTGAATCCCTTCAAAGGTCCCGCGGCTTCAAAACCTTGACGTCGCCGCTGCCGTTGCCCGTCCATGCCTGAACGATGATCCGCCCTCTCCCAGGCGGCCGCGTGGAGAAGGCTTCAGCCCTCGCCGCGCCCTGCGGTACGATTCCGCCCAACGTGATCCGCTGCTCGAGCTGCTCGGCGGAAATTCCTGCCGGCTCGCGTTTCTGCCCCTCCTGTGGGGAAGCGGCTTCCCTTTCTTCCCTCTCGCAGCTGCCGACGAATCTCCCCTCGCCGTCGGTGGCGCAGGCCGCCGTGCGGCGCGGTCCGGCTTCCTCCTCGGTCGTCGGCCGGCTCGCTTCCTCGGACTCGATCGACGCCGGAGGCTTCACGCCGGGCACGATCCTGGCCGAGCGCTACCGTGTCATCGGACTGATCGGGCGCGGCGGCATGGGGGAGGTCTACCGCGCCGACGATCTGAAACTCGGCCAGCCGGTCGCGCTGAAGTTCCTGCCGGAGCGGCTCTCATCAGACCAGACTCTGCTCAACCGCTTCTTCGCCGAGGTGCGCACGGCGCGTCAGGTCTCGCATCCCAACGTCTGCCGCGTATACGACATCGGCGAAACGGCCGAAGGCGGGCGCCATTTCATTTCGATGGAGTACGTGGACGGGGAAGATCTCGCTTCGCTGCTGCGCCGGATCGGAGGGCTCCCGCAGGCCAAGGCGCTCGAGATCGCGCGCCAGCTCTGCGCGGGTCTGT
>JBDUBI010000173.1:0-18205 GCA_040004225.1 Acidobacteriota bacterium
AGGGCGGAACAAAGTCAAAAGATCAATTCTCTCAATTACTTCGGCTACAATGCCCGTGTTTTTGGAAAGTCCAATTCCCGGCCATGGAGGGCCGCCATTACCGAAGCGAACGCGCCGAGTTCGAGCCTGACAATAGAGCCTTCCGACACCCCCGAGGTGCTGCCGCGCGTCCGACCGCGCAGCGAGCACTCGATCTCGCGCAAGCAGATCGACCCGGACGCCTTGAAGGTCCTCTACCGCCTTTCTTCCGCCGGGTACAAGGCGTACCTGGTGGGCGGAAGCGTTCGCGACCTGCTGCTCGGGCGCACCCCCAAGGACTTCGACATCGGAACCGACGCGCACCCGCAGGCGCTGCGCCGCCTCTTTCGGAACTGCCGCCTGATCGGCCGCAGATTTCGCCTCGCCCACATCCTGTTCGCCGACGGGAAGGTCATCGAGGTGGCCACGTTCCGGCGACGGCCCGAGACCGCCGATCCCGACGCTCCCGAGCTGCTGATGACCTCGGACAACACGTTTGGAACGGCCCGTGAGGATGCGCTCCGGCGCGATTTCACGATCAACGGCCTCTTCTACGACATTTCGGACTTCTCCGTGATCGACTATGTCGGCGGCTTGGACGACCTCGAAGCCGGCCTCCTTCGGACCATCGGCGACGCGCAGATCCGCTTCCGCGAGGACCCGGTCCGCATGCTCCGGGGGGTCGAATTCGCGAGCCGGCTCGGATTTGCGATCACTCCGGACGGCTATGAAGCCGTCCTGGAGTGCCGCAAGGACATCGCCAAGTCGGCTCCTCCCCGGGTCACAGAGGAACTTCTCCAGTCGCTGCGCGGCGGGCACGCGCTGCCGACGTTTCTTCTCCTGCGCGAAGTGGGGCTCTTAGACGTCCTCCTCCCGGAGCTTGCGGACGTGCTGCGGGAGATCGATCCGGACCACCCTCATGGGACCGGCCATCTTTTCTGGGCGCTCCTGGAAATCCTGGATGCGGAGCGTCGCCGTGGACGGCCCTTCGACGATGCCGCTCTCTTCGGGCTGTTTTTCCTTCCGATCGCGCGGGCCCGGGTGCGCCAGGCGGTCCCCGGCGGAGATCCGGACCCGGCCGTCCTCGGCCGCATTCTCGAGGATCTGGTCCCTCCCATCGCGATCCGCATGTCTCTTCCGCACGCCATTTCGCACCGCATCCAGCAGGCCCTTGCGACCATCGGACGGTTCTCGTATCGGCCCGACAACCGGCTGGCCACGCGCCGGATCGCCTTTCGGGAGACCTTCTCGACGGCGCTCGACCTTTTCGAGCTCGGCGCCCTGGCGACCGGGCGGGGCGAAGAGCTCGCGCGGGAGTGGCGGGCTTACGGAGATCGCGCCCGCAAGACCCGGGAGAGCTTCGAGACGGACACCCCCGCCGACCCGCGCGGGCCCGCGGCCACGCGCCGACGCCGCGGCGGCCGGGGTCGGGGGCCCAGGGCCTAAGACTCCTTCGGCCGGTTTCACTCTTCGGGGCCTCGACGGGGCACGTCCTCTTCGCCGTATGATCCGGCGGATGTCCTCCTCTGGTGACTCGGGTCTCCCGAGACGCGGAGACGCGACCGTTCGGGCAATTCCATGACGCATCGAGGCTTGGCGCCCGATCGCTTCCCGGGCCCCTCTCCCCCGGCCCGGCCCGCCTGTGAACTTTTGTGCCCGGCCTGCGTCTTGTGGCTGTGAGGATGATTTGAGCAGCAACGACGACAAGAGTCTCGTAGACCGGTGCCGCAAGGGCGAGGACGAGGCGTGGAGGGAGCTCGTGGACCGCTTCGGCCAGAGGGTTTATTCGGTGGCGTACCACTTCACGTTGAAGCGCGAAGACGCCGAGGAGCTCTCCCAGGAGATCTTCCTGAAGATCTTCGAAAACCTGGAGCGCTACGACGGCGGATTCCCGCTGATCGCCTGGATCGTCTCTCTCTCCCGCAACCTCTGCATCGATCGTTATCGCCGGAGGAAACGCGAGAAATCCTTCCGTTTCGTCTCTGACGATGCGGTGATGCCGCTCCTGCGGTCGCAGGACGACCCTGCCGCGGACGCGCTCAAGAAGGAGCGCACGAAGATGCTCTTCTCCGCTCTCGCCGAGATCCCCGAGGATCTGGCCGAGATCCTGGTGCTCCGGGACCTCGAGGGCCTCGCGTATGACGAGATCGGCCGGTCGCTGTCGCTCCCGGAGGGCACGGTCAAATCCAGACTCTTCCGGGCTCGCGCGGAAGTCGCGCGGAAGGTGCGCGAGCGTCACGAGAATCGCGGAACGGGCGTCCTGACCTCGCTCGCGGTCGCCGCGGGAGCGTTCGTATGACCTGCCGGGAAATCGAGCGCCTGCTCGCCGCCGAAGCGCCGGAGGCGGAGCGTGACGCGCACCGGGCCGCATGCCACGACTGCGAGACCCTGGCCCGGGACCTCGCGACCGCCGGGAGTCTCGTTTCGGGGCTCCAGATCCCGGTGTGGTCGGCGCAGCTTCGGGCGGCACTCCTCCGGGTCCCCACGCTGACGGTTTCGTGTGAAGGGGCCGCGCTCCTGATCGCCTCATCCCTGGGAGATGAGCCGGCGGCCGCCGACCGGGCACGGCTCGATTTCCACATGTCGCGGTGCGATGGGTGCCGCGAAGCGTTCGAGACCCTCTCCGGCATGCGCGAGCTCATCCCGCCGGTTCCGGCCCCGTGGATGGCGGGACGCATCTCGGCATCCAGGCCCGCGAGGCCGCCATCGCGGTGGCGCGGACTGCTCGATCCGCGCGCGGCGATTGGATTCGCCTACGCCGCGGCACTCGTGGTGATGCTCGCCGGATTCAATCCGGCCGACCTCGCCCGCAGGGCGGGCGCGGGACTGAAGTACGAAACGAAGATCGTGGCTGTCGTAGCGGATGCGTCGCTCGCCGATCGCCTGGGCGCATTCGAGCAGCGCGCCGCGCGCGCCCTGGCTGTCTGGCGCGGCCGCGCCGGCGGGTACGGGCGCGCGGTTCTCTCCAATGTCATAGCCCTCGTCATGAGACCCGAAGAAAGGCCCAGTCCGCCGCAGAGCCGTCCGCGCAACGGCGAAGAGCGGAACGTGCCCGAAAACGAAAACGAAACCTCGATTTCAACGCGGCGCGCCTGATCGCCCGCCAGGAGGAAGAAGCCATGGACCCGAGCACGCCTTATTCGCCGCCGCCCCCGCCACCCCCACCGGCCGCATCGTTTCCCACGCCACCGGCGGCCGTTCCGCCTCCCTACGCCGCCCCGGCCGCCTACGGTTCGGACCAGAAGTCTCCGTTCTTAGCGGGGCTGCTCTCGATGTTCCCCGGGTTGGGACACCTCTACCTGGGCCTCTACCAGCGCGGATTTGCTTTCGGGTTGGCCTTCATCGTCTGCATCAACGGAGCCTCGCACAGTCGCGGAGAATTCTTCGGCCCGATGATCGCCTTCATCTTCTTCTTCGCCGTGATCGACGCCGTCCGCCAGGCCCACGCCATCAACCGGGGAGCTGTCGTCGCTTCGGGGTTCGCCCCGGCGGCAGCCGCGTCCGTTCCCGTCCGAGTCCCGAGCGGCACGGCGAGCCTCACGTGGGGCGTGATCCTGGTCGGGCTCGGATCTCTCTGGCTCATCGATCGATACTTCGACATCGACTGGACCTTCTTCGAACGGTGGGGCGCCCCCGCCGCCTTCATCCTGCTCGGCGTGATCCTGATCGCCACGCACCTGCGACGCCGGCGGAGGGAAAACGCCGACAGTCTCGGAATGCCGCCGAGCTCCCTCTAGGAGGCTGCTGAAAAAGGGTGTGGGATGGCGTTGCGAGCGCCGGGAGGTCGGATGCAAGGCGCCGCGGCGGGGCGACCGGCACGGTTCGAAGGACGTCGTCCGTCGATCCGAGAGGCCGCCCCCCACCGTGGCGGCCGCACCCGTCGAGTTGACCTCCCGCTCACGAGGGCCCACTGCGGGAAGGCCGCGCGGGGCGCGGGCCCCCGGAACGACCGCCACCCCGCCCCCGCCCCCGCCCCGCCCCGCCCCGCCCCGCCCCCGCAAAGGGAGTCGCCCACAAAGCACAAAGCACAAACCACAGACCCTCGGGCCTCTCGGTGAGGGGGACCCCGAAAGCATAGAATCACCCCGGCGGTCACCATGAAATTTCGGGCCGGGCTCCCGATTGTTTCTCCGCGGGTCGCGGCGGCGCTGGCGCTCCTTTCGTTCGCGACCGGCTGCTCCGACCGCTCGCCCACGGCGCCGGCGAGTCCGCAGGAAAAAGACCCGACTTCGTCGACCGCCTCGGTGAGCGCACCCCGCCGCCCGCCGACCCGCCTTATCGGTCCACGAGGCAGCTTGTTTCCGTTGCCGGCGGGAGTCTGGGGAGGGGACCGGGCGGAACTGGACGCGACCCCGGCCGGGGCGACCGTACGTTTCTTCTGTGCGCACGGTGCGCTCACTCAGCCGGTCGTTTTGGAGGGTGAGGGCCGCTTCTCCATTCCAGGCTGGTTGGTCCGCGAAGGCGGACCGACGCCCGTCGATGAGACCCGGTTCCGCAGGCCAGCGGTTTACTCGGGGCGTGTGGATGGCCAGACGATGACGCTCGACGTTCTGGTGGACAGCACTCCGCCTCCCCTGGGAACCTTCACGCTGGTCCACGGCCAGAAAAGCACTCTCGGACCCTGCCCGATCCTGTAGGCGGGCCCGCGGAAGCCGGTTCCGGGAATCTGACCCGCGCCGGGATCTGCGTTCGCTGAAGCGCGGGTGAAGAGTCGGGATGCGGCGGAAGCCCGGCTCAAGGTTGCCTTACCGTCTCTTGAAGAATTTCTCCATCTCCTCCTCCGACAGGGACAGGACCACGGGCCGCCCGTGCGGACACGTGAAGCGGTCCGCGCAGCGCAGCCAGTCCGAGAGAAGACGCCGGATCTCTTCCTGCGCCAGGTGGTAACGAATCGTGATCGCCGAACGGCAGGCGATCCCCGCGGCCATCCGGTCGCGCCTCTCCGTCTCGTCCGCTGAGCCGCTCTCGTGGAGACGCGCGAGCGCCTCTCGAAGCAGCTCCGCCGCCGCCCTCTCCCGCGCCTCGGCGGGAATCGCGCCGATCCCGTAGGAACGGCCGGACATCGGCTCGATCTCGAAGCCGGCGGAAGCAAGATCCGGCAGGCGGGTCCCGAGGGTCTCCGCTTCTTCGGGAGTGGCTTCGAAGAGGGCGGGGACGAGAAGCTTCTGCGAGAGCACGCGGCCGGAGGCGATCCGGTCGCGGATGCGCTCGTAGAGAATTCTCTCGTGAGCCGCGTGCTGGTCGATGATCAACAGGCCGTCGCTCCCCGTCGCCAGAATGTACGACTCGCGGTGCTGCCCGATGGCCGTGAGTTCCGGCACGCGCTTCTCCGCCGGAGCCGGCGGCGCAACGGACACAGCCGCCGGCGGGGCGGGGGCCGGGCCGAGGGGGGTCGCGGCAGCTTCCCGGTCGGCGTACGCCGCGGGCGGCTCGGCCACGAAGGACTCCGGCGGCACGGACTTCAAGCGCCGCTCCTCTTTCCCGGCGAGCAACGCGGAGTGGACGGCGTGGTACACGAGCCGGTAGGCGGTCCCCGCATCCGCAAAGCGGACAGTGGTCTTGGCCGGTGAGACATTGACGTCGAGCGCTCCGGGCTCTGCGGTCAGGTAGAGGAAAACGGCTGGAAAGCGGTCCGTCCGGATCGCGTCCCGCGCGGCCTGGCCGATTGCCCGGGCGAGCGCTCGGTCCTCGATCGGCCTTCCATTCGCGAAGAGGAATTGAAATCTCCGCGTGCCGAACGTGACGGACCCGCGCGTCACGAAGCCGGACGCGCGGAGGGGGCCGGAACGCGCCTCGAAGGGCTCGAGGTCCCCGAGCGTCTCGCGCCCGAAAACCTGCAGAATGCGGGCGGCCCGGTCCACCGCCGCCGGAGCGTCCAGAAGCTCGCGCCCATTCGAGTGCAGTGAGAAGGCGACCGGCGCGTTTGCCAGGGCGGCGCGCGTCACGGCCACGGCGGCGGCCCGTCCTTCCGCTTCGGGGGAGGCGAGAAACTTCCGCCGCGCCGGAGTTTTCGCGAACAGGTCTTCGACCAGAACGTCGGTGCCGCGGGGATGCGCCGCCACCTCCATCTCCGCGTCGGAACCGTACCGCACCCGGAGCCGAACCGCCTCCGCGGAAGAACCGTCCGCGGTCGTCAGGGTCAGGGACGCGACGGAGGCGATCGACGGCAGCGCCTCGCCGCGGAATCCGTAGGTCGTCACGGAGACGAGGTCCTCGTCGGAGGAGATTTTCGAAGTCGCGTGACGCTCCACGGCGAGGCGCGCGTCCTCGCGGGACATCCCGATCCCGTCGTCGCGCACCAGGATCCGCCGGACGCCGCCGCCGTCCACCTCGACCTGGATGAAAGAAGCCGCCGCGTCGAGCGCGTTCTCGACGAGCTCCTTGACGACCGAGGCCGGTCGCTCCACGACCTCGCCGGCCGCGATGCGGTCGATGACTCCGCTCGACAACCGATGAATTCTGGGCACGTCGGGAAGTCTATCCGCGGGTCGGCGTCGCACAACACGCGGAACGAGGCAGAGGCCGCCGGCTACTTCGCCCGATACACGATCTTCCCGCCCACGACCGTCGTCTCGACCCTCGCATTCACGATCTGACCGGCCGGCTCGCTCAGGATGTCTCTCGAGAGAACCACGAAATCCGCAAGCCTGCCGGGGGTGAGCGTCCCCTTTTCGCTCTCCTCGAACGCCGCCCATGCGGCGCCGCTCGTATAGGCGGTCAGCGCTTCCGTCACTCCGATCCGCTGCTCGGGGAACCAGCCGCGGGGATTGCGGCCGTCGATCGTGCGGCGGGTCACGGCAGCATCGATTCCCGCGATCGGCGACAGCGGGGCCACGTCCCAGTCGGAACCGAAGGCGAGGCGCGCTCCCGAGTCGAGCAGGGAGCGAAACGCATACGTCGTGCGGCAGCGTTCCCCCCCGAGGCGCTTCTCCGCCCAGCGTCCGTCGTCGATGGCATGGTACGGCTCCATCGAGGCGATCACGTTCAAACGCGCGAAGCGCGGGATGTCCGCCGGCCGCAGGTGCTGGGCGTGTTCGATGCGGAAGCGCCGGTCGCGGGGACCGTTTGCCCGGGCGACGCGTTCGTAGACGTCCAGGATCTCGCGGTTCGCGCGATCGCCGATCGCATGGATCACGACCTGGAGTCCCGCCCGGTCCGCGCCGGCCACGCGCTCTTCGAGCCGCGAGAGAGGGATCGCTTCCGAGGCGAAGACGCCCGAGTTCTTCGGATCGTCCGCATAGGGCGCGTCGAACAGCGCCGTCGAGGATCCGAGCGAGCCGTCGGCGTATCCCTTGACGCCGCCGAGTCTCAGCCATTCGTCGTTCTTCATGGCCGCGCGGCGCTCAACCGCCTTTTCCCACCGGGAGAGCGGCAGCCGGTAATGCACGCGCACGGTCAGCTCCCCGTTGCGGCGGAGCGTCTCCCAGGCGTCGAGGTCGCCGGTCTCCCCCGGGAGGTCCTGAACGGAGGTCACGCCGACGGAGGCTGCGTGGCGCATCGCCGTTCGGAAGCTCTCCAGCAACTCCCCCGCGGTGCGCGCAGGCCGGGCCTCGCTCACGGCGTCCATCGCGGCATCCTTCAGAACTCCCGTCGGCTCACCGCGAGAGTCCCGCACGATGACACCGCCCGGAGGGTCGGGCGTGTCGCGGGTGATCCGGGCGAGCTTCAGCGCGAGGCTGTTGCAGACCGACATGTGCCCGTCCTGCCGCGACAGGCAGGTCGGGTGGCCGCCGGTCGCCGGGTCCAGCATTTCGCGGGTCGGGAGACGCGGCGGCGTCCACTGCTCGTGGTCCCACGCGCCATCCGTCAGCCAGACGCCCGCGGGGCGGGTCCGGGCGAATTCGCCGAGCAGGCGCGTAAATTCCTGCGGGTCCTTCGTATGCCGGAGATCGAGCGCGAGGAGATTGAAGCCGCCCATCGACATGTGCGTATGGGCGTCGATGAAGCCCGGGACGACGCGGCGGCCGCCGGCGTCGACAACCTCGGTGGACGGCCCCCGCAGCGTCTCGATCTCCGCATCCGTTCCAACCGCGACGACGCGGCCCGCGCGCGCCGCGAGCGCCGAAGCCTCGGGCCGCGCACGGTCCCCCGTCCAGATCTTCGCGTGAACCAGGATGAGGTCGGCGGGAGGCGACGCAGCCAATGCCACGGCGGTGATTAGAACGCTCCAGATATCAGAGTTCATCCCCGGATTATCTGTCAGCCACCATCGAGGTTGAGCGCAGCACTGCTCCCTCGCCGCGCTCGGGGAGTGTTCAGCCCGGACAGATGGTGGACAGGTGTTCGGAGACATGGTGGGCACATTTACGGGCAGAAGATTGCGCTCAGGAGCGCCGATCCGATGCTGTGGAGCGAGGTATCCATCATGGGCCAGCGTGAGGACAACGGCTCTCCGTGGGGCAGTGACAGCGACCATCGCTTCACAGAGCTCACCGCCTGGCTCGGGTTCCGTCTCTGGACACGATTCTCGCGAGAATGGCTGCTGCGGGTGATCAGGAGACAATTCAAGGGCACCAGTCCGTGGTGATCCACGCCACGACGCGCTATGAGAATCCCGGTGTCACCGCCGAACTGCCGATCGAGCAGCAGGCGCCGTCGAAGCGAAAAGAAGTCGAGGTGTGGCACGCGGCGGGCCAAGAGATCGGCCGACTTCGAGTCTACGTCGGCGGACAGGAGACGACCTTCGGGCAGGATCAGCTCAATGACGCTGACACCGACGAGAACGCGACCCGCGGGAACGCTCTCCATCCGTTCATGGAGCTGAAGAACCTGTACGCCGACGTAAGGTTGGGTGGAGACGCGAAGGTGGGAGGAGACGATGTATTCGTTGAGCTCGCGCCACCGAGGGGTGCGTCAACACGATTGTCAGTCTCGAACGCGACATCGCTGGTATTGCAAGCAGGAGTCCGAAAGGACGTCGGGCCATTTGCCGACTACCGCAACATCAACGAAGAGATGGTCGCGTTCGACGCACACTCAACGATGCGTTGGGAGAAGCGACCATCGCCGTGAACGATGTCCGTTTCAGTCATCGGATACCCGACGCGGTGTTCGCGCCGAAGAAGTGATCCACCGCCGCCGACGGGCGGATTCGATCGCTGGTTCTTTTGCGATGTCCGCTGACTTTCGCATCGACCTATGTACAATCAAGCGAGATGCACAGCATCATTTCGGGTCCGACCGTTTCACAGCAGCCGCTCCAGTTCGATGCCGTTTCCCCTGCCGCCGCGTTTCCGCGAGTGGCGAGGATCAGCGCCCGAAGTGCTGACGACGCTGGTGGATCGTTCGGAACGTTGCTGCGGCGCGTCGAGCTCCCGGCGTCGGTGTTGACCTCGACCGTCTATGCGCCGCGCATCTCTCTGTCCCAACACGCCCATGCTTCCGCGTTCGTACTGTTTGTTCGGCACGGCAGTTTCGTGCAACGGCACGGCTGGCGGAGCGAGTGCCTCGAACGCTCCACCTGCATCTATCGTCCCGCGTGCGACGAGCACGCCGACGATTTCGACGCCAGCGGCGCGGTCCTGACTGCGATGGATCTCAGTCCGGCACTGGTCGATCGCCTGCGCGAGGCGGGCTTCGACGGTCAGCGCTTCAGTGTCCGATCGCCGTTCGTCCAACAGTTCGGCGATCGGCTCGATGCCGAGCTGGCGAGGCCGGACGCCATGTCGCAGATGATCGTCGAAGCGCTGGCGACGGACGTCATCGCCTTCGCATCGCGGCGAGGAAGACAGGGCAGCGCCGCTCGCAGCCAATGGCAGGAGCGAGCGCGACGCTTCATAGAAGACCAATTTGCTTCGCCGCTCACCCTCGCCGCAATCGCCGCCGCAGTCGGTGTGCATCCGGTTCACCTCGCGCGACAGTTCCGCGCGTCGCATGGATGCACCGTCGGCGAATACATCCGTCGCTTGCGCGTCGCCTTCGCGCGGCAGCAGTTGGTCGCGACGGACCTGCCCATCGCCGCGATCGCGCTGGCCGCCGGCTTCTGCGACCAGAGCCAGCTGAGCAAGACGTTCAAACGGGTCACGGGACAAACGCCGGCCGCGTGCCGTGCGCAACATCGCTAACAGAACACCAAACGCGCTTGCCTCTCACAAGACCGGGTGGCGGGTCGGGACCTACGCTGTAGAGATGAGAAAGCATCCATCACTGCGAATCCGTTTCTTCCGCCTCCTGCCCGCGACCGTCCTTCTTCTCTCGGTCGCAGCGCCGAATCAGGCAAGTGGCGACACCGGTGACCTGACGGGACTCTGGAGAGCGAAGAAACGGTTCGGTCCCGACGCGCGCGGGACTCTGGTCATCCGGCGCCGCGGAGCGGTGTACACGGCGGACATAATCGGCCGCGTCTTGTCCATGAACAACGCGAACGGCGAGCTCCAGTTCGCCCTGCCAGGTGGAGAAGGCACGTTTCGCGGACGCCTCGGCGGCAACGGAATTATCCGCGGCCACTGGCTGCGCCCCGGCACGGCCGTCAATAGCTTGCAGAATGGCGCGCCGGTCAGCGCTTCTCCGGTCGTGTTGACGCCCGACGGTGCGAATCGCTGGCGTGGCCGCGTTGATCCGTCGGAAGACACATTTACGTTCTATCTGCTCCTCCAGAAGCGGGACGACGGATCGCTCCGCGCCCTCCTGCGCAATCCCGAGTTCGACCTCGGCACGCAGCAAGGTGTCGAACGCCTCACCCGCGACGGCAACGCGTTGAAGCTGAAGGGCGTACGCCGCGGCAGGGAGCAGGATGTCGCCAGCGGTACGTACGACCATGACAACGACGTGATTTCGCTCGTCTTTCCGAGCCGCGGCGGTACCTATGACTTCATGCGCGACAACGACGAGAGCGCGTTCTATCCTCGCGGCAAACATCCCGGCCGGTACGTCTATCATCCGCCGCTCGCGCGTGACGACGGATGGTCGACGGGGTCGTTGGGCGCGGCCGGCATCGACCACGCGACCATGGAGTCGCTTGTCCAGAGAATCGTCGACATGCCGATGGACTCTCCCGACGCGCCACAGTTTCACGGTCTGCTGGTGGCGCGGCACGGGAAGCTCGTTTTCGAGGAGTATTTCCACAGACAGGACCGCGACCAGTTGCACAACACGCGCTCCGCAGCGAAAAGCCTCACTTCGATCGTGATCGGCGCCGCCATGCAAGCGGGCGTGCCGCTGAGACTATCCAGCCCCGTCTACCAGGTCATGAACGGCGGCGCGTTCCCGCCCAACCTCGACCCTCAGAAACGTGCCATGACCCTCGTGCACCTCCTCACCATGTCGTCCGGCTACTTCTGCGACGACACCAACGACGACGCACCCGGGAACGAGGACAAGATGTGGGAGCAGAGCGCCGAGCCTGACTTCTACCGTTTCACGATGAACGTGCCGATGGCCACGCCGCCCGGAAAGAGCTCCGTCTACTGCAGCGCCAGCCCCAATCTCGCGCTGGGGATGGCCGGACGCGCGGCGCACGAAAATCCGATGTCGCTCTTCGATCGTCTGGTGGGCGGGCCAATGAAGATCCGGCGATACGAGTGGGGTCTCGATCCCGCCGGCAATCCGTACGGCGGCGGCGGCCCGAACCTGCTCCTGCGCGATTTCATCAAGCTCGGCCAACTTCTCCTCAATGGTGGAACGTGGGAGGGTCACAGGATTCTCAGCAAAGAGTTCGCGGCGCGATCCGGCTCGCACCTATACCACCTGCGCAATATCTACTACGGCTATCTCTGGTGGGGCGAAGACTATCCGTACAAGAACCGCACCGTACGCACGTACTCAGCGCGCGGTGCCGGCGGACAGACCGTCACCGCAGTCCCCGAGCTCGATCTCATCGTGGCCACCTTCGCCGGAAGCTACAGCAGCCGCAAGGGGATGTTCGGAGCGTCTACGGATTCGATTCCCCGCACGATCCTTCCGGCGGTGCGCGAGCCGGGCGATAGCAGGTACGCCCCCGTCGTCGAACGGGAGTATGTCAATCCTTACGGTCCCTCAACCGACGGAAGTGCGGTGCGGCCCGACGCTCATTAAGGCGGAAAGCTCAAGGAGCGCGGCGGTCCCGGCGGGCGCTGCTACACACGGCGGTGCTCAGATGCTTCTGTGCTGCGCGCGTCGATCCCGAAGTCCATGGTCATGCGGTCAGGCAGGCCATAGCGGCGGCTGGCCTCTTCGACATCTTGTTATGTCACCAGAAAATCGCCCAGATCAATCTCAACACTCAGCGATAACCTTCTCAAAAACCGTCCACCAGGTCTCCGGTCCATCCAGGGGAGAGGGTTGGGGTGAGGGGACCCGCAGGTAGACTGCACACGCGCCAACGTCCTGGTCAATCCCCGCGGGAGAGCGCTGGATGAGGAGGCCCCGGCAGACGTTGCTATTTACGACTGTCGCGCTCCGGGAAGATGGGTGTGGGCCGGAACGAGCGACCATGGAAGAAAGGCGCCAGTCACGCCGTCGAGGAGGCCGTTCCGCCGCTCAGGGCCGCTCGGGCCGCGGCCAGCCGCGCGACCGGGACGCGGAACGGCGAGCAGGAGACGTAGTCGAGCCCTACCGTGTGGAAGAACTCGATCGATCTCGGGTCTCCTCCGTGCTCGCCACAGATTCCGATCTTGAGGCCCGGTTTCGCTTCGCGCCCCCGGCGCGTCGCGAGCGACACGAGCTCTCCGACGCCGTATTGATCGAGGCTCGAGAACGGGTCCTCGGGGAGGATTCCCTCGGCGATGTAAATCGGAAGAAATGAACCCGCGTCGTCGCGCGAGTAGCCGTAGGTGAGCTGAGTGAGGTCGTTCGTGCCGAAAGAAAAGAAGTCGCAGTTCAAGGCGATTCGGCCCGCCCGCAGGGCCGCGCGGGGGACCTCGATCATGGTTCCGACGCGATAGTTGACGCGGTTTCCGGCGATTCGCTTCGCCGTTTCGTCAACCAGCTTCTTCAGGCGGTCAAACTCCCCTCTCGCGCCGACGAGCGGAATCATGATCTCGGGATTCGGGTGAACGCCCTCGGCCAGAGCCTGCGAGGCCGCCTCGAAAATAGCGCAGACCTGAGTCTCATAGATTTCCGGGTGAGTGATTCCGAGGCGGCACCCGCGATGGCCGAGCATCGGGTTCACTTCGGCCAGCGCGTGAACCCGCTCGCGAACCGCGTCCGGGGAGACGCCGAGGTCGTCCGCCGTCTTCCGAACGGCATCGTCCTCCTTCGGCAGAAATTCGTGGAGGGGCGGGTCGAGAAGACGTATCGTGACCGGTCTTCCGGCCATCTCGCGGAATATGCCGAGGAAGTCCTCGCGCTGCATCGGGAGAATTTTCGCGAGGGCCTCACGCCGTCCTTCGGAGGTGTCGGCGAGGATCATCTCTCGCACCGCGAGGATCCGCTTTTCCTCGAAAAACATGTGTTCCGTGCGGCAGAGTCCGATCCCCTCCGCTCCGAAGAGCCGGGCGACCCGCGCGTCCTCGGGCGTGTCCGCATTGGCGCGGACTCCGAGCCGCCGTCGCGCGTCCGCCCACGCGAGCAGCCGGGTGAACGCCATCGCCACGGGGGATTTCTCCATCGGAATCGACCCTTCGAGAACGACCTGCAGTACTTCGGAGGGCTGCGTCGAGATCTTCCCGAGGAGAACTTCGCCCGTCGATCCATCGACCGAGAGCCATTCGCCCTCGCCCGCCGAGAGCCCTCGGGCGCGGATGCGGCCGTGGCCGGCGTCCACGGACAGCTCGCCCGCCCCGACGACGCAGGTCTTTCCCATCCCGCGCGCCACGACCGCCGCATGCGACGTCATTCCGCCGCGCGTGGTCAGGATTCCGACAGAGGCGTGCATGCCCGCGATGTCCTCGGGCGAAGTCTCCTCCCGGACCAGGATGACCGGCGCTCCCTCTCCGGCCATCGCCACGGCGCGATCGGCCGTGAAGGCGATCTGCCCGCAAGCCGCGCCGGGGCCCGCCGGGAGACCCTTGCCGAGGAACCGGCCCGATTTCACCGCCGCTTCCTTTTCTTTTCCCGTGAAGACGGGCGCGAGAAGCTGAACGAGCTGCTCCGACTCGACGCGGGCGATCGCCTCGTCCTCCGAAATCAGCCCCTCGTCCACCATCTCGGTCGCGATCCGCACGGCGGCAAACCCGGTCCGCTTTCCGTTGCGGGTCTGCAGAAGGTAGAGGCGGCGGTCTTCGATGGTGAATTCGAGGTCCTGCATGTCCCGGTAACGCGTTTCGAGGACGTCCCGAAGTCGAAGGAGCTCGGCGTAGGCCTCGGGCATCGTCTCTTCGAGGGAGAGGCCCGATCCGTCCCGGGAAAGAGGTCGGGGCGTCCGGATGCCCGCGACGACGTCCTCGCCCTGCGCGTTGGGGAGAAACTCGCCGTAAAACCGCCGCTCCCCCGTCGAAGGATCCCGGGTGAAGGCGACGCCGGTCGCGGAGGTCTCGCCGCGGTTGCCGAACACCATCGACTGCACGTTGACGGCGGTGCCCCAGTCGTCGGGGATGTGATGGAGCTTCCGGTAGGTCTTCGCGCGTTCGTTGTCCCAGGAGCGAAACACCGCCGCAATGGCGCCCCAGAGCTGTTCCCGGGGATCTTCCGGGAAGTCTTTTCCGGTCTTCTCCCGGATGAGCGCCTCGTGTCTTCCGACGACGTCCGTCAGGTCGTCGGTCGAGAGGTCCACGTCCGCCGCGGCGTTCACCTCGCGCTTCTTGTCCGCGAGCGTCTTGTCGAACTCGTGGCGCGGCACCCGCAGCACGACGTCTCCGTACATCTCCAGAAACCGGCGCCGGCAGTCGAGCGCGAACCTCTGGCCGGAAACTCCCGCGAGGCCCTTCAGGGCGCGGCTCGTGAGGCCGAGATTCAGGATCGTGTCCATCATCCCGGGCATCGACGACCGCGCGCCCGAACGCACGGACACGAGAAGAGGATCGGCGGGGTCTCCGAAGCGCTTCCCCGTGACGTGCTCGAGCCGCGCCAGAGCCGATTCGACTTCCGGATGCACGCCCTCCAGGCTTGCCCCGTGCGAAAAGTCGACGCAGACGCCCGTCTCGATCGTGAAACCGGGAGGCACCGGGATGCCGAGCGCCGTCATTTCAGCGAGCCCGGATCCCTTCCCGCCGAGGGTTTCCTTTCCGAGCCCGGCGCCCTCCGCCTCACCTTCGCCGAAGAAAAAAACACGCTTCATCGGGTGCCCCTCACTTTTCCACGACGATCTCGGAAAAATCCGCCAGCTTCGAGAACTCCCTCTGTATGGAAGCGAGCAGCGCCAGTCGATTGCGGCGCAGATCTTCCTCTGGCGCGTTCACGAGAACCTCCACGAAAAAGCGATCGAGCGACGGGGCGATCGACGCGATCATCCCCATGGCTTCCCTGTACCGGCGCGACCCGGCAAGCTCTTCGATCGAATGGCGCGCCTGCAAAAAGTCGGCCGCAAGCTGCCGCTCGGCGGGCTC
The DNA here is from genome assembly GCA_040004225.1 of Acidobacteriota bacterium. Lineage (GTDB taxonomy): Bacteria > Acidobacteriota > Thermoanaerobaculia > UBA5066 > Gp7-AA6 > JALYUA01. Next base: position 15,420 of record JBDUBI010000173.1, read on the forward strand.
GCGATACAGCTCGGCGCTCGGCGCGCCCGCGGCCTCCTCCGCGCCGGCGATGTTACGGATGCGCTTGAACGCCAGAACGAGCGACCGGAAGTCCATCTCGCGGCGAGCCTGAGCGAGCGCCTCCGCGCGGTCGGCGACGTCGGCAAAATCCCAGACGCCCGTTTTGAGGACCGCCGAGATCTCGTCGTAGGTGTGCCCCCGTCTCTCGAGGAGAGTCCGAAGGCGCTCGGCGAAGAACTTTTCGAGCTCGCCAAGAACGGTCTCAGGATCCGCCGGGACAGAGGAGGAATGAAGAGATAAAGCCTTTCGGGCCACGGGACACCAATCGAGCCGCCAGCGCCGGGCGACCGCGATCGATACGACCCCGAAGGCCGCTCGACGCAGTCCGTAAGGATCGCGGGAGCCCGTCGGGACGAGCCCGATCGTGAAGAGTCCGGCGAGCGTGTCGAAGCGGTCCGCCATCGACAGGATCGCGCCGGCGGCCTCCCGGGGCGGGTCGTCCGTCGCGGAGGCGGGGCGGTACTGGTCGTAGATCGCCTTCCAGACGGAGTCCGGCTGACCCTCGCGCCGCGCGTAGACTCCGCCGACGATCCCCTGGAGCTCCGTGAATTCTTTGACCATGAGAGTCGTGAGGTCGACTTTAGACAGCCGCGCCGCCGTCAGGACAGAATCCACCAGATCCGGCCGCGCGACCACGTGGGCGATCGTTTCGGACAGCTCCTGAAGGCGCCCGGTTTTCTGGCGATAGTCGCCCAGCCGGTCCTGAAAGGTGAGCCGGGAGAGATCCTGCAGGCGCGATTCGAGCGACTGGCGCACGTCCGACTCGTAAAAGAAACGCGCATCCGCCAGGCGGGCATTCAACACCCACTCGTTTCCCTTCGCGATCAAGCCGCGCCTGTCTTCTGCGTTGTCCATCACGGCCACGAAGTGCGGCAACAGCCCGGCCGGACCGCGGACCGGGAGGTATTTCTGATGAGTCCGCATTGCCGTGGTGGTGATTTCCTCGGGGATGTCCAGGAACTCCGGCGAGAACGAGCCCCGGACAGTGCCGGGGAACTCGACGAGATCGGCGAGGGTCGCGACGAGATCCGCGTCGGGCTCGATGGTCCCTCCGACTCCGCTCGCCATTCCCCGCGCCGATTCCAGAATCGTGAGGCGCCGGGCCTCGCCGTCCGGCTCTACGCGGGCCGCCCGCAGCTGCCCGAAGTAGTCTTCGGCGCTCGAGACGGTGATCACTCGGTCCGAGAGGATCCGATGGCCACGGGTCGTGTTGCTCGAAGGGACGCCGAAAAGCTCCAGAGGGACGACGGTTCCTCCGTAGAGAGCCAGGACACCCCGGACCGGCCGGACGAAAACGCTCTCACCGCGAGCCCAGCGCATGGTCTTCGGAAAGGACAGCGCCGAAACGGCGCGCGGCACGATGTCCGCGAGAACATCCGCGCAGGCTCGGCCGGGAATGGTCCGGCGGGCCGCGACCGTCGGACCTCGGGGCGACTCGACCACGACGAGCGCCGAGACATCCACTTTCTGCGCCTTCGCGAAACCCTCGGCGGCCCGCGTGGGTTTTCCGTCGGCGCCGAACGCGGCGGATGCGGGAGGCCCGAGCACCTCGGACGCGCGGTCCTCCTGCCGGTCCGGAAGCCCGCGCAGCCAGAGGATGAGTCTCCGGGGCGTCGCAAACGAGCTCTCCTCGAGAGCCGCGAGTCCCTCGGCGGACAGGGCCTCCGATGTGCGGCGCTGGAGGTCGAGCCGCGCGGCACCCAGGGCGGCCGCCGGGATCTCCTCGGTTCGAATCTCGAGGAGGAAGTCGCGGCGCGTTCCCGACGTCTGCGCCGGCTCGCGGACGACGGCCGCGTCCTCCGGAAGTCCAGGTTTCGTCATGGCTCGCCGCGGGCGCATCGCCGCGCCGAATCACCGCGATCCGTCATCGCTTCGCGGCCGTCTCGCGCGTCAAACAGGGGCGGGCTCTCACCGCGCCGCGGCCGGCTCGGGCTCCGCCGCCGGGGCAAGGCGGCCCTCGCGACGCGCGACGCAGGCCCGGGCGCACGCACAGGCAAGATCGCGGACGCGCCGGATCAGACCCACCCTGTCCGTTGCGGAGACGGCCCCGCGCGCGTCTAGAAGATTGAACTCATGCGAGCAGGCGAGCGTCGCCTCGTACGCCGGGAGGACCAGGTCGGCCGCGAGGCACCGGCGCGCCTCCCCCTCGTACCGATCGAAAAGCAGGGCGGCGAGATCCGCGTCCGCCACCTCGAACCCGTATTTCGAGAGCTCGACTTCGTCCTCCCGCCGGACCTGGCCGTAGCTGGTGTCGGCGCTCCATGGCACGTCGAAGACGGAGTTCAGCTTGTTTAAAAACATCGCTATGCGTTCGAGACCGTAAGTGATCTCCGCGGTGATGGGCGCGAGGTCGATCCCGCCCGCCTGCTGAAAGTACGTGAATTGGGTGATCTCCATCCCATCCATCAGCACCTGCCAGCCGACTCCCCAGGCGCCGAGCGTCGGCGACTCCCAATTGTCCTCTTCGAACCGGATGTCGTGATCCGCGAGAGTCACGCCGAGCTTCTCCAGGCTTCGGAGGTACATCTCCTGAGCGTCTTCGGGAGAAGGCTTCAGAACGACCTGGAGCTGCAGGTGCTTGCCGAGCCGGAACGGGTTCTCGCCATAGCGGCCGTCGGCCGGCCGGCGGGAAGGCTGCACGTAAGCGCATCGCCACGGGTCCGGGCCGAGCACCTTCAGGAAGGTGGCCGGATGCATCGTACCCGCGCCCATCGGAAGGTCGTACG
>JBDUBI010000190.1:0-18186 GCA_040004225.1 Acidobacteriota bacterium
CCTCCCGGGCGCGGGGAGAGGGAGTGGGTTCCTTTCCAACCCTCCCGGGCGCGGGGAGAGGGAGTGGGTTCCTTTCCAACCCTCCCGGGCGCGGGAAGAGGGAGAACTTCCGCTTACTTCGTCAGCAGGATCGAGATGGAGTGGTCCTCCGGGTTGGCCGTGACGGCATCCGCCCTGTGATCTCCGTTGAAATCCGCCAGAAGGACGCGTTCCGGGTGGCCGCCGACGCGCACCGTCGCGATGCGGGAGGCAGAAAGCCCGTCGGGCCCTCCCCAGGCGATCGTCAGCGTGTCGTCGACCTGGTTGGCGGTCGCCGCGTCCGCAAACCCGTCACCGTCGATGTCGCCGCCCGCGACGTCCCCCGACGCCCGGCCCGTCGGGATCCGGGGGCCGAGCCGGAACCGGCCGCCTCCCTCGTTTACGAGCGCGGTGAGCCCGTCGCCGGAAGGGTCCGTGCCCTGACCGGAATAGTTCGCGATCAGAATGTCGGGCCGGCCGTCGTGATTCACGTCCGCGATGTCTACGGCAAAAGGAGAGGGTCCGCCATCGAGCGGCGGCCTGGCGGATCCGGCGAAATGTCCCGCCCCGTCCCCCAAAAGAACGGTCACATGCCTTCCTGCCAGATTGGGAGCCACGAGATCGCACCGGCCATCTCCGTCGAGGTCCGCCAGGCGCAGGTTGCGGTACGGCTTGCGGCCCGCTTCGATCGAAATTCCGGGAGTCGCGAAGCCGCCCTTTCCGTTTCCGCGCAGAAGCGTGAATCGGTTCTCTCCCCAGCTGTCGATGACGAGATCCGCGAATCCATCCCGGTCGGTGTCGCAGACTCCGATCGTGTGCGGATGCGGCTTGCTCCGGACGCGGAGCGGGGAGCCGGGAGCCGGCCGAAATCCCCCGCGGCCGTCGCCGAGGAGAATCGTGACGAGGGGGGCTCCGTGGTTGGCGACTGCGAGGTCGAGACGCCCGTCCCGGTCGAAATCGGCGACCGCGATCTCCGTCGGCTGCGGCCCCGCCGCGAACGTTCCCGCGCGGACGAGCCCGCCGCGCCCGTCGCCCAGGAACACGATCAGGTCGTCCGATCCGGAGCTTCCGACGACGAGGTCGAGCCTGCCGTCGCGGTTGAAGTCCCCTGAGGCGAGCGCTCCCGGCTGGTGGTCGGCACCGAGCGAAATGACCCGGGCGGGGACGAAGGGCGTCGTCCCTGCGGGAGATCCGCCGGAAGCGAAAAATGCCAGAAGAGTCAGCAGCCCGGCGGGACGCGACACTCCCGATCCCGCCCGGATCGTTTGCCACATCAGGGGATCCCCCCTTCGTTGAAGGAAAATGCTAACAGACGCGCCGTACCAGAACGGCCCGGGAGGAGGCTCTTGAGCACGCAGATCGATTTGACCGGGAAAAGCATCCTCGTCACCGGTGCCACGTCGGGCATCGGACTCGAAACGGCGCGAGCGCTCGCGCGGATGGGCGCGGTCGCCGTCGTGGGCGCGCGCGAGAAATCTCGAGGCCAGGCCGTGGTCGACGGGATCCGGGCGCGAGGGGATCGCGCGGAGCTCCTGACGGTCGACATGGCTTCCTTCACCTCGATCAAACGCGCGGCGGCGGAGCTTCTCGAACGCCATCCGGTTTTGGACGTTCTCGTCAACAACGCCGGGATGGCCTCCCGCCGCAGAGAGCTGTCTCCCGACGGGCACGAGCTCACCTGGGCCACCAACTTCCTCGGCCCGTTTCTGTTGACGCGCCGGCTGCTTCCCGCCCTGCGCGCCGCGGCGGCCCCGCGCGTCGTCAACGTCAGCTCGGTCGGCCACCGGTCGGGACGGCTCGTGTGGGACAACCTGGAGCTCGAGCAGGGATTCGCGACCTTCCGCGCTTACGCGAACTCAAAGCTGGCGTTGAACCTCTTCACCCGCGAGCTGGCGCGAAGGGAGCCGTCCCTCGCGGTGAACGCGGTCCATCCCGGCGGCATCGCGACGAACATCTGGCGCTCCGCTCCCGCGGCGGCCCGGTGGCTTCTCGAGCGGGTTCTGCCTTCGGCGGAGGTCGGTGCCCGGCCGGTCATACGCCTCGCTTCCGCACCGGAGCTTTCGAGGGTGAGCGGGCGATACTTCGACAAGCTCCGGGAGGCCGAGCCCTCCGCCGCCTCGCAGGACGACGTCGCGGCCGCGAAGCTGTGGGAGATCGCCGAAGAGGCAACGGCGAGCTCCGCGGCGATTCGGCTCTGATGTAGCGAGGCCGGTTCAAACTCCCGCGGCTCCGCGTCCCGTTCTCGACCGCGGCCGCGCGGTCGAGAGGCCGACGCCCATCGCCACCAGAAGCGCGGCCCCCTGCGCCAGAACTCCCCGGTGGAACGGCTCGCGATTCCACACGAACTCGAACGTGTGCCGTCCCTCGGGAATGGCGACGGCGAGGTCCCGCGCGTTCGCGACGAGAACGCGCGCCGGAGCTCCGTCCACCCGCGCTCCCCAGGCGCCAAAGTACGTGCGGGAGAAGATCACGTGCCCGGCCGCGGCGGCGTCGACCGCTCCGGCCGCACGGTCCGCCGACAGCCCGGCAACCGACAAAGCCGCTGCGCCTCCGGCGCCGGACGGGGTGCCGCCGGCCGGGCCCGGCAGAACAATCTCCGTTTCCGGGTCGAAAGCATCGGACCGGATGAGCGCGAGCGCGGCGGAGAGAGAGGGCCGGCGGACCGTTCGCGACGCCCACCGCACTTCGGAGAGCGGGGAATCGGCCGCGTGCAGGACGAGGTGGCGGCCCGCGACCACCACACCCGTCACCGGATGGAAGAGCGGAAATTTCTCTTCAGGCGCCGCGAGCGCCCAGCGCGCGCCTGCGACCCGCAGGAGACGGCTTCTCTCCGCGGGGGTCGACGCTCGCGCGGCTTCCTCGGAGAGGCGGTTGAACCAGCCATAGGAGCCGTCTGGATCCCGGTCGAAGATGTAAGAGAGGCCGAAGGCCTGTCCCGTCGAAGGGAGGAGCTCCTGCGCGAGAGCGCGCGCGTACGGCTCGAAGCGCGGTAGACCCCGGCGCGCCGGCAGCGCCGCGAAGTCCGGCGCCGGCAGGTCGGGCGAGGCGTAGAGCCGGCCGGAGCCGTGGACGGCCGTCAGAAGCTCGGGGCGCCGGGCGACGTCTTTTGCGCTCGCCGACACGAAGAGCGGGAGCCCCCAGGGAAGAGCCAGCGCGGTGCACAGCAGGGCCAGCGCGAAACCCGGCCGCGAGGGCTTCCGCGAAAAATAAATGAGCCCGAGGAGGAGAACGGCTGCCGATCCGAACACCGCGTCGCCGCGCACGGACCCGCGAAAGGCGGCGAGCATGCCCTCTCCGGGCAGGCCGCCCGGAAGGCGGGGGGAGAGGCGTTGATCGAGCCACCCGCCGGGAGCGGAGAGCGCGAAGGCCGCGGCGTAGAGGAAAAGGACGCCGGCGAAGAGAGCCGCGGCGCCCCGGCGCGCGCGGGCGCCGCGGAATCGGTCTGCCGCGAACCCCGCGAGGAGCGCGACGCAGAGGGTCGTCAAGAGATAGAACTTGATCGGGTACCGAAGCCGCCGCAGAAACCCCACGGAAAACAGAACCCGGTAGAACGGCAGGGTCAACCCGAGGCTGAAGAGCCAGGTCGTGACCCCGGCCGCGGCGAACGGGATCGTCCGGCGGTCCCAGAAATCTTTTCGAAGGCCCGCAGCGGCGATCGCGAGGAGCGGAAGGACGCCAAACGTGACGCACCAGATGTAGACGAGGTCCGGCACGCCCGCGGGGTGGATCCAGCTCGTGCCGCTGCCAAACGTCGAAGGGTCCCCGCCAAATCTCGGGAAGAGCCACTCCACGATGCGAAGCGGCAGAAACGGCGCCGCTCCAAACGCCTTCTCGGAATAGAGGTGCTGGCCGCGATAGGTGAGCGCGAAGACCGCTCGAAGAGGCAGGAGCAGCGCGGCCGCAAATGAAACCGCCACGAGGACCGCCCCGCCGGCCGCGGCGGCCAGTGCGAGGAACCGGGAGCGCAGCCGGCCGGCCGGGCCGCCCGCGACCGCGAGCAAGGCCAGGAACGCGGCAAAAATTCCGGTGAGCAGCGAGAGAGCCGGCTCGCCCCCGAGCAGTTGGAGCCCGAAGGCGAGGCCCGTCGCCGCGGACGCGCGGGCGGTCTCCGCCGGCGACCGGGCGGCGGTCACCCCGAGCACCGCGGCGGCGCACCACGGCAGCCACGCCGCCGAGGCGCTCGAGTTGAAGAACGCCGAACCGTAGGAAAGCATCATCCCGGAGAACGCGTAGGCCGCTCCCGCGAAAAGCGCGGCGCCCGGGGAGATTCCGAGCCGCGCCGCGAGGAGCCGCGCGCCCAGAAACGCCCAGAGCACATGCAGAAGGTAGTGAAGGTTGAAGGCCGCCGCGGGCGAGACGAGCCGCTCGAGGAGCACGGTCGGGTAGAGAAGCACCGCGTTGGGATTGGCGAGCAGCGGCTCCCCTCCGGAGGCCAACGGGTTGACGAAAGGGACGCGGCCGGCGTCGAGCGACGCCATCGCGACGCGGCGCCAGGGCCAGTGCGTGATCTGCGCGTCGCGAAAAACGAGGACCCGGGATCCCAGGATCTCGGGCAGGAGCGGGAGAGCGAACAGGAGGGCCACGCCGAGAGCCGTCGAGACGGTACGGAAGCGCGGGGACATGACGGGGAGTTTACGGGAGAATTCTGGCGGCACGGACGGACGGGGGCGCGCGGCTGGATCTCCGTCCGGGCGGACTCTGGGCGTATCCGGGCGCGCGTAGAGTGCGCGCGCCGGGATACGGGTGGCTTGATCTCGGCACGGGCAGTTTTTTTGGCGTATTCGGGCGCGCGTGGGGCGCGCGCGCCAGATACGATCGCCGCGCTCTTTCCGCCCTGCGCGCGGGACGCGGCTCGTGCTCATAATGGGGGCATGCGAGCTGCCGTCTCCGAGCTCCTCGCGCGGCGCGCGGGGGCTGGCGTCGTCGGCGCGTTTCTCCTGGTTTCCCTCTGCTTCACCGGGCAGTTTCCGCCGTTCGCCAATCCCAACGAAGCGTCCCGGTACGCCGCGGTCTTCTCCGCGGTCGAATCCGGCACGTTCCGGATCGACGATGCGCTTCCCGTCGTCGGGCAGACGGAGGACAAGTCGATCTCCGACGGGCATTTTTATTCGAACAAGGCGCCGGGGCTGGCGCTCGCGGCGACGCCGGTCTACCGCGCTCTGAGGGCCCTCTTCCCGCGCCCCGCTTCGCCCTTTGCGCCGATCTGGGTTCTCGTGCGGATCCTCGTCGTCACGTCGGTGTGCTGCGTGGCGTTTGAACGGCTCCGCCGTCGCCTGGCGGCGAGGGATCCCGCCGCCGCGTCCCTGGTGGTCGCGGCGCTCGCGTTCGGCACGCCATTGCTCTTTTATGGCCGTTCGTTCTTCAGCCACGCGTGGACCGCCTCGCTTCTCTTTCTGTCACTGGACGCCATCCGGCGGGCCGAGGCGGCGGCCGCCTCGCGCCGGGTGGGGGCTCTCCTGTGGGCGGCCGGATTTCTGGCGGGCTGGGCGGCGATCTCGGAGTATCCCGTCGCGCTTCTCGCGGGACTTCTGCTCGTCCGGGCGGCCGCGCATGGGGCATTCCGGAACGGGGCACTCTTCGCCGCCGGCCTGGTCCTGCCGCTGGCGGCCCTGATGGTGTACGACGCGATCTGCTTCGGCTCTCCCTTCGTCCTGTCCTCGGCGCGCGAAGCCTTCCCGGAATTCTCGCAGCTCGCCGGAAATGGCCTGTTCGGATTTCGTCTGCCGGACCCGCGCGTCGCGGCCGGTCTCCTGTTTCACCCGGCGCGAGGCCTCTTCCTGTTTTCCCCGTTTCTGCTCTGGGCGGTGCCGGGCTTTCTGAAGTGGCGGCGGAGCCGCGAAGAGCGCGCGGACTGGGCGTTCTGCCTGGCAGGGTGCGTCGTCTTCTTCGTCGCGATCTGCGCTTACCCCAACTGGCACGGGGGCTGGTCGCTCGGAAGTCGTTACCTCGTGCCGATTCTCTTTTTCCTCTCGCTCGCCGTGGCCCGCGCCCTCGATTCCCCGGGGTCTCGCTGGCTGTTCGCGGGGACGGCCGCATTCTCGATTGGCGTGCATTCCCTCGAGGCGCTGGCGTGGCCCTACTTTCCGCTCGCGCTGGCGTGGCCGCCGCGCACGGGCTCTCTCTGGTTCCTCAAGAACGGCTGGCTGGCTCCCGCGCAGCCCGGGATCCCCGCTTCCATCGCGCTCGCAGTCGCCCTCGCGGCGGCGGCGGCGGCCCTTGCCGCCGTCCTCCCGGGAGGGCCCGCCCGGAGCCGCTCGCTCCTCGCCGTCGCGGGAGGTTTGCTGATCTTCGCCGCGTCCCTGGCCGTTGCGCCCGAGCCGTCGAAGGAGGGACGGCAGTTCCGCGAAGGAATTCTTGCGAGAAGGATGGCGGGCGCCGCCCACGCGACTGGCGCCAGGCCGCACGCCGACGTCCGATCGGTCCCCTGAGGCGCTGCCCGCAAGGAACGGGGCGCGGAGGAGCCGACCCCGATGCCGTTAAGGCAGGACTTCGAACACCTTCCAGCGTGGGATCCACCGGCCGCCCCGGCGGATGGCGGATGCGGAGTGAAATCTCAAGCGGAAAGATTCGAGGGGCGCGATGGTCTGAGAGCCTATTCGGGCGCCCGCGCCGTCGAAGTCGTACAGGCGGGACTGCAGCGTCTCGAAGTACGCGGCGGTCGGGACGGCGTCAGTGGGAGGGCCGCCTATGAGAGGCCGGCGACCGAGATACCCGGCGTAGTCGTTCATCCGGGGAACCAGATCTGTCGCCAGGACCCAGCGCGCCCTGCGGGACCGCGCCAGCGCGAGCGCTTCCGCCTCCGTCGAGGCCAGGAAGAAGCGGATCGAGTCGAGAAATCCGTAGCCGAAGTTGTTCGCGACGACCGGCAGTTCCGCGTTGTACAGGACGAGGTGTCCGAGGGACCAGGGCGCGAGGACCGAGGAAACCCGCGTCAGGTCCCCGGGGCTCCGTGTGTCCAGAAGGCGCGAGTCGTACGCGCCGACGGGATGCGGCAGCTCCCGGCGCATCCACTCGAGCGTCGCGAAGAGGTCCGAGCCCGGCACCCGGACCGCCCTCAGTTCAGAGACGAGCCCGAAGTACATCGGCTGCGAGAGAAGGAGAACGGCGAGGAGATAGACCGCCGCCTGCCGGACGGGAAGCCCCCCGATCCGCCGTTTCGCCCAGCGGGCGACCTCCACGAGAACGACGGCGGCGAGAAGCGCCGCGTAGTAGACGTTCAACCGCTGCGAGACCGCGAGCAGAAGCGTCACGGCGGCCCAGACGCCCAGAGCCGCGTGCCGGCCGGGGCTCTCTCCGCGGACGTACCTCCGTGCCCAGACCGCCGCGATGACCGGAGACAGGAAAAATGCGGCGGAGAGATCCTTCCAGGCGAGGCCCGGGCCGTCGGCGAACAGCGGACGTGCCTCGAAGATCCCTTTCAACCAGTTCCTTGGGTAAGAGACGTAGCCGGACGAGCCCGAGACTTCGTTCGTCGTGCCGAGCACGTACCCGACGCCGCGCGTCAGTCCGAGCAGGAGGGCGGGCGCGTTCGGGAGAAGTTCCGCCGCCGCGGCGCCGACGACGAGACCGCGAAGAAGGGCATCCCGGCTGCTCCAGTTCATCTGACGTCGCGCGGCGCGGAGCGCCGTATCGATCGCGACGGTTCCGCCCGCCAGAGCCGCGAGAAAAAGCGGCTGGAAAAACCCGAAGGAAATGTAGGTCAGAGGCGGCCGGAACGGGCCCAGCCAGAACGCCGTCGCCGCCCCGACGAGAATCGCCGGAAGGGCGAGCACGAGCAGGGCGGGCCGCAGGATGCTCCCGCGGGTGCGGGCCGCGTCGAGCGCGAGCGCCAGGGCGAAGATCGCGCCCCAGTAGATTGCGCCCTGCCAGGCGAGCACGGCGACCGCCAGCGCGACACCCGCCGCCGCTTCGCGAACGGCATCCCGGCGCGTGTCCCGTTCACCGGGCGAACGGGCCCGGAGAAACAGCAGAAGCGCGAGCGAGCCGAAGAAGGATTCGCCGGCGTGCTGGTCGGTGTGGCCGTACTGGGTCCAGAGGATGTGACCCGGGCACACCGCGAGGAAAAAAGCGCACACGATCGCGCCGGCCGGTCCGAAAAGCTCGGCACCGATCGCGCCGGCGACGAGGATCGTCCCGGCGGCGAGCGCGGGAGGCACCCAGGCCGCTTCGCGCTCGATGGCGTCGGGAGCCGCCGCGGACCCGTGCAGCGCCCGCGACGGCGCCGCCAGCAGCAGGTCGTAGAGGGGCGGCCAGATGGGGACCCCTCCCGAGGGAAAGTTCATCAGGGGATCGAAGACGATCGTCCGCGGAAAGTGCGCCACGGCAAACCGCGCGCGGCGCAAGTGGTAATTGTCATCGGAGCCGAGAGCGCGCACGCGAGTGCCGGCGGCGAGCTGCGTCCGCGTCGCCAGGCGCAGCCCGAACCCGAGAAGGGCGGCCGCCAAAACGGCGGCGACCGCCACGTCGCGGCGAATCTTCATGTGCGCTCATTATGCGGGAGGCTGGTTCGAGGGATGCGGAGCGCACGCGGGCACGATGTCTGAAGTCGCCGTCGGGAACCGATAACTGACGACGCACCAGCGACAACCGCTTATCATTCCTCCACACCGTGAAATTGTCCGTTCTGATGCCCGTCTACAACGAGGCGCGCACCATCGACGAGGTCCTGCGCCTCGTCTGCGCCGTTCCCGTCGAAAAGGAAGTTCTCGTCGTCGACGACGGCTCGACGGACGGGACGAGGGAGCTGCTCGCGAGGTGGGACGGCCGCGCCGGCGTGCGCGTCATTCTTCACGAAACGAACCAGGGGAAAGGCGCCGCGCTGAGGACGGCGCTGGCGCAGGCCCAGGGCGAGATGCTGATCATCCAGGACGCGGACCTCGAATACGACCCGGCGGAGTACCCGAGCCTGTTGCGCCCGATCGAGATGGGCCGCGCCGACGTGGTGTTCGGCTCCCGCTTCCGGGGAAGCGCGGAAAATCGCGTGCAGAATTTCTGGCACACCGTCGGGAACCGCGTCCTGACCCTGATCTCGAATGTCGTGACGGACCTGAACCTGACGGACATGGCCACCTGCTACAAGGCGTTCCACCGCCGGGTCCTGCCCGTCCTGGACCTCGAGCAGCGGGGATTCGGCGTGGATGCAGAGATTACCGTCAAGGTCGCGCGAGCGGGTTTCCGCCTGTTCGAGGTCCCCGTCTCGTACTTCGCGCGCTCCCGCGCGGAGGGAAAGAAAATCCGCTTTCGCGACGGCGCGTCGGCGCTATCGGCCCTTCTGCGCCACCGGTTCGAGCGGCGCCCGGCGCGTTGAAGCGTTTTTTCTTTCCGGCAGCCGCGGCTCTCGCCGCCGTCCTCTCGCTGCTCCTGGTGCACGACCACACCCGGGAAGACTCCCTCTCGGCCGACGAGCCCGTGCACATCCTGGCCGGCTACCTGCAGGTGTTTGCCCGGACGGCGATCGTCAACATCGAGCATCCCCCGCTCATGAAGGAGCTCGCCGGTCTCGGCCTGCTCGCGGTCCCCGTGGCCGCGCCTCCCGCCCGGGTCCCCCTCGGCCTCGCGTTCTCCTCCTGGGGCCACGCGTTTCTTTTCGAGGGGCCGGTTTCGCCGGACGCGATCGCCGCCGCCGCGCGCGCGCCCTTTCTGCTCGTCCTCGCGATGCTCCTCGCCGTCGTCTACGGCGCGGCGCACTCCCGCTGGGGGGGCGCCTCCGCCCTGTTCGCGGTGGCGCTCCTCGCGTTCGACCCCAACTTCGTCGCGCACGCGGGCGTCGTGCACACGGACCTCGGCGCCGCGCTCGCGTTCGTCGGCGCGGTGCTTGCCTTCGAGGCCGCGCAACGAAGCCGCACGCCCGCGCGCCTCGCCGTCGCGGGCGTCGTCCTCGGCCTCGCGCTCGCGACGAAGTTTTCCGCGGTCTACCTCGGCCCCATCCTGCTGCTTCAGGGGCTGCTGGCGCTTCGGGGCTCTGCGCGCGCCGGAAGCGAGGCGGTCCGACTCTGCGGGAGGCTCGCCGCGGTGGGAGGGATCGCGCTGGCGGTTCTCATCGGTGTGTATGCGGCGGCGTCGTGGCGCATGGACCCGGCCGAGCAGCGGCAGGTGATACACGAGATGGTCGCCCTCCGCGGCGCGCCCGGGCTCTCCGACGCAATCGAGAAGCTCGCCCGGATTTGCCCGCCCCTCGGGCACTACGCGGGGGGACTGGCGTCGGTGTTCCGCCAGAACGCGGAGGGTGGCGGCGTCAACTTCCTCTTCGGCCGCGTGTCGGTCCACGGCTTTCCGTCCTACTTCTTCGTCGCCTTTTTGCTCAAGAGCACCCTCGCTTTCCTGGCGGCCGCCGCGATCGTGTTGACCGCGCTGGCACGCGACCCCGAGGCGCGGCGCGAGGCCCGGCTCTTCCTGCTTCCGCCCGCGGTCCTCTTCCTGGCTTCGATGGGAGCGAGCTACAACATCGGCATCCGCCACATGCTGCCGGTGTACCCCTTTCTGGCGCTGGCGGCGGCGGGGGTGCTGGCCCGGGCGCGGCGCGGCGGCTTCCGTCCGGCGGCCGCAGCGCTCGTGGTGCTGCCGCTGCTGTCCGCCGGGGAAATCCTGCGCATTCATCCGCACGAGCTTTCCTACTTCAACGCTCTGGCGGGAGGACCTGAAAGCGGCCGCAGAATCCTTTCCGACTCGAACGTCGATTGGGGCCTGGATCTCAAAAGACTGTCGTCGGAGCTGGCGAGCCGGAAAGCGCAGGCGCCCACCGTCGTCTATTTCGGCGGCGACGACGTTCCCTTTCGCCTCGGTGTTCCCGAGTTCGCCGCGGAGCCCGTCGTCCGGGGGCCGATCGTCGCGATTTCCGCCTTCGAGGAGGCCGTGGGCCCCGAGTTTTACGCTTATCATGGCGTACCGGTGGTGTCGGGCGCACTCGAGAGGCTCCGGCGGGAGCTCGCCCAGCGAGGTCGACTGGTCGGACGCGTCGGCTACTCGATCCACCTCTACGAGCTTCCACCGAAAGGAACCGCGAGCCCATGAAGCTCTCTGTGGTGATCCCGGTCTACAACGAATCGAAGACAATCCGGGAGCTCGTGCGGCAGGTCCAGGCGGTGCCACTCGAGAAGGAGATCCTGATCGTCGACGATGGATCGACAGACGGGACCCGCGCCATGCTCCGCGAAATGGATGGCCGGGACGGGGTCCGTGTCTTCCTGCAGCCCGAGAATCAGGGAAAGGGCGCCGCGGTCGCTCTCGGCTTTCAAAAGGCCACGGGAGACGTCGTCGTCGTTCAGGATGCCGACCTCGAGTACGACCCGCGCGAGCTTCCGAGGCTCCTGCGCCCGATCGAGGAGGGGCATGCGGACGTCGTTTACGGGTCGCGGTTTCTCGGAGGCGGCGAGCGGCGGGTCCTGTACTTCTGGCACACGATCGGGAACCGGATGCTCACGCTTGCGTCGAACATGTTCACGAACCTGAACCTGACCGACATGGAGACCTGTTACAAGATGTTCCGCCGCGAGGTCATCCAGTCGATCTCGATCGAATCGCGCCGGTTCGGAATCGAGCCCGAGATCACGGCGAAGGTCGCCCGGCGCGGGTACCGGATCTACGAAGTGCCGATCTCGTACTACGGGCGGACTTACGAGGAAGGCAAGAAGATCGGGTGGAAAGACGGCTTCTCCGCCCTCGCCACCATCGTGCGGCACGGCGTGCGGGAGACGGAGGAGACGAGCAACGTCGGGCACGTGACTCTTGCGAGGATGGCGAAGCTCGAGCCCTACAACCGATGGATCGTGGACCGGTTTCGAGGCGCTCTCGGCCGCCGGGTGCTCGAGATCGGAGCGGGGTTCGGCAACCTGACCCGCCACATCGCGGAGAACGGCGACACTCCGCCGGAGCTCGTCGTCGCGTCGGATCTCGATCCTGTCGCCGTCGAATATCTGAAGGGGGTCTTTCGCGGGGAGCCGCGCGTCCGGGTCGCTTCCTACGAGTTTCCTCTCGCTCCCGCGGTGCGCCAGGAGCTTGCGGACCTCCGGATCGACACGATCGTGTGCTGCAACGTCCTCGAGCACATCGAGCAGGACGACGCCACTCTCTCGGACATGCATGCGCTCTTGAAGCCCGGCGGGCGGCTGGCCCTCCTGGTTCCCGCGCTTCAGCGGATCTACGGGACCCTCGACGAACATCTGCTTCACTTTCGCCGCTACGAAAAGGCGGACCTCGAGGCCAAGCTTCTCCGGGCCGGATTCACCCTCGAGGATTCCCGGTTCGTCAACCGCCCGGGCGTCTTCGGCTGGTGGCTGAACGGGCGGGTCTTGAAGCGCCGGGTCCTCCCGCGCGCGCAGCTTCGGGCCTTCTCTCTCATCCTGCCTCTGCTCCGGCGCGAGGAAAAATCGCCGCCCGCGTATGGACTGTCGCTGCTCGCGATCGCGCGTAAGGATTAGGCGAAGGGCGAAGGGCGAAGGGCGAAGGGCGAAGGGCGTCCACAGCCCGGCGCCCCGATGGCTGGCGTCTCCGTCTCCGTCTGACGCCTGACGCCTGACGCCTGACGCCCGACGCCTGACGCCTGAACCCTACCGGGTCACGAAAAGAATCAACAGAGCCTCCGGCATCCTCGCCACGACCCGGGCGGTCCCGTGCGCGGCGAGCATCCGGGCGAGGCCCGGGCTCTCCTGATAGGGGTGCAGGAGCAGGTACGTCCGCCGGCCGGGCGGAGTCTGCGAGATCGTCCTTTCGAGAGCCGCCACGTCGGCGTCGGTCGGCGCGCGGGGCGTGAACCAGCCGGGATGGAGCGCCATTTCGGAGGGATAGCCGGCTAAGGCGCCGGGGAGGTTCCCGCGATCCGCCGAGAGACGCGCGGGAAGATAGAACCCGGCTCCGGCGACGACGCCGTCGCCTTGCCGCAGCCCCGGCGCGAGCGCCGCGACGGCGTCCGCGTAGGGAGACCGCGGAGGCGCGGTCGAGAGAACGAGCGCGGTCGAGATCGCGCTGACGGCGAGCACCGCGACGGCGCACCTCCGGGCCGGCCGGCTGCGGACCCCGGCCGCAGCCACGGCCCACAGCCACACGGCGAGGACCGCCATCTCGGTGCGGCCCGCAAACGCGGCCGGTCGGACGAACGAGAGCGCCGCGACGCCGGCCAGTGTCAGCAGCGCGGCGCCGGCGGCGGCCCGCGCGTCCGGTTCGCCCGAGGAGAGCGTAAAGGCCGCCGCCGCGGCCGCAGCCAGCGCGCCAGCGAAGACGATCGGCCAGGGCAACGCCGTGCCGAAGTTCGGCGGAAGCCGGCCGGCGCCGCCGAGTGCCGAGAGGAACCCGCCCGCCGAGACGAGGGGGGATTCTCGAATCCAGGCGGTCGCCTCGGGCGGCTGTCGGAGGAGCACGGGGACCCACGGCGCGAAGAGAGCCCCGGCGGCCCCGAGAGCGGCGGCGGAACGCCACCGCCGGCGCGCCAGGGCTACCACGACGGCCGCTCCCAGGAAGACAATCGCCAGCGAATGGGTCGCGAGCGCGGCGGCGGCGGCGGCTCCGCCGATCGCAAGCCGCGCGGAAGTTTCGGTGCCGCGGAGGAGCAGGAGAAAGACGACGAGATCGAGCAGCGCGAGCAGCGCATACGCGCGAGCCTCCGCGCCGTAGAGGAGGAGGAGAGGGGCGGCCGCGCAGAGAAGCGCGAATCGGCGGCGGGACGGCCCGGGCGGAAGGGACATCGCGCAGGCGCCGACGGCGGCAGCGGCAATCCACGAGGGCACCCGCGCGAGCGTGTCGGAAAGCCGGAGCGTTTCGGCCAGCCACACGACGGGTTTTTCGAGGAGGTAGAAGAGGGGCGGCCCGGAGTCGCGGCGGAGAGCGTCGATCAGCGCGGGGAGGGAGAGTCTCGCGGCCCACAGGGTGAAAAGCTCGTCGTGCCACAGAGGCCGCGCAAGAAGGAGCCACAGCCGCGCGGCCGCCGCCACTCCCGCGACCGCGAACACGGCGATCCCGGCGCGCGTGGCCGCCGCTTCGCTTGGCCTTTCCTCTTCGATCCTCTATGCTAACCCTCAACCAGGGTGACTGAAAAATCGACAGGGCGGGTGAGGGCCCGGCAGCGGGCATTTTCCCGCGGGCAGGGCGCGGCACCGGTTGCCGCACGGAGTCGAGCGTTGACCACGGACGCAAAGTGAACGAGCGGAGCACGCCGCCCGCGCCCTTTCTTCAGCGGCCTGAGTGAAATCGGAGAATCTCGAGATATCCGGAGCGTCTCCGCGCTTTCCTCGCGCGGTTCTCGTCTCCGGTTTCGCACTCCTTCTTCTGCTCGTTTACGCGGACCCCCTCTTCCGCCACCGCAACTTCACGGGCCGCGACATGCCCGGTTATCACCTTCCGGTCGAGCACGCGATCCACGGCGCCTGGTCCCGGGGACGCGTGCCGGTCTGGTTTTCCGACATCTCCGGGGGACGGCCTCTCCTCGGCAATCCGAACGCGGGCGCGCTGTACCCCGTGCGCCCGCTCCTCTCCGTTCTCCCTTTTCCCGTCGCGATGCGGATCTATCCCGTCCTGCACCATCTGATCGCCGCCGCCGGCATGATCCTGCTCCTCCACGGCCTCGGCATGTCGGCGGGGGCCGCGTGGATCGGCGCCGTCACCTACGCGCTCTCCGGCGTCATGGTGTCGGAAGTCATCTTCACGAACATCCAGCCGGGCATGGCGATCCTCCCCTGGTTCCTGTGGGCGCTCCGGCGCGGCGGCGGCTGGGCGGCGCGCGTCCTCCTCCTCTCCCTCCTCTTCGGGATCGCGTTCTCGATCGGCGACGTCTTCAGCTCCGTGCTGATCCTGCTCTGCTGCGCCCTCTGGCTCGCTTTCGAGACCGACCTTTCCGGCCAGAAGGCCGGGCTCTCCGCCGTGGGGGCGGGTCTTTTCCTCGGGGGTCTCCTGGCGGCTCCCCAGATCGTGGCCGCGGCCCTCTGGATTCCCTTCACGAACCGCAGCGTGCTCGGCATGAAGCTCGGCGAGGTCTTCCTCTACTCGATCTCCCCCTTTCGCCTCCTGGAACTCATCGTTCCATTTCCCTTCGGGAACACGTGGGAGGTCGATCCTCACTTTGTCTGGGGCTGGCCCGTCTTCCGCAACAAGCAGATCGGGTTCTTTGCCAGCCTTTACCCCGGTGCGCTCGCTTTCATCGCGCTGATCCGCCTGCGCCGTTCCAGGAAGCCGGGTGTCCGGTTCGCGAAGGCTCTCGTCGTCGTGACGCTGGCAATCGCCGTCCCCCCGAGCCTCTGGCCGGCGAAATGGAACCAGGTCGCTTCGCCGCTGCCGCTCCGGTATCCCGAGAAGTTTGCCGTCGGGATCGTTCTGGCCCTCGCGGTCCTGGCGGCCGCCGCTTTCGACGAGTATCGCGCGGGTGCCCGCGCGGGGCGCTGGGTCCTCGGGGTAGGCGCCGGCCTCGCCCTGGCCGCCCTGGCGACGGCTCTGTCGCCAGTCCCGGCCGGTCGGCTGGCGGCGGCCGCCGTCGGCGCCGAGAGCCGGTTCGCGCCGGTTGCCGCCGCGCACATCCCGGCGGCGCTGGCGGAGGGCGGTCTGCTCTGGATGGCCACTCTGATCGGCCTCGAAGCGGCGCGGCGTCCCCGGGCGGGCCTCGCCGCCGCGTTGTTCCTGCTCACCGCCGTGCCGATTCTGGGGACGCGGCGCATCGCGCTCACCACACGACAGGAAGATCTTCTGGCCCCCACCCCTTTCGACCGGTGGCTTTCGAAGCGGGACCCGGGACGGATGTTCGCGACCCTGAGCGAGGCGGCCTATCAGAAGCCGTCCGACATCGAGGCCGGCAATTCCGCCGTCGACCCGAACTACCGGCGCAACTGGGACCACTACGCGCACAGCCTGTGGGGACGGGGCACGATTCTGAACTACGACTTCGACGGCGGCGACCTCTCCCGGCTGGAAACGCTCCGGCAGACGGCGGCGATCGCCGCCAGCTACGCGGACTCGACCAATTTCTGGGGAGGCCTGGGGCTCCGCTGGGCCATCCGGTACCGCGATCAGCGGGCTTTTGCCGGATACCGGCCGGTCGGCGGAGACTCGCTTCAGTTGTGGGACGAGCATGACCGTCCGTATCCGATGGTGCGGCTGGCAGAGGCGTGGTTCGAAGCCGACAGCGGCGTTTCGGCGCTTCCGGTTCTCGGACGGCTGGCGCCGGGGGAAATCGTGGTCGAGGCGGGACGGACGGGCAGAGGGAGGGCCCGCGCGGGAACCGTTCGGATCCTGGAAAACACTCCCGAGAGACTGACCGCCGCCACGCAGTCTTCCGACCCCGCCTGGCTCTTCGTCGTCCGCGGCTTCTTCCCTTTTCGCACCGTCTCCGTGGACGGGAATCCCGTGGACGTATTTCCGGCGGACGTCGCGTTTTCGGCGGTTCGCGTCCCCGCGGGTGCGCACCGACTGGACTGGCGGGAACGACTTCCGGGATGGGAGGCCTCCCGATGGGGCCCTCCGCTCTTCCTCCTGGGGATCGGGGCCGTCTTCGCGCTTTCCCGCCGGCGAAAGGAAGCGGCATGAGCGCTCGCCGGTTTCTGGCCCTGCTCTTCGCCGGCGCAGCGGCGGCGGCCGTCGCCGGCCCGGCCTGCCGGAAGACCGCGCCGCCCGCGCTCACCCGCGCCATGGCGGCCGATTTGAAGCGCCCCGCCGAAGAGTGGCTGCGGGAGGAGCCCGTCCGGCTTCTCCGCGACTACATTCGAATCGAGACGACGGCGGACAAGGGGGAGCGGGAGGGTGTCGAGTTCCTGCGCCGCTTCTTCGAATGCGACGACATTGCCACCGAGATCGTGTGCCCGGCCCCGGGGCGGTGCAACATCCTGGCGCGCCTGCCGGGCAAGAGCCGCGAGGGCGCCCTCCTCCTGCTGAATCACGTGGACGTCGCCGACGTGTACCCGTCCGGGTGGAAAGACGCCCCGCCCTTCGAGGGAAAGATCCAGCAGGGGTTTCTCTACGGCCGCGGGACGTTCGACATGAAGTCTCTCGGACTCGTCCAGGCTCTCGCGATCCGGCATCTGAAACGGCACGGGATCGTGCCGGAATCCGACATCCTCTTTCTGGGAGAGGCCGACGAGGAGGGCGGGCAGAAGTGGGGAAGCCGATGGCTCCTGCAGAATCGGCGCGACTGGTTTTCGGGTGTCGCGGCGGTCTTGAACGAGGGCGGCACGAACGAGATGATTCTGCGAGACGTGCGGTACTGGGGCCTGGAAACCGTGCAGGCCGGCTACGGGCTCCTGCAGTTCCAGGCAGCCTCCAGGGATCCGCTCGAGCAGCTGGCGAAGAGCCGGGCGAAATTGCCCGGCGATCCCGTGGCAGCCCCGCACCCCCACGTGGAGGAAGCCTTTCAGATCCTGGCCAATCACCTGTCCCATCCATACACAGACCCGCTGCGGCACCTGGATCGCGTGCGGCGCGACCCGAAGGAGCTCGCGATGCTTCCGGACCGGTACGGCAGTTTTTTAGAGTCCCGCGTGCACTGGTCGGAGATATACCCGTACCCCGCGACCCGGCCCCCGCGCATGCGCGACTACGTCGTGGTCTCGACCCCTCCCGGGATCGCGCCGGACCCGTACCTCGAGTCGATGAAGCGCGAGGCGCGGGACCGCGGAATCGAGATCGTGACCGATTTTTCGAGCGGCGCCACCATCGCGAGCCCGTACCCGACTCCCTTCACGCGGCTGCTTCGTCGGGTGACCGCCGACCGCTATCCGGGAACCCCCTTCGGCCCGATGCCGATGTTCGGGGGTGTGACGACGTCGAACCACTTCCGGCGCGAAAATTTCGCCGCCTACGGGTATTCCCCGATCCCCATGAACATCACCGACATGGCGCGCCGCCACGGAAACGACGAAAGGATCTACCTTCGGGACTACCTGAACGGCGTTCTCCTCTTCGATGAGGTCCTGGAAGAGTTCGCCTTCACGCCCCGCAAAAAAATGTCACCACCGGAGCCGGGGCGCTGACAGTTTGCGGCGGGACTCGGCCTCCAGTACACACCCAATCGTTCTAACTAAACGACTTAGATTCGGACTCCCTGTGGCCCCGCGATTGCTATTCCACTGGGAACGTAACAACGTCTGAAAGAAACGGAGCATCCATGAAGAAGCGGGAATCTGGTTTTACCCTGATCGAGCTCTTGATCGTCATCGCGATCATCGGGATCCTGGCGGCGATCGCGATTCCGAATCTGTT
>JBDUBI010000182.1:0-5345 GCA_040004225.1 Acidobacteriota bacterium
TCCACCTGCACTGGTCCGGGCACAGGAAATAGATTCCGGCACCCTCCCGGGCGGTTCCTTCCAGTGCGGGCATCACAGCCGTTTTCCGACCAGGCGCCTTTCATCGGTCGCCGCGCCGTAGACGAAGTGAGGTCTCCCGAGCAAACCAGGCCGCGGCTTTTGCCAGAATCAACCGGTCCAGCTTCAGCCGCCGATTCTCTCGCCGCCACTGCCCGAGCTCCTCCCTCCGAGCTTTCGCCGCCGCCTGCGCCTCGCCGCTCATCGCCGTTGAACTCAACCCGTCGGACGGCATGTCCGTTGCTCCTCAAGTGGCGAGTCGGATGTGATTCAACGCCACAAAACTCAAAACGTGATTGCCCGAACGCCCTTTTCCGACGAAAGGATGAAAAATGGAACCCATCGGCAAGAATCCCCCGGGGATGTCCCCTCTCCAGCCTGCTGGCGAGAACGCCGACAAAAAAACCTCCCCTGACTCGAAATCCAGCCTGCTCACGACTCCCGAACCCCAGGGTTACCGGGGCCCGGCTTCAGGCCTGCTTGGGCCCGACGGGGAAGCCGCGCGGCTCGAGAAGGACTCGGAAGGAATTCTGAAGAGCGCCCGCGAAAAGGGGCGAGAAATCGGGAGCCGAGCCGAGGAGACCTGGTCTGACGCGACGTCCGGTATCGGTCAATTCGTCCAGAGCGAGCCGATGACGGCCGCCTTGACTTCCCTCGGCATTGGAGTGGTCGTCGGGGTGATTCTCGGCGTCATCATCGCGAGAGACTAGTTCGGTCTGCTCTTGCAGAGTCGCGTCCGGGTCCTCGGCGGGAAGAGACCAGTCTGGAGATCCCTCGCGCTCGAGCCGAGGGATTCTGGTCCGGCGGGACGGCGCGACGCGCTCGCGGAGCCGACGAACGGCACATAGCCGTGCGTGGAGCTCACACGCCGAAAGACGACGACACGAACATGGCGTGGTCTCCGGACTGGCCCTGTTGGAGACCTCGTCCGGAATCAAAACGCGCCGCCCGTCCACGGCAGATCGGCGCGGAGGAATGCCGGGCCGGGTTCGGGCCTCTTCCGATGTCGAGCCGCGCACGAGGGGAGAAGGGAATCGGATCCGAGCCCGGGGCCGGTGACGGAAAGAGCGCACCCGCGAGGCGGCGGTCCGGGAGCCCGCTGGCCGGGCCGCTAACCGAAAGCGAGCACGATTGTCCCGGAGACGATGAGCGCCCCGCCGACCCAGTTCTGCCAGGTGAGCCGCTCATGCAGGAAGAGCGCCGCGAGAGCTATCGCCACGACCACAGAGAGCTTGTCGATCGGGGCGACCTTCGAGACGTCCCCGAGCTGCAACGCGCGGAAGTAGCAGAGCCACGAGGCGCCGGTCGCCAGGCCGGAGAGCACGAGGAACAGCCATGTCCTCGAGGGCACCGTCGAGAGGGGCTGGTGTGTGCGAAAGAGTGCCACGGCCCAGGCGAAGACCAGGATGACGACGGTCCGGATTGCCGTCGCCAGGTTGGAGTCGACGTCCTTGACGCCGACCTTCGCCAGGACGGCGGTCAGGCCTGCGAAGAGAGCGGACAGGAAAGCCCAGGCGAGCCAGGTCACACGGCACTCCCGCAATAAGAAAAACGGACAGCCGATATGCTCCGCGGGAGGGTACCACCGTGAAAACCGAGCGCGAGATCAAGACCCAGGTGACTGCTCTTCGGGACCGCGTGAAGGAGCTCTCCGGTTTTTATATCGGAGAAGGCGCCGCGATGGTGTACGCCCTCGAGTGGGTCCTCGAGAAGCGCGAGACCGCGCCCGCGGGAGAGCTCGGGAGCGCCGGCGGAGAGTCCCGGCAGATCGCCGTCAACCTGGCCAAACTCGCGGAGAAGGCCGCCGAACAGGCGGCCGCGACGGCAAGCCCCGCGAAAAAAGTAGAGTCGGAAAAGCCCGGGGCGAAGCCCTCCGCAAAAAAGCGCAAGACGGGCCGGTAACGCCGGTCACCCCCCTGTTCGCGGGCGCGAACCCGGCAGATGCCGTCGGCGAGCTCTTACTTCGGGTCGGCGGCCGCAGGGCATACCGGAGCGCCCGGACCGTCGAAAATGACCTTCCACATTCCATCCTTCTGTTTCCGCCAGACGGAGGAAAAGTCTCCCGTGTGCCTGCCCGCGGCGTCGAACACCGGTCCCGTCGACAGCGCGATGTCTCCGGCGCCATTGATCACGACCCGCTCGGGCTGCCAGCGAAACGGCGCTTCGCGGCCGCCGAAGAACTGCGTCCAGGTCTGCATCACCTGGGCCTTTCCGCTCATCGTCTTTTTCGGGCTGAGAAAGGTCGCGTCCTCCGCCACGAAGGAGAAAAATCTGGCCTGATCGCGATCGGTGAATGCCCTGGCGAAGGCGGTTTCCGCTTCCCTCACCTGGTCCGCCGCATGAGCGGTTCCGGGCGCGGCCGCGAGTACGAAAAGGGCGATCCGGAGCAGTCCCATGAATCCTCCTCGCCGCGTTCCCGGTGGCGGCTGTCGCCGGAGCATAGCGGTCGCACCGGCTTTCTCCGATTTGAGCCGCGGAAGAGTCGCGAGCGTCAGGCACCGGGGGAGATCGGATCAACCTCGCGGATTTCCGACGCGCGATCCGATTCCCTCCCGGCCAGCGAAGCGAGCACGAGAATCTCCGCAAGGGCGAGCGGCGCGAGGATCCGCTCGATCGAGACCCACATCAGCCAGATCACGTGGTACGGAGTCACCAGGTAGGCGTAGAAAATCGCGACGAGCTGCAGGAGGAGCACGGCCGCAACCGCCGCGCCACGCTGGAGGAGCGCGTCCCCCCGGCGGGTGACCGCTAGGGCCACCGCGATGGGCAGACACAGGAGGAATGGCCCGCTCACCGAATGCACCGCCACGCTTCCCAGGACCTCCAGCATTCCCGGCAGTCGGGAGAGCGCGGGCCCCCAGGACGAAGGGGGCAGAAGGACCGGTCCCGTATCTTTCGGAAATCCAGCGAGCGCGGCGGCCGCCGTCCACAGCGCTCCGGGAGCCAGCGCCGCCAGATGGCCCCGGATCCGTCCCGCGATGCCGGCCCGGTGATTCCGCATCAGATCCGCGCCGAGCAGGAGAACGGCGAGAATGAATCCCTCGTTTTTAAACAGGCCGCAGAGAGCGGCCGCGAGCCTCAGCGCCGCGTCGTTTTCCCGGCGCGCGGGCTGAAGAAGGGATGAAACGGCGACGACGAGCGCCGCGGCGAGGGGCACTTCCGCGTGTCCCGCCTCCGTGGACGCCCAGAGACCGGGCGAGATCGCCACGACGGCCGCCCAGAGGCTCGCGGGGAGGAGCGAAACGTCGAGCGCGACGAGGAGATCGAACACGGCGACCAGGAGGAGGACGGCCGCGAGCGCCGGCACGATCGCAAGCAGCCTTTCGTCGAAGCGGCCGAATGCCACCGCGGCGGAGGTGTAAAGCAGGGGCAGTCCCGGCGGGTAAAAGCCATGCCACGGTGTGCGGTACCGATCGAAGAGGGAGATCAATCCGTCGCCCGAAAGAAAAAGGTAGCGCGCCCTGAGGCCGTACATCGTCCGGAAGTCGATGGTGTCGAGCGGCCACGCGTAAAGTCTCCGCAGCTCGGCCAGCCCGCCGAGGAAAAGGAGCGCCGCCGGGATTCCCCGGCGCGCGAACAATGACGGCGGCGACGGCGGCGACGGCGCGCGGACGCCGCGGACGGGTACGCGGATCCACCGGGCCAGAAGGGCTGCCGCCGCGAGCGCCCAATAGACGATCGTGCGCGCGCCCGCCTCCCTCGGAATCAGGAGGAGCGCAGGTGCCGCCGCGATCTGGCACCCGAGCCCCGCCAGCAGCGACGCGGAAAGGCTCCCGCGCATTCCCTGCCGGACGGGTCGCAGGGCCAGGCTTCCCGCCGCCTCCGTCGCGAGCGCGAAGGCGATCGAGAGAAGCAGACCGCTCATGGCGAACGCCGGACATAGAGCCCGCCCGCGGCATTTTCGAAAAGCGCATCGAAGTCCGGATGCCGAAGCGTTCCGCCGAGAAGAAGCAGGTGCCGCGGCGCCGGACGGTCCCCCGGAAGAGGTGGCTCGAACGGGCCGCGCGCGTAGACCGTCCGTGGCGCGAGGGTATAGCGGGCGAACTCCTTCCATTCGTCGGCGTCCGGCCGGGGCCTTCCGTTTGAGGCGAACCGCCGGCTGTCCGGATCAAGATCCTCGGCACGGACGCGGCTCGAGTAGAGAACAGCGGCATCGCGCGGAACGAGTCGGGCCGACTTTTCGAGGAGCTCCCCATACGCCGCCGGGAGGGCCCGGGGGGAACGAGCGCCGCCCGAGGACGTCAGGGCGTCCGTCAGAGTGCGCAGGTCCCCTCGGGCGGCAAAAAGAACGAGGAACACGCCCGCCAGAAGGGACGACAGCGCCGCCCGCCCGCGCCACAGCCTCACGCGCCGGAGCCTCGCGGGCGCCGTTGTCCCGCGAACAGAACGAGGCCGAGAACGACGACCAGCGCCGCGCACGCCGCGATCGATCCCCACGCGAGAAGGTACGTTTTCCGCCCGTCTCGGCGCACGCTGAGAGTCGACACGGACACATCGTGCAGGAATCCGTCGATCCGCCCGGCATCCGTGCCCGCCTGCGCTCGAAAGGCGTAGTCGGCGACGAAAAAGGGGCCTCCGATTCCCACGATCCAGACGCTGATCCGGGGAGCGCCCCGCCGGGGGGTCGAGACCCGGATCTCGGCCTGCCGCAGAGAGGCGAGCGGCGCGGATCCCGTCCGCGTCTTCGAAATGAGCCGCTGCGTAAAGGTGCAGAGCCCCGCGCGTCGGTCGCAGTCGAGGCGGTACTCGAGCGGCGTGTCGAACAGAAGGAGCCCGGCGAGGCCAATCAGCACGCCGGTGAACCCGACCAGGATGACCAGCTTCGCGAGACGGAACACGCGAACCGAGTATGTCGGCGCAAACGCGAACCCGCAAGTCGGCAGGGTCGCGTTCAGGTGAGATGCTTCGCCTGAGGAGGAACAGATGCGAAAGAAGATTTTGCGAACGGCTCTCGGTCTGCTCGCTTTCGGCATCGGGTGCGCCGGGGCCTCCCCCTCTCCCGCGTCACCCCGAGCGAAAGCCCGGAAGAACTCCTCCCCCGCGAAATCCTCCGTCATCGCCGCCCGTCCCTCCTGGCAGTTCATGGTCAGCGGAGATTCGCGAAACTGCGGCGATGTCGTGATGCCGTCCATCGCAAGCCAGGCGTCGGGAACGCGCGTCGACTTCTACTGGCATCTCGGCGACTTCCGGGCTCTCTACGACTTCGACCAGGATTTCCTGCAGCAGCCCGATCGCCGCGCCAGAAAAGTCTCGATCTCCGACTACAACCGGGGGGTCTGGGACGACTT
>JBDUBI010000192.1:0-18023 GCA_040004225.1 Acidobacteriota bacterium
GAGC
Organism: Acidobacteriota bacterium; assembly: GCA_040004225.1. Classification (GTDB taxonomy): domain Bacteria; phylum Acidobacteriota; class Thermoanaerobaculia; order UBA5066; family Gp7-AA6; genus JALYUA01. Next base: position 5 of record JBDUBI010000192.1, read on the forward strand.
GAAGGCGACGTTACCGTCTGCGGTATCGTTTTGCCGATGAAACGTGCTGGGGCCGTGGTGGCCATTTTGTTCCTTGCCTCCCGAGGGCTCGCTCTAGACCGCGCGGACGAGCCCTTTCCCCCGAAGGGGCGCTACAACAACTCGACGCATCGCTTCTTCCCGGACCTCGAAACCCGCTTGAATGCGGTCCGGTACGGCCGCTGGCGTGCCTTCGAGATCGCCTGGATCTCAGGGATCGACCGCCGCCTCGATTCGCAGTTCTCCTCCTACCTGCTCGACCTCCTGGCCAGCCCGCCGCGTTTTTCTCCCGAGGCGGACCGGGTGGCGCCGCGTTTCGCCCGTGAAGCCTCCCCGATCTTCCGGGCTCTCCGATGGGGACAAGTCCTCGAACAGCAGTTGATCGACGTCCTCGCGTCCTCCGATGCGAACGCCGCGCTGACGTCGCAACGGCTGACGCGGTCCCTCGATCTGTACCGGCGAGAACGGTGGGCGCTCGTCGAGCCACCGGCGCGGGCCTCCCCGGACAGCGTCATTGCCGCGGCGCCCGTCTCCGCGCGGATTCTCTCGGCGGGGACGCGGCTCTTCGCCTCGGCGGCGGAAGACCTCGCGGCGTCCGATTTTGGACAGCAGCGATGGAGGGTTCGCACGACCGTCGCGGAGTTCGACCGCTCGTACGCCGCGGATCGGCCTCCACAGGATTCGACCTACCGGTCGGCCGCCCCGACCATCCTTCAGCGGTATCCCGGATACGCGGAACATCTCGACCGCCTCGCGCGCTTCCGGCTCGAGGTCTACGAGGCCCTGCTCCCCGGGGGGGAAACCTCGGCGGCGCAGCACGAGCGAGACGTCCGGACCGCCGCGGTGGCGCGCCGTTACGGGCTTTCGCCGAAGGGTCTGCATGGCCAGTAGCCGGCGCCTGGCTTGCACCGTCGTCCTCTTTCTGGCCACGTCTCTGGCCGGAGCGCAGTTGCTTTCGAACCTGGAACGGGAGAGACCTCTTTCCGTCGAGGACGCGCGGCCCGTTCCCTACCGAGCCCTGTCGGGTTCCGCGGACTGGACGTACTCCCTTCGGACCGGCAGCCTGAATGATTACGGCCCCGGCTTCTCGGTGCTGTACGGCGCGATGCGGGGGCTCGAGGTGGGAGCGGCGATGCGGTGGGTGACCCGCCCGGAGCGCAACGCGAACCGGGGAATCGCCTCCGGGGACCTCATGATCCACGCGCTTTACCAGCTCTCGGAGGAAACGTCGTCGATGCCCGCCCTCTCGGGCCGGATCGGCGTGCAGTTTCCGACCGGGCTCGATTCCAAGGGGACCGACGTCGAGCTCGCGGCGCTCGCAACCCGGTCCTTCGACACCTTCCGGGCGCACGCCAATTTTCGCTACACGCGGCTCGGGGCGACGGGGCCGAGCGAGCGGACGGAGCGGATCGAGGGCGTCGGCGGCATCGACTTCATCCCCGGCCGGCGGGGCTTGACCGACACCCTCGTCATCGCCGATGCCGCGGTCCGTTCCAATCCTGTTGTCGGAGGCACGGCGATCGTTCAGGTCGAGCTCGGAACCCGACGGCGCATCGGAAGCCAGACGTTTCTCTTCGGAGGAGCGGCTTCCGAGCTGACGGGGCGCCATGATCGAGCCCGGTTGCGCCTGAGGCTCGGGCTGACGCACTTTTATTAGCCTTCGGCCCCCGGTTTCAAGATTCAGTTTCCATGCACGACCGGGGGGCCGGCCGCATCGATTCGATCTTCGATTCCCGATGGCGCTTTCGTTCAATGCCCGTAGAGAGGAGACTCTTCCAGGCATTCGAACGGAAAGTCCTTCTGGCCGCGGAGCGACGCGATCTCCCAGAACGTCTTGTCCCCCTCCCACTCGCGAAGAGGCTGGTAGAGGACGGCGTGCGCCTGGCAGTTGTTCGGCCGCTCGAAGTACACGACACAGACGCCGGCGGCGCGAGTCCCGGCGCGCACCTGCGACGCGTCCGGATAACGTTTTTTGATCACCTCGACCGGGTCAAACGACCAGGCGGCGGGCGGCTCCTTGCGCTGGCGGTCTCGAAGCTTCTCGACCTCGAGCGCGAACCCCGGCTGGTGGACGAGACCCCAGTAGGAGAGCTCGACTGAAGAACGGTCGGTGCTCCACGGATCTTCGAGGACGTCGGACGCAATCCGAAAGCGATTCTCCCCGAAGACGAAGAAAGTCTTCAGGGTGAAACTGCGAAAGCGGATCGAGAGCTCGCGGCTCAGGAACGTGTCCACCGCGAGCCGGCGCTCGATCCCGTTCGGGTCGACGGACACATTGACCGAGGACCGCGGGAGCGACACGGAAAACGTCTGCTCGAGCTTTCCCCGGGAGAGCCGCAGTGCGAGCGTCTCGTTGAATCCGGAGTCGCCCGGGTGAAGCATCTGAAAAACGACCTGCGGCCGGTCGTCGAATCGAAATCGGATGCTCCCGAAGGACAGGAGCTGATCGCAGGTCGACAGGTCGTCGCTCTGGCCGCATCGCAGCGGGACGTGGGCGATGAAGAGGGGCCTCCACTCGTCCCCGAAGCGTTTGAGCACCACGAGGAGCGGGCTCTCGAACGGGAGCCGGAACCTCGAGACGAAACCTACGGTCGGCGCGTCCTCCGGCAGACTCAGCACCGTGCCGATCCCGTCCACCAGCACCTCGCTGACGCCGTCGCGGTCGAGGTCGACCTCTTCGACGTGGATCATGCGCGAGAAGGCGAGGTACCGACTCGAAAAGCGGACCCGTTCGCGGGCCATGACGCCCCGGCGCGGCTCCTCCACCCGGGGCGGGGCCAGGGGCGTCGGAATCCGGGTCGGCGTCCGGGCGGGAGCGGCCGCGGGCCGGACGGTCGGCGCCGGAGCCGCAGCGCCGGCGCTGCCCGACACGAAAAGGACCAGAAATGTGGCGGCCATCCGGCCGAGCGCGTCGCGCATGGATCGTGTGCCTCGGATGAAGTTGGAGGAAGCCCGATGATTGTGGGTCCTCGGAGACGGATCTTCAATCGGAAATCGGGAAAAACGGCCGGGGCCGGGCCTTCCGTTGATTAAGATGGCCGCCTTGCGCGTCTTCGACTGTCACATTCACGTTCAGCCCTGGCGGCAGATGAACCCTGAGGCGCGTGCCCTGATGACGCGCGGGCGCAACGACGTCGAGGCCGTCCAACGCGCCCAGGACGATCCGGAAGAGCTCCTGCGAATCCTGGACGATCAGGGAATCGAACGGGCGGCCCTCGTCAACTACTCCGCCTCCGAGGTGATCGGATTCGACGCTTCCGTCAACGAGTGGGTCTCCGCGTTCGTCAAGGGCCACGCCGACCGCCTCGTTGCCGTCGGTTCCGTGCATCCGCGGGAGACTCCCCACGCGGGAGAGCGGGCCGAAAGGCTCTTCGGCGACCTCGGAATCCGGATGCTGAAGATCCATCCGCCCCACCAGTTGTTTGCTGCCAACGCGTACCGCGACGGCGATGAAGCGCTCGGGCAGATCTACCGGGCGGCGGAACGCGCGGGCAAGCCGGTCATGATCCACACCGGCACGTCCGTTTTTCCGGGGGCGCGCAACCGGTTTGCGGATCCGATGGCCGCCGACGACGTGGCACTCGACTTTCCCGACTTGAAGATCATCCTCGCGCATGCGGGGAGGCCCCTCTTCATGCCGACGGCGCTTTTCCTGGCCCGCCGGCACGCCAACGTGCATCTCGATCTGTCGGGCATTCCGCCGAAAAAACTCCTCGAATACCTTCCGCGGTTAGACGAGATCGCCGACAAGTGTCTCTGGGGGACGGATTACCCGAGCCCGGGCGTTCTCTCGATGCGGCGCAACGTGGATGACTTCCTCGCCCTGCCGCTGGCCGAGGAGACCAGGCGGAAGATTCTCTGGGAAAACGGAGCGAGGCTGATCGCGTGAGGGTTCGCGTATGACGAAAGCTTCGGTTCTCGTGGTCGGCGGCGGGACGATGGGACGGGGGATCGCCGGCGTCTGCGCGCTCGCGGGCTACGACACGATGGTTTTCGAGGCCGATCCGGCGGCGCGGGAGCGCCTTCTGCCCGAGATCCGCGCCTCGTGGCAGCGGGCGGTCGCGTCGCGCAAGCTCGATGAGGGGATGGTGCTCGAGGCGACGAAGCGGTTGCGAACCGTCGGCACGATCGAAGAGGGCTGCGCCGCGACCTATGCCGTCGAAGCGGTTTTCGAGTCGCTCGCGTTGAAGGAAAGGATTTTCGGCGAGCTCGATCGTCTCTGCCCGGAGGCCCGTCTCCTCGGCAGCAACACGTCCTCCCTTTCGGTGGCCTCGATCGCTCTCGCCACGTCGCGGCCGGACCGGGTCATCGGGCTCCACTTCTTCAACCCCGTCGCGGTCATGCCGCTGATCGAGATCGTCTACGGCCCCGACACGTCGCCGGCGACGATTGCCGTGGCCGAGGCGTTTGCGAAGACGCTCGGGAAGAAGACCGTGCGCGTCAAGGACGCCCCCGGCTTCGCCACGTCGAGGCTGGGCGTCGCGCTCGGGCTCGAGGCGATGAGGATGGTCGAGGAGGGGATTGCCTCCGCCGCCGACATCGACCGCGCCATGGAGCTCGGGTATGGCCATCGGATGGGACCCCTCAAGACAACCGACCTCGTAGGGCTCGATGTCCGGCTCTCGATCGCGGAGGCCCTCGCGGCGGGTCTTGACCCGGTGCGTTTCGCGCCGCCTCGCATTCTTCGCGATTACGTCGCACAGGGGTACCTTGGCAAAAAGGCCGGGCGCGGCTTTTATGTGTGGGAAGGCGACGAGGCGAAGAATCAGTAGCCGTACGTTCTGAGCTCGCGCTTCCGGGCTCTCGCTCGACGGGCGGGACGCTTCGCGCCCGGAACCCGCGCCCCGTCTCAGACGTCGCTCAAATCCAGGAGCTTCGGGACAGGAGGACGGGCGGCGGCGCGGACCGGCGGCGCGGCCTGGCGATCCGAGAGGAGCCGCGCCGTAATGACCAGGATCACGAGAGCCACCGCGATCTCCGCGGCGAAAAAGGACGTCGACAGCCGGTGGTAGCGGTCGAGCAGGATCTTCGACGGGTCGTTGGCGGGCAGGCGGTCGATCAGCCCCGGCGCCTCGGTCCGGATCCTGTCGATCGGAGGGATCAGGAGCTTTTCGATCACGACCGCGGCGATCATCCCCAGAACCGGCGCCCGCGTGAGCAGGGACTTCTGCAGGCGCGGGGCGGTCGACCACCGGCCGAGAAGCCACGAGGTTACGAACAGAACCGCGAAACTCGCCTCGGCGAACCAGCACGCCCGGGTCAGGATCGGACTCTGGAGCGCGCCGGCGAGGTCCCGCGTCGGCAGGACGCGGAAGGCCAGCGGGGCGACCGCGGCCCCGAAGAAGAGCGGCGGGCCGATCGCGAGGGCGAGCGCGAAGAGGTGAACGCCTAGAACCAGGGCGAAGAGGCCGGGCGAGGGCGGGCGCGGGGCGGACGGCACCGGCTTCATCGGCGTCTATCCGGTTTCCGGTTCCGGGTTCCCGGGACCCGTCTCCGGATGGGGCTCGGGGGCGTACTCGGCCGTCACGGCGGGAACGAATCCCGCCGCGTGGGCGCGGTCGAGCAGCAGCTGCACCGCCTCGCGTCCCCGGGGGCCATACGAACGGGTCCACTCGTTGACGTACATGCCGACGAACCGGTCCGCCTTACCCGGATCGAGACCCCGCGCGTACTGCATGGCGTGCGCGAGGGCCGCCTCGCGATGCGAGAGGCCGTACTCGATCGAGCGGGAGAGCGCGCGGGAAATCCGGGCGACCCGATCGGGCCCGAGGTCCCGTCGCACGACGTTCCCGCCGAGCGGCAGCGGAAGGCCGGTCTCCTCCTTCCACCAGCGTCCCAGATCCACGATTTCCGTGAGCCCCTCGTCGGCGAACGTCAGCTGCCCCTCGTGGATCAGAACGCCAGCCTCGATCTCTCCATCCCGCACGCCCTCCAGGATCGTGTCGAACCTTCGAAGCTCCGTGCGCGCGCCGGGCGCCCACAGAGAAAGCGCCAGCGCAGCCGTCGTGCGAGCGCCGGGGGACGCGATCAGCACCGCTCCGGACGCGATCTCCTCCCGGGTCATCGAGCGCCGCGACACGAGCACGGGACCGTATCCGTCTCCGAAGGAGGCACCGTGCGGGAGGAGCAGATAGCGGTCCGCCAGAAACGCATACGCGTGAAACGAGACGGCGGTCACGGCAAGCTCTCCCGAGAGCGCGCGCCGGTTGAGCGTTTCGATATCGGAGAGCTCGTGATGGAAGGAGAGCCCCTCGGTCTCCACGCGTCCTTCGGCGAGCGCGTAGAACATGAACGCGTCGTCGGAATCGGGACTGTGGGCGAGCGTGATGAGATCCGGGTCCGGCACGCGGCGATTCTATTTCGGGATCGCGATGCGGCGGCGCGCGATCAGCCCACCGGTTCAGTGCTCGTCGAGAGCAACGGTGAGAGGCGGAGACCGCTCGGCGCTCGCGCGGTCGATGGCCTCTTCTTCCTTGACTTCCTTGGTGCAGAAGCTGAGAATGAATAAAATTCTTTTTGCAAGAAATTTTTGTTGTGTTGTATGAGGAAACTTCTAAAATGAAATCGCCGGGTGGGTTGCAGCCCAACCGGCGATTTTAGGAACGTATGCGCAATCAATCGTTCGGCAGCGACAGACTGAGGGCGACACGCCCCTCCACGGGGGCGGCAAAATTAGCATCTCGCCCGCAGGCTGTCAATCGGCTGTCGGGAGGGAGGTGACATCATGGCTACCAAGAAGAAGGCCGCTTCCAAGAAGGGCGGATCCAAGAAGGCGAGTTCGAAGAAAAAGAAGTAAGTAATTCAAGTACTTACGATTCTTTCCAGGGGGCCTTCGGGCCCCCAATTTTTTTGCCTTTTGCGTGTCCCCTTTAGAGACCGGCCCTGCGCATTTCGGCCTTCCGGCTGTCCTCACCCTATATCTGAATTGATATAGTTTTCCACGTGTCGCTCCCCCACGTTCTTCTCGGCCTCCTGTGGAGCAGCCCGAGCACCGGGTACGACCTGGCGCGCTCGCTCGAGGAGGATGTCGCGCCGCTCTGGCGCGCCGAGATGTCCCAGATCTACCCCGCTCTTGCTCGCCTTCGCCGGGCCGGTTTCGTCCTGTTGAGGGTCCTCGGCCCCCGCCGGGGCCCCCGGAGGAACCTCTACAGGATCACCGCGACGGGCCGTCGGGAGGTGAAGCGGTGGCTCGCAGAGCCGGCCGCTCCTCCCTCATCCAAAGACGAGGGCCTGACGAAGATCGCGTTCCTCGAAGCTCTGCCGCTCCCCGAGCGCCGCGCTCTCCTGGCGCGGTACGAGCGAACGATCGCGGAGGAGATTCGCCGCCTGCGCGAAACCGCGCCCCCACATGGGTTCCTCCGCGAGGCGCGCCGGGGCGCAATCGACCGGATGGAGGCGACCCGCCGATGGGTCCGCGGCCTCGCCGGAGAGTCGCCCGCGGTGGCCGCGCCGCCCGCCGCCGCGGCGCCGCCCAAGAAGCGATGAGCGCCTCCCCTCTCCCCGTTTCTCTCGCTGCCATCATCCCGGCCGCCGGCCGCTCGCGGCGCATGGGACGCGAAAAGGTCCTGTTGCCTTTCCAATCTTCCACCTCGCTCGAGACCATTCTTCAGACGCTCGAGCGCGCCGGGATCCGCGAGATCTCGGTCGTCCTGCGCGCCGATCTCGGCGAAGCCGCGGAGCGGGCGCGCGAGGCGAAGGCTCGGGTTCTCATCAACCTCGACCCTGACGGAGACATGGCCGAATCGATCCGCATCGGGCTGGCCGGCCTGTCCCCGTCCACGACCGCCGTCTTCATCTGGCCGGCGGATCACCCCGCCGTCCACCCTCCGACCATCGCCGCGCTCTCCGCCGTCGCCGATTCCGCGAGCGTATGGATCCCGACGTGGAAAGGACGACGCGGGCATCCGGCTCTCCTCGGGCGATCTCTCGTCGCGGACGTCTTTGCGCTTGCCCCGGGCGAAGGATTGAGGGAGCTCTGGCGGAAGCGCGCCGGGGCTGTTCGGGAGCTTGCGGTGCCCGATTCCGGTGTCGTCGCGAACATTGACACTCCCGCGCAGTACGAGGCGGCGATGCGCGACTTTCCCGGACCGGACATTTCGTAAATCGCCGGCGACCCGGCGTATGATCGGCTCCTTCTCGAGGAGGTTCCGATGGCCGACGACAGTCGCTCCGGCTTCACGCGCCGAGACCTCGTCCGGGGCGCTCTGGTGGGCGCGGTAGCCGCTACCGCCGGCGCAAAAACTCCGGTCGAAGCCGATCGCGCCATGGGCCCCGGGGCGGTCGTGATGACACTGCAGATCAACGGGCAGACACACCGCCTGACCGCCGAACCGCGCGTCGTCCTCGCCGATGCGCTGCGGGATCGGCTCGGCTTGACGGGAACGAAGGTCGTGTGCGGGCGCGGGGCCTGCGGCGCCTGTACCGTGTTGATCGACGGAAACCCCGCCTGCTCCTGCCTCCTGCTCGCGGCCGAAGTCCAGGGCCGGAAGATCACGACGATCGAGGGGCTTGCGAGCGACGGTCGGATGCAGCCGATCCAGGAGGCGTTCGTCGCGGCCGACGCGCTCCAGTGCGGGTTCTGCACGTCGGGGATGGTGATGTCCTGCAAGGCGCTTCTCGACCGAACCCCGAAGCCGACCCGCGACGAGATCCGCCACGCGGTCTCCGGCAACCTGTGCCGCTGCGGCACCTATCCGCACGTGTTCGAAGCGGTCGAGCGCGCCGCAGGAATCCGGACCGCGGCACGCACGGGCGAACTGTCGGACGAAAGCGCCGGCCTCTCCGCCCGGCTCCGCGCTGCGAGGATGGGGCCGTTCGTCAACGACGGGAGGGTCGACTCCGGGGTGGCCGAGGCGCTCGACCTCGAGGAGGCCTGAGATGAGCAAGGACAAATTGAGGCTCGGCTTCAACGGGCACTTCGAGGAGAAGGAGGTCGAGGTCGCGGCGGGCGACCCGACCCCGTGGGATCCCTCGCGGAAGTTCTCGATCCTGGGCGCGCGCACTCCCCGGCTGGACGCCCGCGCGAAGGCCACGGGAGCCGCCCGCTACTCGATCGACGTGCGCCTGCCCGGAATGCTCTACGCGAAGATCCTCCGGAGCCCTCACGCGGCGGCGGTGGTGCGGTCCCTCGACCTCGCCGCGGCCCGGAAAATGCCGGGAGTCCAGGCCGTCCTCGCGATCGCTAAGGCGGGCGACTCGCTCCGGTTCGCGGGCCAGGAGGTCGCGGCCGTGGCGGCGGACACCCCCGAACGCGCGCTCGACGCCATGAGCGCCATCCGGGTGGAGTACGAGACCCGTCCGTTCGTGGTCGAAATGGAAAACGCCCGGGCCGAGGGAGCTCCACTCGTCTTCGAAGGCAAGGTGGAAACGAAGACCTCGGCGGGGGACGCCCCCGGCGCAAAGAAGGCGCTCCCCCGGAAGGGAAACGTGCAGGGACCGCGCGCCTCCGACAAGGGCAGCGTCGACCAGGGCTTCGCCAGGGCCGACGCGGTCGTCGAAGGCACCTACGTCACGCAGGTCCAGACGCACACCGCCCTCGAGACGCACGGCGTCGTCGCCCGCTGGGAAGGGGACGACCTGACCGTGTGGGCCTCGACCCAGGGCATCTTTTCGGTCCGCGAGGAGCTGGCGGCGGCGCTGGAAGTGCCGCTCGCGAAAGTCACCGTGCTGACGGAGTTCATGGGGGGCGGGTTCGGCGCGAAGTTCGGCGCCGGCGTCGAAGGAGTCACCGCGGCAAAGCTCGCGAAGGCGGCGGGCGCTCCGGTGAAGCTCTTTCTCGACCGGAAGGAAGAGCACCTCGCGGTCGGCAACCGGCCGTCCTCGGTGCAGTGGGTGAAGGCCGGCGCGACGAAGGACGGCAAGCTGACGGCCATGCAGCTCATCGTGCACGGGAGCGGGGGCACGAACGGCGGGACCGGGACGTCGGGTCCGTTCAAGAACGTCTACGCCTGCGACAATGTGAAGACCGAAGAATTCGACGTCTTCACCAACTCCGGCCCGTCCGCGGCGTTCCGCGCCCCGGGCCATCCGCAGGGCGCGTTTGCCCTCGAAGCGACTATGGACGAGCTCGCCGCCCGGATCGGGATGGACCCGCTCGAATTCCGACTGAAAAACGACCCTTCCGAGGTGCGGCGCGAGGAGTTCCGGATCGGCGCCGAGAAGATCGGCTGGGCGACCCGAGACGCGCAGCGGCGGGTCCCGGAAAGGGCGGAGCTCCGGCGGGGGATCGGCGTGGGTGCGTCCATCTGGTACAACACCGGCGGCACCGGTCCGAAGGCAACGGTCACGATCCATCGCGACGGGTCCGCGGAGGTCGTGCACGGCGTGCAGGACCTCGGCACGGGAGCGAGGACGATGGTCGGCATCGTCGCCGCCGAAGAGCTGGGCCTCCCCCTCGCCAGAATCGCGGTGCGAATCGGCGACACCCGCATGCCCTACGGACCGGGGTCCGGGGGCTCGACGACGACGCCGTCCACCGCGCCCACAATCCGCGCGGCGGCGTGGCAGGCCAAAAACAAGGTGGCGGCGGCGGCCGCCTCCACCCTCCAGGTCCCCGTGGAATCCGTCGAATCGACCGCGGGCGGATTCTCCGTGAAGGGCGATCCGGCGCGGCGGCTTTCGTGGACGGACGCCTGCGCGCGCCTTCCCGAAGAGGGAGTTTCGGCGACGGCCTCGCGCGCCGAGAACCATCCCGACGCCTGGAAGCGGTTCACCGCCGGCGCGCAGTTCGCCCAGGTCGAGGTGGACGTCGAGACCGGCCTCGTGCGCGTGAAGAAGGTGGTCGCGGTGCATGACTGCGGCCTCGTCGTGAATGCGCTCACCGCGGAAAGTCAGGTGCACGGCGGAGTCATCCAGGGAATCTCGTATGCGCTGTACGAAAACCGGATCCTGGACCGCGCGACCGGCCGGATGGTCAATCCGAACGTGGAGCAGTACAAGATCGTCGGGTCGATGGACGTCCCCGAGATCGACGTGACGTTCCTGCCCGTCTGGGACGGCGTCAACAACACACATTCGGTCGGGATCGGCGAGCCCGCAACCGTCGCGACGGCCGCCGCGGTGGCCAATGCGGTCTCGCATGCCATAGGGGCGCGGATCCGCAGTCTGCCGATCACTCCAGAATCCGTGATCGCCGCGCGGGACGGGAAGTCCCGGGTGGCTCCTGCCGGGAACGAAGCGCGGAAAGGGGGCGGGGCATGAAGACATTTACGCTGCTTCCCGTGCGTTCGCTCGCGGAGGGCTCCCGCGAATCCGCGAAGCCCGGAAGCATCCTGAAGGCCGGAGGCGTCGATCTCCTCGATCGGATGAAGGAAGGCCTCGAGGCTCCGGACCGCGTCGTCTCGATCGCGCATGTCCCGGGTCACGACGGGATCGAGGTCGGCCCGCCGGCCCGCATCGGCGCGCTGGCGACGCTCGCGCGTCTCGACACGCATGCGGCGCTGCGTCGCGTGTACCCCGCTCTGGCGGACGCGGCCGGCGGGGCCGCCACGCCGCAGATCCGGAACATGGCAACCCTGGGCGGCAACCTCGCGCAGCGCCCGCGGTGCTGGTATTTCCGGCAGGCGGATTTCGACTGCACCAAGAAGGGCGGCTCCCAGTGTTTCGCGCTGCACGGCGAGAACCGCTTTCACGCCATATTCGACACCGACGTCTGTTGCTGCATCCACCCGTCGGCGACGGCCGTGGCGCTCCTCGCCTACGGAGCGCGGGTCAACACCATTAGCGCGCGAGGCAAGCGCTCGATCCCGATCGAGGACTTCTTCATCGCTCCCCGGGAAGACCCGAAACGCGAAAACCAGCTCGGCCCGGGCGAGGTGATCGAAGGCGTCGAGATGCCCGCTCCCGCGCCCGGATCGCGCTCCGTCTATAAGAAGCTCAAGGAGAAGGAGTCGTTTGACTGGCCGCTCGTGGAGGCGTGCGTCTCCGTGACACTGTCCGGAGGCGCGATCCAGGATGCGCGCGTGGTGCTCGGATCTGTCGCCCCCGTTCCGCGCCGCGTCCAGGCGGCGGAGAAGATCCTTGCGGGCTCGCGTCCGTCTCCCGAGCTGATCTCCCGCGCGGCCGAAGCGGCGGTCGCCGGCGCGACGCCGCTTTCTCAGAACGCGCACAAGGTGCGGCTGGCCCGGGTCATGGTCGAGCGCGCCCTCCGCGAGGCGCTCGCCTGAACGACGATCCGCTGGCCGCCATGCGGCGCTTCGCGAAGCCCATTCGCGACGGCGTGCGGGAGGCGGACCCCTTCCTCTGCCGGCACCTCCGCACCAAGACCTGGTACGTGCCGGATTCCTTCGCCGAGAGGGACGTCTCCAGGTCTTCGTCGACCGCCCAGTACTGGTGCCTGAAGACGATGCGCTCCGACGGTCCCGACGGCGGGCTGGTCCTGCCCGAGGAGTGCACGGATGAGCGGGTGTGCTTCGAGCCCGCGGTGGGAATGGCGCCGGATTCGTAGAGGAGCGAGACGGCGGCGGTCCGACCCGCCTGACGGGCGGAAGGCTATTTCTTCTTCAGCTCCATCAGCACCTGGCGGGCGACGGCCTTCAAGGTGTCGAACACCCCGACTCCCGTCGGCGCGGTCGCCTCGAACGTGGGCTCGCCCTTGATGTTCAGCTGCCGGTACATCTCGTCGCTCGGCACGGCCGTCGGAAGGTCGCGCTTGTTGAACTGCAGGACGTAGGGGATCGCGGAGATGTCGTAGCCCTGGTCCTTCAGATTCTTGTCGAGGTTGCGGATCGACTCGGCGTTGGCCTCCATCCGGGCCTCCTGCGAGTCGGCGACGAAAACCACGCCGTCGACCCCTTTCAAGATGAGCTTGCGGGAGGCGTCGTAGAAGACCTGACCGGGGACGGTGTAGAGGTGGAACCGCGTCTTGAAACCCTTCACCGTTCCGAGGTCGAGGGGCAGGAAGTCGAAGAAGAGCGTCCGGTCGGTCTCCGTCGCGAGCGAGATCAGCTTCCCCTTGGCGGCGGGGTTCGTCCGGTCATAGATGTACTGGAGATTGGTCGTCTTGCCGCAGAGCCCCGGACCGTAATAGACGATCTTGCAGTTGATTTCCCGGGCCGCGTAATTTATGAAAGTCATGGGCGAGGGAGAGGATCCGAGGGGATCCCGGATTACTCCGAAAAAAGCCGGTCGATGTCGTCGTCCGTGATTTCCGAGAATGGCGACTCGAATTCGACGCTCAAGTTTGATTTCTCGCGCGCGGCCTTCTCGGTGATCTCCTCGAAGATCCGGTCCAGCTCTCCGGTGGCCCGCCGAACCCGGAGACGGACCAGGCCAAGTGAGGAGCGCTCGTCGAAGATCACGACGAGGATGACCCGCAGGGCGACGATCGAGATGTGGATGTTGTCCTTCTCCCCTTCGTGGAAAAGGATCGAGAACTCTTTTTCGCCGATCAGCCGGGCGAGGCCGTCGGTCGCGGCAACGTTTCCGGCGGTCAACGACGCGAGGGAGGTGGTGTCGAGGCTGGTGAGATCGCCGACGGCCGCGATCTGCTGGCCGTTCTTGTCGACCAGGAACACGACGTTCGCGTTGGCATCCTCCCGCAGCCGCCCGAGAGCGTTCTTGATCTTCTGAAATTCCTCGTCATACAGGACGAGGTCCGGCGTGCTCATTTGTCCGTTGTCTTTCGTGTGAAAGCTCAATTCTACAACGGTGCCGGTTTCCGGGCTCGGTTATCCGTCCGGGTCGAGACGCGCGCCGCAGGGTTGGCCGGGCGTTGTCCGTCGGACCGGAGGGAAAATCTTCGCCGGCGAGCGCTCCCGCGGAGGCACGCCGAAAACCGAATCCGGGAAGCTACTCCAGCTCCCGCCGGTTCTCCAGGGACCTCGCCATCGTCACCTCGTCGGCGTATTCGATGTCTCCTCCAACCGGGAGTCCGAACGCGATTCGGGTCACGCGAACCCCCGTGCCTTTCAAGCGGCGGGCGAGGTAGAGCGCCGTGGCTTCGCCTTCCACGTTCGGGTTCGTCGCGAGGATCACTTCCGTGACTTCGGGTCCGACGCGCCGGAGGAGCCCGGCGGTATCAATTTCGTCGGGGCCGATTCCCTTGAGAGGCGAAAGCGCCCCCCAGAGAACGTGGTACCTCCCGCGAAACTCGCGCGTCTTTTCGATGGCAGCCACGTTGCCGGGCTCTTCCACCACGCAGAGCACGCCGCCGTCTCGCTCCGGGTCCGAGCACACGGGGCAGGGGTCGGTCTCCGTCAGGGTGTTGCAATTGGAGCAGCGCCGCACCGCGGCGCGTGTCTCCGAGATCGCGCGCGCGAGGCGGTCGGCCTCTTCGGGCGAAGACCTCAGAAGGTAGTACGCCAGACGCGCCGCGCTCTTGCTCCCGATGCCCGGAAGCCGCTGCAGCTCCGACGCCAGCCGTTCGAACGCCCGCGGAACGCCGCTCATTGTGAAGACGGGACACGGGAAACGGGAAACGGGAATCGGAAGAGCTTCGGATCCTCGGGGCTCGTCGTTTTCCGTTTTCCGTTTTCCGTTTCCCGGCCCCGGCTTTTCTTCACCTTCCTCCCATCATCCCGCCCAGCATCGAGGAGGTTTTCTTCTGAACGGCTTCATCGACCTGACGGGAGCCGTCCCGAAACGCGGCCAGGACGAGGTCCTGAAGCGTCTCAACGTCCTGCGGATCGACGCATGCGGGGTCGATCGTCACGGCGAGCAGTTCCTTCGTACCGGAGAGAACGACCTTGACCATCCCGCCGCCGGACGACGCCTCGACCTTCATCGCGTCGAGCTCCGACTGCATCTTCGATTGCATGGCCTGCGCCTGCTGCATCATTTTCTGAATGTTCATCCCCGATCCTCCTCTTCTTTCACTTCCGTGAGCTCTGCGCGAAAGAGCTCCATCGCGGAGCGGACCACGGGATCGGTCTCGGCGCGGCTGCTTGCCCGTTCGCGCGAAAGCGCCTCCCGGGGCACCTCCCGCGCCACCTGGCCGAGGTCGCCGTCCGACGGGGGGCCGGTCTTCAGGACGATGCGAAGGGCGCGCCCGAACGCCTCGCGGGCAATTTCGCCGAGGAGCTTGCGCGTGCCCGGCTCTTCCAGGGCTTCTTTCGCGGCGGCCTTGTCGATCCCGAATCGGAGGACGAGGTCGTCGCCCTCGAGCGAGATCGACTGCGCGAGGCTCGCCTGGGCGGCGGCAATGCGGCGTCGCGATTCGAGGAGCTGGTGAAAACGGGAGAGCAGGGCCGCGTCGTCGGCCGGCCGGGGCAATTCGGGCTCGGGCTCGGGCTCGGCTTCGACCGGCACGATCGACAGGATGCGCGCGCCGCCGGAGCCTGACGGACGCGCCGGAGCCGGCGCGGCGGAGGGACCCGCCATCGCGCCCGAAAGGGTGCCCGAGGGCGGCCGGGAGGCGCCCGGCGACAGGGAGGCAGGGGTCGCAGGATGCGACCGCGCCGCGGAGCCGCCGCCCGCCAGCAGATCCTCGATCGATCTCAAGCGGGGGAGCTCGGCGAGCCGCAGGACGAGCATCTGGAGGATCAGCCCGGCGTCGTCCGCGCGCCGGGTCAGGGCATCGGCGTCGATTCCGAGCGCCATCCCGCGCAGCAGGTTTTCGTACGGCATCGCGTGCGCCAGCGCTTCGAACCGCGGCCGGTCGGCAGGGGGCGAGTCCCCGGGCGCGCCGGCGGCCACGAGGAGCAGAGTCTTCCAGAGTTTCAGGAGCTCCTTGAAAATGTGGCGCGGGTCTTCTCCCGCGTCGAGCAGGCGGCCAAGCGTCGCCATCGCGGCCGCACGATCGCCGGTGGCGATCGACGAGTACACGCTCTCGAGCAGCTCCCGGTCGACTAACGCGAGAATGGAGCGGACCTCCTCCTCGCGAATCGTGCTCTCCCCTCCCGCGAGCGAAGCCGCCTGGTCGAGAAGCGACAGGGCATCGCGCAGGCTTCCATCGGCCGCGGAGGCGAGGAGAGCCACGGCCCCCGGGGCGATGAGGATCTTTTCGGAGGCTGCCACTTTCGCGAGCTGTCCCTCAATCTCCGCGATCGTGAGCGCCTTGAATCCGAAGCGCTGGCATCGGGAAACGATGGTCGGCGGGATCTTATGGAGCTCCGTCGACGCGAGAATGAAGCGGGCGTACGGGGGCGGCTCTTCCAGCGTCTTCAAGAGCGCGTTGAAGGCTTCCGTCGTCAGCATGTGCACTTCGTCGATGATGGCGATGCGGAACCGGTCACGCTGAGGCGCGTATCGGACGGTCTCGATGAGCTCCCGGGCGTTCTCGATTTTTCGATTCGAAGCCCCGTCGATCTCGTGGACGTCGAGCGACTCGCCGCGCGCGAGAATCTCGCGGCAGGAGGCGCATTCTCCGCAGGGATTCACCGTGGGGCCCTTGTCGCAGTTGAGAGCCCTCGCGAGGAGGCGCGCCGTCGACGTCTTGCCGACGCCGCGCGGCCCGGTCAACAGGTACGCCGGGGCGACACGCCCCTCGGCAATGGCGTTCTCGAGCGTCCGCGCAACCGCCTCCTGGCCGATGAGTTCGGCAAAGAGCTTCGGGCGCCACTTTCGCGGGAGGGAGACGTGATCGGTCATAAGTATGAGAATCCGGCGGCCGAAGATGGATTCAGGTTGACCTGCGGCGCACGGGGGCGCCTCCTGATCGCTGCTTCCTTCCGGACCTGACGAGGTTCGGAGACTTCCGTCGCACAGGGCCCGAACCCATCTCCGGCCGCCGGGAAAATCATTCTAATGCACCCCGCTGCGCCGCCGGAGCGCCCCGCGAATTCAGTTTCCATCCGCCCCGGCCGGCTTCTCGCCGGGAGCCGGGCCGGCCGGCCGCTCGATCGCCGGATCGCCTTTTTTTTCCCGCAGCAGCACCCAGAGGAGTCCGAGCGCGACGACACATCCCGCGGCGAGATCGGTGTTGTGCAGGGCGCCGGGAGGCAGCTGCGGCCATCGCCCCCGCTCGGCTAAGAGACTGAAGAAGAGAGAGAAGAGACCGAGCGCGACGATCAGGGCGGCAATCCACCCCGTCGTTCGCGAGACCCTCATCCCCGACCGGAGCGGGAACGCACGAAGGCGACGACGGCGCGAGCGAGCGCGGCGGGCACCTCGCAGGGTCGGAGCATCTGCAGGGTCTTGCCTGTCGCGCGATAGCTCGTCAGGAACTGGCCGCAGGGGGGGCAGGCTTCCAGGTGCCGCTCCAGGTGCCGGCGATCGTCTTCGGGCATCGCGCCGCTCTCGTAGTCGAGCAGACAGTCGAGGATCAGCTTCTGACACGTGATCTCGTCGTGCGCGCCCTCTGCGGCGTCCCGCTTCGTCGCGCCGCAGGGGTCCGAAACGCCGTCGGAGTCCGCTACCGCCGAGTCGCCGGGGTCTTTCATCTTCACAGGTTCATTCCGGAAGGCGAAAAGGGCCGCCGCAATCGAATTCGCCAGAACTTCATCGCGCCGCCTCCACCGCGACACTCGCGGGAGGGCTCGAGATCTCAGTCAGCCGCTGGCGCACGTAGAGCCGGGCGCGGTGCAGACGCGACTTGAACGCGGGAATCGAGATTTCCAGGACGTCCGCGATCTCCGTAGGAGCCATCTGCTCGACGTCGTTCATCCAGATCACGTCTCGATACGTCGCGGGGAGCTCGGAAATGAACCCTTCGGCGCGAGAAGCCAGCTCGCGAAGCGCGGCGTCATCGTCGACCGGAATCCCGCCGTCCGGAAAGTCCGCCGCGAGGTGGCCATCCGAGCGGAAGCGAGGGAGATAGTCCTCGATTGCCACGGTTGGAAGCGAGGGCCGGCGCCGCGCGCGGCTGTAGGCGTTGTTGAGGGCCACCCTGTAGAACCAGGAAAAGAATTTCTTGGTGTCGTCGAATGTGCCGATTTTCCGGAAGAGCGTGAGAAAGGCGTCCTGGGTCGCCTCCTCCGCGTCCTCGGCGTTGCGAAGGACTCCGTAGGAGAGAGAGTAGACCCGGGCGTGGTACCTCTCGACCATCTGCTCGAAAGCATCCGGATCGCCCGCCTTGATCCGGCGGACGAGGTCGATGTCGGTTTGTTCCTGCCCTTCACTCATT
>JBDUBI010000081.1:0-18016 GCA_040004225.1 Acidobacteriota bacterium
TCGCCCTCGCGAAGGGGACCGGAATCTCCATCCGGGTCTCCGACGGCCTGACCGGCTTCCCGCTGCACGGCGTCACCGTGCTCGCGTTCGGGACCAACGGCAACGTCGCGTTCCAGGGACAGATCGGCCTCGATTCCGCGGGCAAGGGCGAAGTCTCGTCTCTCGGCCCCGGCAGGTACTCGATCTACGTCTTCACCGACGGTTATGCGCCCCGCTCGCTCCCAGCCGTCGAAGCTCCGTCGCCCGAAGTCGCGATCGCGTTGACGCCGGGCGGCCGCGTCGAGGTCCATACGGGAGCCGCCGTCTCCGGCCGGCTCACGAACGCATCCGGCGCCGTCTATCTGCTCTCTCCGTACCGCCTCGACGGCCGCGTGACCGCTGTTCCCCCCGCATCGACCTGGGAGCACCTCGCCCCCGGTTCCTACTCGTTCCAGTCGACGGGTGCCGGAGGACCGGCGGTGTCTTCCTTCACGGTTTCGGAAGGACAGACCACCCGCCTGGATTTGAAGTAGGAAGCCGCCGACCCCCCGCGGTCCGGGCGACCCGCTCAGCTTCGAACCGGGAGCGAGCGGGCGTACTTCCGAGGATCGTCCATCAGGCGGTTGTTCTCGGCGAACGCGCGCCACTCGGCGAGAAGCGCCCAGAGGTGGAGCGCCACCGCCGTGAGCGACGCCCCGAGATGGACCCAGGACGGAAGCGCGCGGGTGTGCACCGCGGCGCCGAGCACGAACACGGCGATCGCCGCGAGAAGCGCGAACGTGGCGGCAGGCGAAGTCTGCGCTTTGAACCTTCGGAGCGCGGCTAAGATGGGCTTCTGCTCCGCTTCGGGATATCCGGCGACCTCGTCCTTGACGAGCCGACCCGTTCCCACGAAGTAGAAGATCACCATCGACTGCGAGAACAGCGAGAACAGCACCGTCGGGATGGCCCACCCGACGTGGCGCCGGACGAGGACCCGGGCGATCGCGGAGCCCGCGCCGATCCCGGTCGCCACCGAGAACCCCTGGAGGGAGGTCGCGACAAAACCCGCGAGCGCGAGCGCGGTCGTGAGAAGAAGCGCGAAGGACATTCGCCGGAGAATAGCGCGTCTGCAGCGACTCCCGGGGCGGGAACCTTGACCCCCGGGGAAGCGCGAGACAGAATCGATTCTTCACCGGGAGAGATTCTCAAAACGGAGGCAGACATGGGCAGCGACATCCGGACGCTCTGCGACATCTTTCGAAACGCAGCGGCTTCCGGCAAGCCCGATCTCTTGATCGCCAAGGTCGGCGGCGAGTGGCGGCCGATCTCCGCCTCCGACTTCGGCTTCACCGTGCGGGCGCTGTCCCTCGGATTGAACTCTCTCGGGATCCAGCCCGGGGACCGGGTCGCGATCCTCTCCGAGAACCGCCCGGAGTGGGCGATGGCCGACTACGCCATTCTCTGCGCTGGGGCGTGGTCGGTGCCGATCTATCCCACCCTGCCCGCCAACCAGGTGGCGCCGCTGTTGAACGATTGCGAGGCCCGCGCAATTTTCATCTCGACCCCCGAGCAGCTGGCCAAAATCTCCGCGGTCCAGAAACAGTGTCCGTCGCTCGAGTACGTCATCTGCATCGAGGCGGCTCCGCCCTCAGTCGAGGGCTACATGAGCTTCGGCGCCGCGGTCGACAAGGGCCGGGCGACCCTGGAGATGACGCCCGCCCTGTTCGATCAGCGCGCGCAGCGCGTCAAGCCGGAGGACGTGGCGACGATCATCTATACCTCGGGAACGACCGGCGAACCGAAGGGGGCCATGCTGACCCACGGCAACTTCGTCGAGAACGTGGAAGGGTCGCTCAAGAACATTCCGATCACCGGCGACGCTGTCGCGCTGTCGTTCCTTCCGCTCTCGCACGTCTTCGAGCGGATGCTCGACTACGCGTATCTCTACCGGTCCGCGTCGATCGCTTACGCGGAGTCGATCGAAAAGCTGAAAGACAATTTCCTGGAAGTGAACCCGCATTGCTTCGGCGCCGTACCGCGCGTGTACGAGAAGGTGCAGGCGCGGATCCTCGACAAGGTGGCAACGGCCCCCGCGATCCGCCAGAAGCTCTTCCACTGGGCCGTCGGCGTCGGGCGCGAGAATCTCGAGCGCCAGGAGCGGGGGGAGGCGTCCTCTTCCTCCCTGAAGCTCAAACTCGCGGACAAGCTCGTCCTCCACAAGATCCGGGCGCTGCTCGGAACCCGGTTCCGCTTCGCCGTCTCGGGAGGCGCGCCCCTCGCGAGGGAGCTTGCGCAGTTTTTCCTGGGCGCCGGGGTTACGATCTACGAAGGCTACGGCCTGACCGAGACCTCTCCGGTCATCGCCGTCAACGGCCCGGACGCATGGAAGCTCGGGACCGTCGGGCACCCGCTCGGCAACGTGGAAGTCCGCATCGCTGAAGACGGAGAGATCCTGACTCGCGGCCCGCACGTCATGAAGGGGTATTTCCGGAAGCCCGACGCGACCGCGGAGGCGATCGACAGGGAGGGATGGTTTCACACGGGAGACATCGGGCACTTGGACGAGGGCGGATTCCTCGCGATCACGGACCGGAAAAAGGACCTGATCGTGCTGGCCAGCGGGAAGAAGGCCGCCCCCCAGCCCATCGAGAACGAGCTCAAGAGATCTCCCTACATCGATATGCCGATCGTCCTCGGGGACCGTCACAAATTTCTCGCCGTCCTGATAGTCCCCAAGTTCGAACGGCTGAAAGAGCTCGCGAAGGAAAAGCAATTCGAGTTTTCACCTGCCTCGGTCGACGCGAATCCCCGGATTCGGGCCCTCTTCCAGGGCGAGATCGACACGTACAACGAGGGCCGGCCCCACCACGAGCAGATTCGCGCGTTCGCGCTCCTGCCGGCCGATTTGACCGTGGAGGACGGCTCGATCACTCCGACTCTCAAGGTGAAGCGCCGGATCCTCGAAAAGAGGTACGAGGACCTGATTCACGCCATGTATCAGGCGGCGGAGAAAACCCATGTCGCCTGAAGGCGCCCCCGCAGGGGCTTTCACGCTCGTGCTCGAGGACGACGGCCTGGCGCTCCTCACCTTCGACCTCCCCGGAGAAAAGGTCAACAAGTTTTCCCGCGCGGTGATCCGGGAGCTGGGCGAGCTCCTGCTCCGCCTGTCCCGCGAGCCGCGCATCCGCGCTCTCCTGATCCGTTCCGGAAAGCCCGGGGTGTTCATCGCGGGCGCGGACATCCAGGAGTTCGTCACGACGTCCGCGGCGGACGCGGGCGACGCGGTGCGCGCCGTCCAGTCTCTTTTCGAGCAGCTCGCCCACCTGCCCTATCCGACGGTCGCGGCCATCGACGGGATCTGCCTCGGCGGCGGGACCGAGCTCGCCCTCGCCTGTGACTACCGGCTGATGTCCGACGGAAAGAAATCGCAGATCGGCCTGCCGGAGGTGCGCCTCGGGATTTTTCCCGCCTGGGGAGGGTGCACGCGGCTGCCGCGGGTCGTGGGCCTTCAGAAGGCGCTCGACATGATCCTGACGGGAAAGACGCTCGACTCCCGGCGCGCTAAAAAGATCGGCCTCGTGGACGCGGCCGTGCCCGCGCCCATTTTCGAGCAGACGGCGCGAGACTTCGCGCGATCGCACATGGGAGAGAGCAAGCCCCGGGAACGCCGCGGCGAGCGCGGGCTCGCCGAGCGCGCCCTCGAAGGCAATCCGCTCGGGCGCCGCGTCGTTTTCTCGAAGGCGCGCCAGACGGTCATGAAGCAGACGGGCGGTCACTACCCGGCGCCGCTCGAAGCGCTGGCGGTCATCGAAGAGGGGTACGGGAAGACCGTCGCCGACGGGCTCGAGATCGAGGCGCGGCGCATCGGACGCGTCTTCGGCGGGCCCGTGCAGAAGAACCTGCTCCGGCTGTTCTTCCTGACGGAGGAGATCAAGAAGGAGACGGGAGTCGCGGACGCCTCCGTGCGCCCCATTCCGGTCACGCGTTCGGCCGTTCTCGGGGCGGGGCTCATGGGAGGCGGGATCGCCCAGCTCCTCGCGGACAAGGGGCTGCCGGCTCGGATGAAAGACATCGAGCCGAAGGCGCTCGCGCACGGATATGCGGCGGCGGCGGCCGTCTGGAAGGAGAAGGCCAGACGGCGGCGGCTCTCCCCCCGCGACATGCGCGCGAAGATGGCGCTCCTCTCGGGCACTCTCGACTACACGGGATTTCGCCGCTGCGAAGCCACGATCGAAGCGGTCGTGGAGAAGCTCGGCGTCAAGCGCTCGGTCCTCCAGGAATGGGAAGCCGTCGTCCCCGACACGGCGATCTTCGCGTCCAACACGTCGACGCTCCCGATCGGCGAGATCGCCGCGGGCGCGCGCGTCCCCGCCCGGGTGGCCGGAATGCATTTCTTCAACCCGGTGCACCGGATGCCTCTCGTCGAAGTCATCCGCGGACGGGAGACCTCGGACCAGACCGTCGCCACGGTGTTCGCGCTCGCAAAGACCCTGGGCAAGACGCCGGTGGTGGTGAAGGACTCTCCGGGCTTTCTGGTCAACCGGATCCTCGCGCCGTATCTGGCTGAAGCCGTGCGGCTCGTCCAGGAGGGATGCCGCATCGAGGACGTGGACTCGGCCCTGACGGCCTTCGGGATGCCGGTGGGGCCCATTGCGCTTTTAGACGACGTGGGCCTCGATGTCGCCGTGAAGGCGGGAGAGGTGCTGGCGGCCGCCTTTCCCGACCGGATGAAGCCGGCGGGTCAGGAGTCGCTCGTTGCGCAGGGCCGTCTCGGCCGAAAATCCGGAAAGGGCTTCTACGACTATACCGATGGAAAGCGCGGCGATCCGGCGCGCGAGGCCTACGAGGCGCTGCACGTCGTCCCGGCGGAGAAACCGCCGCTCACTCCGGGGGAGATCGAGTCCCGCCTGCTGCTGCCGATGATCAACGAAGCCGCATACTGCCTGGAAGAGGGCGTCGTCGCCCGGCCCGAGAAGCTGGACCTCGCGATGATCTTCGGGACCGGCTTTCCGCCGTTTCGGGGCGGGCTGCTGCGGCACGCGGACGAGATCGGGCTCGACACGGTGACGCAGAGGCTCCGCGAGCTCGCGGCGCGTTACGGACCCCGATTCGCGCCCGCGCCGTCGTTGAACGAGCTCGGGCGGACGCGCGGCAGGTTCTACCCTGAAAAAAGTGCGGGAGAGGCGGCGTGAGCCGTCCCGCCGCCGCGGGCGCCGGCCTCATCCTCTCCTCTCCGGTCAAATCGCTTCTCTCGGGTCACGTCCCGGAGGACCTCGTGTTCCCTTACCCGCAGGTCGCGGCAGAAGAAAAGGAAACGGTCTCCGCCTTCCTCGGATCTTTCCGCGACTTCGCGAAGGACCGAGTGGACCCGCGGCGGTTCGACCGGGAGCATGGAATCGCGCCGGAGGTCGTCCGTGGACTCGCGGAGCTCGGCGCATTCGGAATGATCATTCCCGAAGCGTATGGCGGCTACGGATTCTCCTCGAGCGCGTACTGCCGCGTGACCGAGGAAATCGGGCGCACGGACGCGTCCCTCGGCATATTGATCGGGGGGCACCAGTCGATCGGCCTGAAGGGATTGATTCTCTTCGGGACCGAGGAGCAGAAGAGGCGCTGGTTGCCGAAGCTTTCAGCCGGCGAAATGATCGCCGCGTTCGCGCTCACGGAGCCGGAGGCGGGCTCCGACGCGGCCTCGATCCGGACGACCGCCGACTACGACGCGAAGTCCGACACGTTTCTGTTGAACGGCAGCAAACACTGGATCTCGAACGGCGGTTTCGCCGAGTTCTTCACCGTGTTCGCCAAGGACGTGAAACTCGCCGCCACGGACGAGCACCGCCGGATCACCGCGTTCGTCGTGACGAAAGACCTCGGAGGCGTCGAGCCGGGCCCCGAGGAGAAGAAACTCGGGCTCAAAGGCTCCTCCACGGTGCCACTGGAATTGAAAAACGTCCGCGTGCCCGCCTCCCACGTCCTCGGAGAACGCGGCCAGGGATTCCGCATCGCCGTCGAGATCCTGAACACGGGCCGGACGTCGCTCGGCGCGGGTTGCGTCGGCGGATCAAAACGGATGATCGAGCTCGCCGCGCGCCAGGCCACGTCGCGGCGGCAGTTCCAGACGCGCATCGCGGACTTCGAGATCATCCGCGCCAAATTTTCGCGCATGGTCGTGAACACCTACGCGCTCGAGTCGATGGTTTATTTGACTGCCGGGCTCGTCGACCGGGGTCTCGCGGACTACTCGGTCGAGGGCGCCTGCTGCAAGATCTTCGGCACGGAGAGCGTCTGGCAGACGATCAACGACGCGCTCCAGATCGCGGGCGGTAACGGATTCATGGAGGAGTACCCCTACGAGCGCGCGCTGCGGGACTCGCGGGTCAACATGATCTTCGAAGGGACCAACGAGATCCTGAGGGTGCTGGTCGCGTTGTCCGGCATGAAGGAGATCGGCGAGGGCCTGAAGGAAGTCGGGCGGGCCTTGAAGGCGCCGCTGTCCTCCTTCGGGATCCTCTCGGACTATGCGGTTCGGCGCGTCCGGCGGACCCTGCCGGCCGGACGGATCAGCCGGGTCGCCCCGGTGCTCCAGGCGGAAGGCGAGGCCGTGGCCCGCTACGCCATGGCGGCCGGTGGAGCGGTCGAGACGATCCTGCGCAAGTACGGCAAGGGTGTGCTGACGAAGGAGTATCACCACGAGCGCCTCGCCAACGTGGGGATCGATCTCTACGCGTCTCTGGCGGTGCTCTCCCGGGCGACCTCGTCGGTCGAGACGAAGGGCGCCGAGAAATCGGCGGAAGAAGTCCGGCTCGCCCGGGTCTTCATTCGCGGCGCGCGGCACCGGATCGTCGGCCAGTTGAAGGACATGGACCGCAACCTCGATCCCGACGTCACCGCGATTTCCGAGACCGCGTACGGCGCCCTCGGGTACGCCTTCCCGTACTGGGAGTAGCGGCGGGAAGGGGCGGCGCCGCGAATCGGTCGGGAACCCCCCAGCCCTTTCCCGGGAAGACGCCGGCCTCGATCGCGCGCTCCAGATACCGGATCGCATCCCGCACCGACGCGTCGAGGGGCTTTCCGAGCGCGAGGTTCGCCGCGATCGCGGCCGAGAGCGTGCAGCCGGTCCCATGGCGCGCGCGGCTCGACAGTCTCGGGTGCTCGAACTCCAGGAAGCGGCGGCCGTCGAAGAGGAGGTCTGTCACGGTGGATCCGCGCGCGTGGCCGCCCTTGATGAGCACCGCGCGCGGACCGGCGTCGGCGAGGATGCCGGCCGCCAGCCGCCGGTCGCTTTCGTTTCGGATCAAAATTCCGGTCAGCGTCTCGGCCTCCGGGATGTTCGGCGTGACCAGATCGCAGAGAGGGAGCAGGGCCCGCCGGAGGAGCGGCACGGCAGCCGGGTCGAGCAGGGGGGTCCCGTCTTTCGCC
Source organism: Acidobacteriota bacterium (assembly GCA_040004225.1). Taxonomy (GTDB): domain Bacteria; phylum Acidobacteriota; class Thermoanaerobaculia; order UBA5066; family Gp7-AA6; genus JALYUA01. The sequence continues at coordinate 7,381 of JBDUBI010000081.1, forward strand.
GCCAGCACGGGATCGAGGACGACGTTCGAGAGAGAGTGCCGGCAGAGCCCCGCGACGACGGCGCGCAGCCGTTTCGCGTCGACGAGCGCTCCGATCTTGACGGCGAGCGGCCGGAAGTCCGGGATGACGGCGTCCATCTGCTGCGAGAGAAACCGCGGGGAAAACGGCTCGACGCCGAGGATGCCGCGCGTGTTCTGCGCCGTGCCGGCGGTGACCACCGAGATCCCGTAGACGCCATGCGCGGCGAAGGCGGCGAGGTCTGCCTGGATGCCGGCGCCGCCCCCGGAGTCCGAAGCGGCGATGGTCAGGGCAACGGGCGGGCGCGGCCGGCGGGAGTCGGTCGCCATACAATGCTCATCCTATGCCCGAGCCGCCGCTGACGATCCGTCCCGACGCCGCCGCGAAGCTGCGCGGAGAAGCCGACTTCTCACGATCGTTTCTCTCGGTCCGCCAGGTCCTCGGGTGCGGGGGCAACGGCTACCGGATCTCCGTCGAGGAGAACGACCCCGACGAGGGCCACCGGTTCGTGGCGGAAGGGATCCCCGTGGTGATGGACGATGTCTCCTTCACGCGACTGCGCGGCGCCGTCCTCGAGCTCGACCCGGACCCCGCCGGGGAGGGATATCGCCTCGACCATCCCGAGGCGGTGATGACGACGTTCTGCTAACCGTCGCCTTCGCTCACTTCGGGACCCGCTCACGCGCGGGCGGCTCGCCTGAGGGCTCGACCGCCTGGTCCCTTCGTTCGCTTCGGCTCCCGCAGCGGGAGGCTCCTCCTTCCCTTCGGTCAGGAGACTCCTCCCGCTGCGAGCTTAGCGACCATCGGGGTTAAAGCGCAGCCTCTGCCCCCTCGCCCCGCGCTCGGGGAGAGGGTTGTGGTGAGGGGACCCGCAGGTAGGCGAAGCGCACCTGCCGATGCGAATGATTGGCGCCTGCCCTGGTCATCGGATCTCCTGACGGGAGCCCTCTTCACGTGCGACCGCGTGTTTCAGGCCCGAAGCAGCGCTTTCGTCGCGGGGTGCTGCGGGTTTGTCAGCACCTCCGCCGCGGGGCCTTCCTCGGCGACCTGCCCTGCGGCGAGGACGACCACCCGGTCGGCATACGTCCGCGCAAACTCCGCGTCGTGCGTCGTGACGAGAAGGCCTCGGCCGTCTCGCGCGAGGCCGCGGAGGACCTCTCCGAGCGATCCCCGGCGCGCCGGGTCGAGGGAGGCGGTCGGCTCGTCCATCAGGAGAAGGGGAGGATCGACCGCCAGGGCGCGGGCGATGGCCACACGCTGGGCCTCTCCGCCGGAGAGCTCTCGCGGATAGGCGGAGGCGCGCGCGCCGACACCGAGCGATTCGAGGAGGGCGAGTCCGCGCGTCCGGGCTTCCGTCACGCCCCGCCCGTGGGCGTACACGGCCGCGAGCGTCGTGTTGTCGAGGGCGGTCAGGTGCTCGAAGAGAGCGTGCTGCTGGAACACCATTCCGGCGCGGCGGCGGAGATCCTTGAGGCGAGACTCGGGAGGAACGGGCCCGGGTCCGAGCTCGAACCCGTCGATCGCGATCGCCCCCCCGTCGAACGCCTCGAGCGCGACGGCGGCCCGCAGGATCGTCGTCTTGCCGGAGCCGGAGAGGCCCATCAGCGCGCAGATGTCGCCGCGGTGGACCGTGAGATCCACTCCATCAAGGATGCGCCGCTGTCCGCGCACGAGGCGCAGCGCTCGGACCTCCAGCAGGGAGCCCGCGGTCATGACGGCGCACTCCATCGCCGCTCGAGAAAACGGGCGAGCCGCGAAAGCGGCAGGGAGAGGAGCAGATAGAGCGCGGCGCAGAGCGCTCCCGGCAGGACCCAGCTCCCGACGTTTGCCGCGAAGATCGAGGTCTGCTTCGTCAGCTCGACGACAGTAATGACCGAGACGAGCGAGGAGTCCTTGAGCAGCGCGACGAAATCGTTCGTCATCGGCGCGAGCGCGAGCCGGAACGCCTGGGGCCCCCGGACGAGCCGCAGAATCAGCCACTCGGAAAGCCCGAGCGTCCGCGCCGCCTCGAGCTGCGGGCGCGAGACGGCCTCCAGGGCTCCCCGGTAGATCTCGCTCTCGTACGCGGCATAGTTGAGGCCCAGGCCGAGGAGGGCGGCGATGAAGGCAGGCAGGCGCACCACCGACGAGAGGCCGTAGTAGAGCACGAAGAGTTGAAGGAGAACGGGCGTTCCACGGACGACCTCGACGTAAAGCGTGAAGATCGTCCGAACGACGCGGCCTCCGTAGATCCGGCCGCTCGCCAGCACGACCCCCGCCGAAACCGCGAGCGCCATGGCAAGACACGACAAAAGGAGCGTGATGAGGGCGGCACGCAGAAGGGCGGGCAGGTAGGCGAGCACGCGGGCCGCGGCGGAGGCGGGCGGGCGAGCCGGGGCCGGCGCCGGGGCGGCGGGGGCAGCCTCGCCGAGGACGCGCGAGAAGAGCTTCGGCTGCGCATCGTCCCACACGTTCCAGCGCCGGAAGATGCTCTCGAGCGTGCCGTCCCTCATCGCGCCTTTCAGCACCGCGTCGATGCGGTCGCGCAGCGCCGTGTCTCTCTTCGCCAGCACGCCGACGTACCGGCCCGTGGCCGCGGCCTCCGGCTGCATCGTCAGGCCCGCGACGTGCCGCAGGGCGCGCTGCGCGATGATGTGGTCGAGGAGGACCCCGTCCAGACGCCCTTCCGCGAGGTCTCCGTACGGATGCACGTCGTCGTCGTAGCTGACGAGCTCGAATCCTTGAGCCGATCGTCCCGCGGCGAGAATGTCGTAGGCGAGGGTGCCGGACAAAGTGCCGATGCGACGCCCACGCAGGTCTGAGAGTGCGCGGAATCGGCCCCGATCTGCCGACCGCACGGTGAGAACCTCGCGAAATTCGAAATACGGGACCGTCACCGCATGCGCCGCGCGCCGGGCAGGAAGGTCCTCGACTCCGGAGAGCCCGAGAAGGAAGTCGCCTCTCTCGACCGAGGCGTCGATGGAGGTGAAGGCGACCTGAACGAAGCGGGCGGACTTTCCGAGCGAGGCAGCGACGAGCTCCGCGATCTCGACGTCCATCCCCCGAACCACGGAGGGATGCCGCGGATCCGCTTCGACGAAAGGCGCGCCGCCCTCCGCGTCGCCGCCCCATCGAAAGGGCTCCGGCGCAGCGGCCGTGAGAGACGCCGCCCCGGCCAGCATCCATCCGAAGCACAGCCAGAGCGGCGCCGCGCGGCGCGCGTGAGAGTGGAAGACCGCCGGTCGCCTCGCCGTGACGTCTACGGCGACACCGTCCGCGCAAGACTCCGCTGCGGACGCAGGAACGCCCAGAAGGTGAGAATGCCCGTGGCGAATCCGCCGATGTGCGCCCACCACGCGATCCCCGATACCTGTCCCGCCGTCGCGGCGGCAAGAGTCCCGCTGAAGAACTGGATCAGGAACCAGAATCCCAGGTAGACCCACGCGGGGATTTCGAAAAAGACGGGCCAGAACACGATCAGGAAAAGGGCGTGGATCCGCGCGCGCGGGTAGAGCACGAAGTAAGCGCCCATCACTCCCGCAATCGCGCCGGACGCGCCGACGGCGGGGACGCGGGAACCCGCATTGGTCAGGACGTGGATCAGACCCGCCGCGATTCCGCACCCCAGATAGAAGACGCCGAACTTCAGGGGCCCCATGCGGTCCTCGACGTTGTCTCCGAAGATCCAGAGCGCCCACATGTTCCCGATGATGTGGAGCCATCCTCCGTGGAGGAACATCGTGGTCAGGAATGGAACGTACGTGTGAGGAAATCCGACCCCCGCCGCCCACGCCGGGTCGGTGAAACGGGCGGGGATGATGCCGAAGAGCGCGATCATCTGATCCGTCGCGCCGGCCGGCAACGACAGCTCCCGAAAGAACAAGAAGAAGTTGATCGCGATGATCGCCCAGGTCGCGACGGGGACGTGGCGGCTCGGGATGTTGTCGCGGATCGGAAACATCGTCGGGGATCGGCGCCACTTGAGGGGCGCCCGTCCTGCCTGCTATTTCTCCGCAGTCCGCGCGGACAGCGGCGGCCTCACCCGGAGAAGCTCGTTGACCAGAAACAGGGGACCGATCAGAAGATGCACCAGGTTCCGCACGAAGGCGGGAGCCTTGTGCTCGTAGCGCGCGTGACCGATCCCCTGGAAAATCCAGCCGACGGCAAAGGTCGCGAGGCCCACCTTCCAGCTGTCCGCGGCGCGGGCGGCGGCATACAGGAGCGCTTCGGGAACGAGCAGCGCGACCGCGAGCGGGAGATCGAGGGCGGCGTAAAAGATGAAAGCGGCCGCGATCAAGACCCCGGCAGCCGTCCCTCCCATCGGAAGGGGAACCAGGCGGAGGAAAGAGAAGATACCGAAAACGATCAGCGGAACCCCGACCGCGTGACAGACGAGGTTTCCGCGCGTCCGGTGGTACGACCCGTAGTCGGCAAGCAGTTCGTCGACGCGTTTCATGCGGCGGCGCGAATTATAGAGCGGTCATTCGACGCGCAGCCAGAGTCTCCTCTGACGGTCGCCCGGCGCAAACTGCAGGGAGAGCAGCGACGGAGTCTCTTCTTTCCGCGCGTCTGCCGGGGCGTCGCCTCGGAGGCCGGTTCCCGAGGGCACCGCCTCGCGGACGTGTCCGGTGGCATCGACCACGAGAAGGAAGGTGCGGCCGCGCAACGTCGCCGGTATGTCGGCCTCGCGAGGATGAAGAAGGTCCGGAGGGGAGCCTGCCCCGTCCGCCTCCAGGATCACGAGTCGGACGGCTCGCTCCGCGAATCGGGCGGACGCAGCCCTAGCCTCGGGCCGCCCGTCTGACCGGGAAGCGGCCTTCGGAGCGGCCACACCGACCGAGGGCGTTTCCAAGGAGGATTCGGATCTCACGGAAGCCGCCGGTGCCGCCGGGGGTGCGGCGTTCTTCAGGACGAGACGGGAGGGCGCGGACGCTGCGGCGTCTGCCTCGACGGACTTTCTCTTTTCGCGGAGGGAATCAATTGCCCCGACCTCGTCCTTCTTTGCCATCTCCGGTGCGGCCTCGGCCAGTTTTCCTTCCTGTCGACGTTGCCGGCGGGCGTCGGCGGGGCGCGCGGAGGCGGCGCGCGGGCCCTCCGCTGGCGGGGCCGCGAGCGCGCCGCCCTGCGCCGCGGCCGGTCGAGGCGCGGTGACGGGAAGGGAGAGCTCGGGGGCTGCAGGCTTTCTCTCCTGCGAGACGGAAACCCGGATCGGCTCGCGCGACATCCTCTCGGCGGCTTCATTCTTCGCCACGATGGCCGACCCGATGATCGTCGCGATGACGGCGGCCGCGAATGCGCCGGCCCACCGGAGGTCAATCCCGAAGGTCGGGCCGAAAAAGGGCCGCCGGTTTCCGCTCGACTGGAGCTTTCTCAAGATCCGAGCGGCAAGGTCGGGAGAGGGCGGGTTGGGACGGCTGGAGCGGTAGAGCGCGAGCGCCGCTTCGAATTCCGCCGCGGCGCCCCGGCATTCGGCGCAGTGTGCGCGGTGCGATTCGAAGTGGGCGCGCTCGGCGGGGGAGAGATCGCCGTCGTGCAGGCGGGACAGGAACTCGGGCGACCGCGCCGGGTGAGAGCCGGCGGTCATAGGGAGTTCCCCGGCGCGAGCCGCGGCGTGAGCAGCGCTTTCAACTGCGCACGGCCGCGGGCGATTCTCGATTTCACGGTTCCGAGGGGCAGGTCGAGCGACACGGCGATCTCCTCATAGCTCCACTCTTCGAGGTCTCTCAGGACCACGGGCATACGAAAGTCGGCGGCGAGCCGCGACAGCGCCTCGGTGACGAAGACCCGCGACTCGTTGGCGCGGGCGTTTTCCTCCGGTCCCGCCGCCGTCTCGGTGGCGGCGGGAGAAGAGTCTTCATCGGAGCTTCCCGCGAAGATCCGTCGAAAGCGTCCCCGCGCTCGATACCGATTTTTTACGGCGTTGTCTGCGATCGACGCCAGCCAGGCGCGGGGCGGCGCCTCGTTTCGGAATCGGGAGAGGCCCCGGTAGGCCTTCAGCAAAACCTCCTGGGTCATGTCGTCGGCCTCCTGTTCTCCGACGGCGCGCGCCATCCACCGGTGCACCGTCGCCGTATGCCGGACGACGAATTCGGAAAAAGCCTCCTCCTCGCCCGACTGGGCGAGGAGGATCAGCCGCTCGTCCGAGAGACTCGAAAGGGTCTCAGCGGTCGCGGTGCGGGTCGGGAGCGTACTCCCGCTCGAAACCACGTCCCCGATCTCTGGCATACAGCTCGTCCTCGCGGGGCAACACGCCGAGCCGAACCAGCTCGGCTCGGAACTCGTATCTGACGGCAACGCGGGCTGCGGGAATGGGATCCTCGTCGAAGGAAGTCCACTGCACCGCAAACGGCGTCCGGTCCCCGATCCCGGTGGCGGCAAAGGAATCGGACTCGCGGGTTCTCGACGGGGACTGCGCGTTCCGCGGAGCTTCCAAATTCGCTTTGGCGCGCGAGTCGGTGGCCGGCGCCTCTCCCCGAACCGTGCTCTCGGAGGCCTGGCCGGCAGATCCGCTCAGGGCAGGCGGAGCGGACGGAGCGCCTCCTTCGACGCCGCCCTCCACGGCGGCTTCGTCCGATGCGTCTTTCGCGCGCTCCCGCTGCCGGCGCCAGGGCGCGATCGGCGCTGCCGCGACCGGACGCCGCTCCCGGAAAAACACCGCCTCGATGGTTCCGACGTTCGACGTGTCGCCCAGCCACTTCGCGTAAGAGCGGCTCGTCTCGGTGAAGAAGAACCGGCGGGAGGTTTCGCCGGAGATCTGCCAGCCCGGGATCTCGGCCGTCTGGCCCGGCATCAGGATCCACTTCGTCGCCCGGCCGGCGTTCGTCCGCTTCGCGTCGATGACGTTGCGTCCATCCACCGACAGCGCGACGGCAACGCGTTCGTCCGTGGGATTTGAGAGCCGCAAGGAGAAGTTTTTTCCCCGAAGCGCCTCGATATAGATGCGCCCGCGGGCGGAGTACTCCGGCGCGGGGCTCCCGTCGACGACCACAGAAACCGAATAAGGGCCATACCCCGACGCGGCCGCCGGACGGCTGCCGGCCAGCAAACAGGCCACCGCGAGACCCGCAGAACCGATTATCGTTCCCCGGTCGAGCTTCATGTTCAAAGCCTCCTCGGGAAGAAGGGACACCGGACCGGCCGGCCGGTTCCCTCCGCGATCCAGAGACCCGCCAGATGAAAGATGGCGACTATTTTAGGGCCTGTCCCCGTCCCGGGCCTCCCGGGGGGCGTCGATCCGGCCGGTGATCAGGCGGGCGCCCCGCTGGTCGCTGGCGTAATCCCACGCCCACTCGAACATCACGGCGAACCGGTTGCGGAAGCCGATCAAAAAGAAGATGTGAACGAAGCACCAGACCATCCACGCCGCGAGACCGGAAAGCCGGATCCCGGCAATCTCCGCCACGGCCTGCGCCCGCCCGATCACCGCCAGGCTTCCCTTGTCCCGGAAGCGGAAAGGCTGCAGCGGGCGACCGGATCGGGCGAGGAGGATGTTTTTCGAGGCGTGCCGGCCCTGCTGGATCGCCACAGGCGACGTGCCGGGCAGAAGAGACCCGCCCTGGTGCAGAAAGGCGGCGAGATCGCCGATCACAAAGACCTCGGGGCGTCCTGGAATGGTGAGATCCGGCAGCACGAGGACCCGGCCCGCCCGGTCGAGGGGCACGCCGAGGGTTGCCGCGAGCGGGGACGCGGCGACACCCGCGGCCCAGAGCACCGTGCCGGCCTTCAGAGAATCGCCCGCGAACCGCACCTCGTTTTCCGCGATCGACTGGACGGCCTGGCCCGTGCGGATCTCCACGCCCTTGCGGGCGAGCACCGCCGCGGCTCTCGCTGAGGATTGCGGCGTGTAGGCCGCGAGGACTCGGGGGCCTGCTTCCACGAGGACGATTCGGGCCTCGCGCGGATCGATCGCCCGGAAATCCTGCACGAGGACGTCGCGGGAAATCTCGGCGATCGCCCCCGAGAGCTCCACTCCCGTCGGCCCGGCGCCCACCACGACGAACGTGAGAAGGGTCTTTCGCTTCGCCGGGTCCTGCTCCCGTTCCGCGCGTTCGAAGGCGAGCAGGATCCGCCGGCGAATCTCGAGCGCATCTTCCAGGCTCTTCAGTCCGGGCGCGAACGGCTCCCACTCGTCATGTCCGAAGTAGGCATGCCGGGCGCCGGTCGCGACGATCAGAAAATCGTAGGGGAGGCGGCCGTCCGCGAGGACCACCTCCCGCTTTTCGGGATCGATCGAAACGGCGTCCGCGAGGAAGACCTCGGCGTTTCGCTGGTGCGCGAGGATCGCGCGAATGGGGTACGCGATGTCTCCCGGAGACAGCGCCGCTGTCGCCACCTGATACAGGAGGGGCTGGAAGAGGTGATGGTTCCGCCGATCGACAACGGTCACCCGGACCGGAGCGCCCTCCAGGGCCCGCGCCGCCGCCAGACCGCCGAATCCCGATCCGATGATGACGACTCGCGGGTCGGCCATGGGGTCAGCGGGAAAAGAGGTCCTCCACCGGACTCACTCGGACCGCTTCGGGGCGGATGGCCAGCTTCCTCGCGCCGATCACTTTGTCCTCGTCGAGGAGCTCTTTCGGTTTCTCCGCGTCGTACTGGATGGGAGAGAACGCGTCGGCCAGAAGCCGATCTTTCAATCCCGCCGCGTCTTTCGTGACGATGACGAACGAAAGGTCCTTGAAAGAGATGTACTTCCGGATCGCGGCATTGACGTCTTCGAGCTTCAGCGCGGCGAGCCGCTCGCGCATCGTCGAAGCGAAATCTCCGATCCCGTAGAACTTCGAGTCGAGCGCGTAACCCAGCTGCTGGTTCTGCGTCGCGGTCATGACGAAGACGTTTTTGCGGAGGTACCCGCGGGTCTTTTCGAAGTCCTCCGCCGACATCCCGTTCTCGACGAACTTCTGGAGCTCGTGCAGGGCGATCCGGATGGCCATGTGGGCGTTCACGGGGACCACGGGCCGGATCCACACTTCGAAGAGCTGTGCCCGGCGGGCGACGTTCGGATTCGGGAGCATCGCGAACATCCCGCCGGGAAACGCTTCGATGTACGCGTAATCGCCGTAGTTCATGCCGCGCGCTTCCCGCAGGCGCTGGTACAGGTGCGATGTGGAGGAGCGGTGCTCGCCGAGCCACGCCCGGGCGACGGAGAGGGCGGCGAAATCCGGGTGCGATCGCGTGACCTCGATCGGGCGGCCGAAGGAGATCGCCGTCGCGCGAGTGTCCTTTTCGATGATCTGAAACTCCAGACCGGCCGGCCGGCGGCCGGCGATCTCGAGCCGCGGCGGCGCGGAGCCCTCGGGCAGTTTCGACAGCTCGGATTTCAAACGGGCGAGAAGCTCGTCTGGAACGGCCCCGTTGGCGCCGATCGTCACGTTGCCCCTCGTGTAGAACGTTTTCCAGAACGCCCTCACGTCGTCCGCGGTCAGGGAGCCGATCCCGGCGAGCGTCCCTGAGACCGGATGGCCGTAGGGGGTGCCGGCGAAGAGGTCGTCCTGCAGCGCTTCTTTCGCCAGCTCCTCTTCGTTGTCGGAGCGCAGATCCTGGCGCAGGGCGTTTCGCTGGCCGTCGCGGACGCGCTGAAAATCCTCGTCCCGCATTCCGGGCTCGAGGAGCATCGGAAGGACGATGTCGAGGAACGGCTTCCAGTTGTCCTGGTGGATGCGCAGCGTGAAAGTCGTCGTCTCCTTGTCCGTCTGGGCGGAAAAGCCTCCCGCAATCGGGTAGAACGCCTTTCGGATCTCGTCGATCCGCATCGCCTTCGAGCCGGCCTCGGACACCATCGACGCGGCGAGGGCGGCGAGGCCTTCCTTGCCTTTCGGGTCCCGCGCGGAGCCCGCCTGGAACTGCAGCTTCACCATCAGCTGCGGAAGCTCCGATTTCTGGAGGATCACGGGAAAGTCCGCGGAAGCGGATCCCGGCCGACCGGGCGTCGCCGCCGCGAAGGATGCGAGCGAGGGGGTGGTGGCGACCGCGGGGGCCATCTCTTCGCGCGAGAGGGTCGTAACGACCAGACGCTGGTCCGTGAAATACGTATTCGCCGCCGCCTGGAGATCGGCGGGCGTCAGTGTGGAGAGCCGTCTGTAAAAGGCGTTCAAGGTGGAGTACGAGCGCCGGTACCGCACGTACCGGGCGAGCGTCGCGGCGATCGTGTCGGTGTTGTCGAGGGTCCGCGCGAACGTGTACCGCACGTTCGACTTCGCTTCGCGCAGCCGGTTCTCGGAGACAGGAGACGCCTTCGCCTCCGCCATCGTCTTCAGGATGGCATCCCGGACCGCGACGGTGTCTCCGATTTTCTTCACCCGGGCCGAGATGACGGGAATCTCCGGGTCGATGTTGGTCGGTTTTAAGGCCGCGAGCTGGTCGACGGTCTGCTCCTGTTGCACCAGCCGTTTGTAGAGCTCCGAGGTGGGACCGAAGTAGAGGTCGAAGAGCATGTGGATCGAGGCGAAATCCGGCTCCGTCTCCGAGAACGCCGGGCCATGGAATCCTACCCAGACGATCGGAAGGGTGGGGCTCGACCAGGGGACGTGCGCGTAGACGGGGCCCTTCGAAACCGGCTCGGCCGGGATGACCACGTCGTTCTTGCCGCCCTTCCAGCCGCCCCAGTACTTCGTGACGAGGCGGAGGACGTCCGGCGGGT
>JBDUBI010000143.1:0-5311 GCA_040004225.1 Acidobacteriota bacterium
TTGCTCTACCAATTGAGCTAACGGCCCACGGAGCGCGGAGGATATGCGATCGGCCGCGTGCAGGCAAGCCGGCCCTCCCCGCCCGATCATCCCCCGCCGACGAACTCAACGACCTCCAGGATGTCTCCCGCCGCGAGCACGGTGGACGCATAGGAGGCCTTCGGGACGATCTCGCGGTTGCGCTCGACAGCCACGCGCGGGGTCTCGATCGCGAGCTTCTGGAGGACCGAGGCCACCGACGCGCCCTCCGGCAGGTCGAGCTCCTCGCCGTTGACCCGGACGCGCACGGCGCTCACGTCTTCCTCCGGACGGGAAACTTGAACTCCGTGCTGCCGATGGGAGAGCTGACGCGGATGACGGCGGCGGCCGCGCCCTCCGCGAACGCCGGAATCGCGACCGAGATCGGGCACATTCCGTCCGATGCGGTCCGCCCCTGGAAGACGACCGCCGGCTTGTGAATCGTCGAGAGGATCCGGATCTGCACGGCCGCCCCGGCGACCGGCTGCTTCGAGAGGGAGGAGACGGCCTTCATCCTCAGAGCGGTCTCCCGGCCCGAGACGAACTCGGGGACCGGCGAAAAGGAGCAATCGATCTGATCGTGCGCGAGCTCCGAGGCCAGGTAGTCGAGGATGACCTGGTCGAGCGTGCGGTCCCCGGGAGCGCCCTGCTCGTCCGGATCCTCGGCCTCGCCGGACGCTTCTTCCTCCCCCGGCGGGGCGCCGTCCGGGCTCTTCAGCCCGCCGTTTGCGCCGTCGAACCGGCCGCGCTGGATGGCCGCGATCATCGTCCGGTGCTGCTGCTCCATCAGCTCCTGCACCGTCTTGTCGTCGCGACCGCCCTGGACGATGTCGGCATAGGAGGTTTTGCGGGTGGCCAAAATCTGACCGCCGACGTAGACGAGGGATTCGATGTGCGGGGACGTGTCGCCCTTGTCCTCCGTCTGGATGTGGAAGACCCGGTTGTTGTGCTTGACGTCGGTGTTGTAGCCGGTGATCACGGATCGGAATTGTAACTTGGCGGCGGCCGTCCTCCGTCTCAGATGGGTTCGAAGTGAGCGGTGAAATGGCGCAAAACAGGCGCCTGCTTTGCGATCCGGATTCCGCGCAGTGTTTCGGGATGCTGGTGAATGCGCACGAGGACGTCGGCGACGTACTCGAGGTGGCTGTTGGTGTACACCCGCCGCGGAACGGCGAGCCGGACGAGGTCGAGGTCCGGAAGAATCTCTTCTCCGGGGCGCGCCGGGTCGGGACGCCCGAACATGACGCCGCCGATCTCGACCGCGCGGATCCCGCCTTCCACGTAGAGCGCGATGGTGAGCGCCTGGCCGGGATATTGCGAAGGCGGCAGGTGCGGCGCGAACGCGCGCGCGTCCACGTAGACCGCGTGCCCTCCGATCGGCTCGACGACCGGGACGCCGGCGGCCGCGAGCGCATCGCCGAACCGGGTGACCTGACCGACGCGGAAGGCGAGGTACTCCTCGTCCAGGACCTCCCGCAGGCCGATCGACACGGCTTCGAGGTCGCGTCCGGCGAGGCCCCCGTACGTCGGGAATCCCTCGATCAGGATGAGCTTGTTCTTCAGCCGCTCGACCCAGGTCTCGTCGCGCAGCGCGAGAAAACCTCCGATGTTGGCCAGGCCATCCTTCTTCGCGCTCATCGTGCATCCGTCGGAGAGCGAGAAAATCTCGCGCACGATCTCCGCCACCGGGCGGCTGGACTGGCCGGGCTCGCGCTGGCGGACGAACCACGCGTTTTCGGCGAACCGGCACGCGTCGATGAAAAGGGGGACGCCGTAACGGTGGCAGATCTCGCTCGTCGCCCGCAGGTTCTCGAGCGAGACCGGCTGGCCGCCCCCCGAGTTGTTCGTGAGGGTCGAGAGAACGAGCGGGACCCGGCCGGGGTTTCCGGCGAGGCAGGCCTCGAGACGCTCGAGGTCCATGTTGCCCTTGAAGGGATGCCGGGCGCTCGGATCCCGCCCCTCGGGGATGACGAGGTCGACCGCCGTTCCGCCGTTGACCTCGACGTTGGCGCGGGTGGTGTCGAAGTGCGTGTTGTTCGGAACGATGTCGCCGGGGGTGAGCACCGTCGAGAAAAGGAGGTTCTCGGCCACGCGTCCCTGGTGCGTCGGAATCACGTACGGCAGCCCGAAGACGTCCCGGACGGTCTGCTCGAAGTGAAAGAAGTTGCGCCCGCCGGCGTACGACTCGTCTCCACGCATCAGTCCCGCCCACTGGGAGTCCGACATCGCGGCGGTCCCCGAGTCGGTCAGCAGGTCGATGTAGATGTCCTCGGAAGCCAGGCCGAAGACGTTGTACCCGGCCGCGCGCAGCTTCTCGGCTCGCTCTTCCCGCCCGGTCCGGCGGATGGGCTCGACCACCTTGACGCGCCAGGGCTCGGGAGAAAAGCGCGACATGACGAGAAGCTATCAGGTCGAAAGAGTCACGGGACGGGCGTGGGCACCGGGGTGGGTTTGTTCGGGTCCTGCCGGCGAAAGACGAGCCGGGTTTGATGCGCCCCGTCCTTCTGCACCGTCACGGTCTCCCGGACCCAGACCTTTCGGTCGGCCGACAGACGCCAGACGCTCCTTTGAACGGCCGCGCGCGGGGTTTCGTCCGTCCCCGCGACGACCTCGAGCCACAGCGATTTCGAGTCGTTTCCCCACTTCGCGGTCAGGGTTCCCCGCTCCTTGTTCCCGAGCGTCTTCTCGTATGTGCGGCCGTCGACGACGACTTCTTCCGCGAGGATCCGCGCGCGCGAATTTCCGAGCGGCTGGATCCAGATGCGCTCGCCGGACTGCGTGACCTGCAGGACGGCGTTCTCCATCTTCGAGGAACCGAGCGTGCTGCTTTTGGCGTCGAGCTCCCAGATTCCGGTGAAGTCCGTCTGACTTCCACGGCCGCCCGGGGCCGCGGCGCGGGACGGCCGCTTTTTCGCAGCCGCGCCGGGTGCCGCGGGCAGCGGCGCGGTCAGGGCGAGGCCGAGAGCGACGAGCGCGAAGGCCGCCCCTCTCGAACGCCTCACGCCCGGGCCGCCTTTTTCGCGTGCACGAAGATCCGCCGCAGGAACTGCCCGGTGTGCGAGGCGCGGATCGCCGCCACCGCCTCGGGCGTGCCCTCCGCTATGATTCGCCCTCCGCCGTCGCCGCCCTCGGGTCCGAGGTCGACGACCCAGTCCGCGGTGCGGATCACGTCCAGGTTGTGCTCGATGACCACGACGGTGTTGCCCTTCTCCGTCAAAGACCTCAGGACGCCGAGCAACTTGCGGATGTCGTCGAAATGAAGGCCCGTCGTCGGCTCATCGAGCAGGTAGAGCGTCCGCCCCGTGGAACGGCGCGCGAGCTCCTTGGCGAGCTTGACTCGCTGCGCCTCGCCTCCGGAGAGCGTCGTCGAGGACTGCCCCAGCTGAATGTAGCCGAGCCCCACCTGCACGAGGGTCCGACAGATGTTCGCGATCGAGGGGATGTTTTCGAAGAGCTCGAGGGCCTGCTCCGCCGTCAGCGCAAGGATCTCGGCGATCGACTTGCCCTTGTAGTGAACCTGCAGGGTTTCCCGGTTGTAACGCTTGCCGGCGCAGACGTCGCAGGTCACATAGATGTCGGGCAGGAAATGCATCTCGATCTTGATCTGCCCGTCGCCGCTGCACGCTTCGCAGCGGCCACCCTTGACGTTGAACGAGAAGCGTCCCGGCGCGTACCCGCGCGCGCGCGCCTCGGGTGTCCGGGAGAGAAGCTCGCGGATGGGGTTGAAGACGTTGGTATAGGTCGCCGGGTTAGAGCGGGGGGTGCGGCCGATCGGCGACTGATCGATGTTGATGACCTTGTCGATCTCCCAGAGACCCTCGATCTTGTCGTGCGCGCCGGGCCGGTCCGCGGCTCCGTGCAGCGCGCGCGCCAGCGCCTTGTGGAGGATGTCGTTGACGAGAGTCGATTTTCCGGAGCCCGACACTCCGGTCACCGCGGTCATCACGGCGAGCGGGAAGCGGACGTCCACGTTCTTCAGGTTGTGCTCGCGCGCGCCGCGAACCACGAGCGCCTTGCCGTTTCCGCCGCGCCGGGTCTCCGGGATCGGGATCTCGAGCTCTCCCGACAGATATTTCGCGGTCAGCGATTCCGGAAAATCCGCGAGCTCGTCCGGCGTGCCCTGCGCGACGATGCGGCCGCCGTGCGCGCCCGCGCCGGGCCCGAGGTCGATCACCCAGTCCGCCGAACGGATCGTTTCCTCGTCGTGCTCCACCACGACCACCGTGTTTCCCAGGTCGCGCATGGAGATGAGCGTGTCGATGAGCTTTCGGTTGTCCCGCTGATGCAGTCCGATCGAGGGTTCGTCCAGGACGTACAGGACTCCCATCAACTTGGAACCGATCTGTGTCGCCAGCCGGATGCGCTGCGACTCGCCCCCCGACAGCGACGCGGCGCCTCGAGACAGGTTGAGGTAACCGATTCCGACGTTGGCGAGGAACCCGAGCCGGTCGCGGATCTCTTTCAGGATCTTGCCCGCGATCTCGCGTTCGCGCGTCGTCAGGGAGAGATCGTCGAAAAAGGTGATGGAGTCCGAAATGGTGACGCACGCGATCTCGTCGATGGAACGCCCCCCCACCTTCACCGCCAGGGCCTCGGGCTTCAGGCGGCGGCCCCCGCATCCGGGGCAGGGCTCCGCCGACATGTACGCCTCGAGCTCGAAGCGGTTTTCGGGGTTTTCGGTTTCCCGGTATCGCCGCTCGAGCATCGGAATCAGGCCCTCGAACGACGACCGCCAGTGGTACTCGCCCCTTTCCGCAACGTAAGAGAACTTGATCTCGTCCTCCCCCGAGCCGTAGAGGATGACCTGGCGCGCTTTCTCGGGAATGCGGGAAAACGGCTGGTCGAGCCGGAACTTGTAGTGTTTGGCGAGGGTCGCCATCTGGCGGGAGCGCCAGTTCGTCGAGCCGGGCTTCAAGATCGCGATGGCGCCGTCTTCGATAGATTTCTCCGGCGCGACGACGAGGCGCTCCGGGTCCGCCTTCAGGATCGTTCCCAGGCCGGAGCAGTCGGGGCACGCGCCGTAGGGAGAGTTGAAGGAAAAGAGCCGCGGCGTGATCTCGGTCAACGACGTCCCGCAGTCGGGGCAGGCGTAATTCGCCGAGAGCACCTCTTCGGGACCGTCCGCGACGGAAAGCGTGACGAGGCCGCCCGAGACGCGAGTCGCCGTCTCGATCGAGTCGGCGAGGCGTTTGCGATACTCCTCGTCGGCCGCGGGCTTGGCGACGAGCCGGTCCACCACGAGCTCGATCGTGTGCTTCTTCTGCTTGTCGAGCTCGGGCGGGTCGTCGAGATC
>JBDUBI010000015.1:0-5306 GCA_040004225.1 Acidobacteriota bacterium
GTCGGTCCTCGGAACGGGCTATCCGAACCTCGGGTGTGTCGCCCGGACCTGATCCGCCGGCTGCGGCCGTCGCGCCGCCGATGCTCTCGTTTCGACGCCGCCCCGGAGGGCGCGCCTCTTCGCAGGGCACGGGTTCGGAGGAAACGGGTCAGCTGATAGCCTCGGAGAGTGATACCGGGGAGGGCGAGCGTCGAGGGAACGAAGCGTTTTGCCGGCAGGTCGAACCCCGGCAAGGGCCACTTCCGGCAGTTCTCCGCCTCCGTCTTCATTTCCTCCGTCGGTCTCGGAACGTATCTGGGTGCCGAAGACGCGGAGACAGACGCCGGGTACGAGGCCTGCGTCCGTCTCGCGCTCGAATCGGGAGTCAACGTGTTCGACTCCGCCATCAACTACCGGGGGCAGAAGAGTGAACGGGCGATCGGCCGCGCCCTGAAAAAGGCGTTCGACGAGGGGGCCGCCGCCCGGGACGAGGTGTTCGTGGCGACAAAGGGGGGCTATCTGCCGCACGACGCGGATGATCCCCGCCCCTCGAGGACCTACATCCAGGAGTCCTTTCTGGACTCCGGACTTGCGCCCCGTTCGGAGGTCGTTTCGGGCGGGCATTGCATGTCGCCCGACTACCTGAAGGACCAGCTGCGCCGCAGCCGCGAGAACCTGGGCGTCGAAACGATCGACCTCTATTACCTCCACAATTTGGAGGCGCAGCGCTCTGCCGTGGACAAGGCGGTTTTTCGCAAAAGGCTGTCCGCCGCCGCGGAGGTGATGGAGGAATCCGCCGCGTCGGGAGAGATCGGTTCCTGGGGCCTCGCCACCTGGGATGGCCTGCGCGCCCCCGCGGAGCACCCCGAACACCTCTCGATGGCGGAGACCGTCGAGGTCGCGCGGGAGATCTCAGGGGACAAACACCATTTCTGCGCCGTGCAGATGCCGTTCAACCTCGCCATGTCCGAAGCGCTGGCGTATCGGTCTCAAACCATCGGCCAGGGAAGGGTGCCGGCTCTCCGGGCCGCGCAGGCGCTCGGGCTCTGCGTGTTCGGCTCCGCGACCCTGCTCCAGGGGAGGCTCGCGGCCGGTCTCCCCGAGGAAATCGACGAGGCGCTTCCCGAGGCGACGACGCCGGCCCGCCGGGCGATCCAATTCTCCCGGTCCGCCGCCGGAATGACCACGAGCCTCGTCGGGGTGTCGAGCCCGGACCACGCCCGCGAGAATTTCGCCCTCTCGGGAGTGCCGCCGGCCGACCCGTCCCGGATCATGGCCCTTTTCGAGCAGACGCCTTGACGCTGCCCGGCAGGCCGAAAAGGGTCCACGACAAGCCGGTATCCCCCGGTGGCGTTATCTGCTAGACTCCTGCCTTCGATCTTCCCGCCCCGACCCTCGAGTCAGCGCGGCGGGAGCTTGGGAGCTCAGTGTCCGAAGACCCCTTGGTACCCCAGATTCCTGCGTCCCTTCCCGTGCAGACGGAAAGCCCGAGTCCCGGTGAGGGCCCTCGCCCGCATCGCCGCCGCCGCCGAAGGCGCCGCCGCGGTGGAGGCGGTCAGGGAGGAACCGGCGGAGGAGGCCGTCCTCCCGGGCCAAACGGCGGCGGAGGCGGCTACGCCGAGCGCGTGGACGAAGTCCCGGCGGCCGGGCCCGAGCGGGCGGTCGAAGGCGTGCTGTACCTGCCTCCCCGCGACAACGCCCCCGGAGTTCTCGTCACCGCGAAAGCGAACTACCTTCCCTCCCCGAAGGATCCGATCGTCCCCCGGGACCTGATCGCCCGCGAAGGGCTCGAGGCGGGCGCGTTCATCAGCGCCTTTGCGGTGGATGGCTCGCGGACGGTGGTGCGGAGGGTCGAAACGGTCGAGGGGATGGACCCCGCGGCGTTCCGGCAGCGTCCCGCTTTCGCGGACCTCGTCTCGATTGATCCCCACGATCGATTAAAGCTCGAGACCGAGCCGGATGAAATGTGCGGCCGAGTGACCGACCTGCTCACGCCGATCGGGCGGGGCCAGCGGTGCCTGATCGTCGCGCCGCCGAAGGCCGGAAAGACGACACTGCTGAAGCGCATGGCGCATGCCGTGTCGGTCAACGACCCTGACGTCTACGTCATCGTCCTTTTGATCGACGAGCGTCCCGAGGAGATCACCGACTTCCGGCGAAGCGTTCGCGGCGAGGTGATCGCCTCCTCGGCGGACCTTTCCGCCGAGAATCACATCGCGGTCGCCGAGATCGTGGCGGAGCGCGCGCGCCGTCTCGTCGAGTGCGGCAAGCACGCGATCATTTTTCTGGATTCGATCACCCGGATGGCCCGCGCCTATAACCACATGCAGAAGGGTGGCGGCAAGATCATGTCGGGCGGGATTGACGCCCGCACCATGGAAAAGCCGCGCCGCTTTTTCGGCGCCGCCCGGAACGCGGAAGGCGGCGGTTCCCTGACGATCATCGCGACGGCCTTGGTCGACACCGGGTCTCGGATGGACGAAATCATCTTCCAGGAATTCAAGGGAACGGGCAATACGGAAATCGTGCTCGATCGGGACCTCTTCAACCGGCGGATTTTCCCGTGCATCAACATCCCCCAGTCCGGGACCCGCAAAGAAGAGAAGCTCTACGCCGCGGACGAACTCCCGAGGATCGTCAAGCTGCGGCGGGCGCTGGCTGCCGTGGACAAGATCCAGGCCATGGAGCTGGTGCTCGGCCGTCTCTCCAAGTTCAAGTCCAACACCGACTTTCTCCAGAGCTTCTGAGCCTGCCGGCCGTGTCCGGCCCCCTTTTTCGGCCGATTCCGACCTTCCGATACGCCCTCCCGCTATCGCGGCGGTCGAACGTGCGTTAGCCTAGGATCACGCGAACATGCCCGGCGACACAATGAACTCGGAGTTGCGCGAGGCGCTCGACGAGCTCGAGCAGTACCTCTCGGACACTCTGCCGCCACTGGTGGTAGCGGAGTCGTTTCGAGTTCTTCTGCAGTACTCGCCCGAGCTGATGGCGTCGAGCATCCACTCGTGGACGATCTCCCAGTATCGGGGCGGGACCGAGATCCCGGTCTCCGACTACCTCTTCCACGCGGTGAAGAAAATTCATCTGATGGGGGAGTTCAACCTCGTCCCCCGGGGGCCGTTCGAGACGTTCCTCGAGGAGTTGAAAGAACGCGTGCTCGTGTATTGCCCCGAGGGGGACCGCGAGTTTTTGAAAAACAATCTCACGCGGTTGAAGGACGCGACCACATCCTCCGCGACGGCGGCGTCGGTCGACGTGCTGTTCCGGCAGGCGCCGGCGACGGGCACGCGCGGGCTGGCGACGGCGGTGGGTGCCAGGAGCGGCGAGGCGGCCGGCGGCGGCGGCGAGGAACTTCAGAACGTGCGGCGGCTCTCGGTGCTTCTCGATCGCCTGGAGCGAGAGGTCGGCTCCGGCGGAGGGTCCTCCGCTCCCTTGGCTTCTCAGACGCTGGCCGCCGCGGCGCGCACTTCGAAAACCGGGAAAGAGTTCGAGCAGTACCTGGACCGGCTTCGGGAGATGGGCCTGAACGTCAACACGGGCGATGTCTTCAAATCGCTCGGGAGCAGTCTTCCGGGCTGGATCGTACCCGCCGCGGCCGAAGACGCGCGGGCGGCGGCAGTGCCGGCGAGCCCCGCGATCGAAGCGATGCGGCGCATCGTCACCGAGACCGAGGACCCGGCGGAAGCGAGCCGGCGCTTCCAGGAGATGGTCCGCTCCGCGGTCGACCGCTTCAACGAAGGTTCGCTGGCTCAGTCGGGCACGATGATCGACCTCGCCAACCGGATCATCGCGGACCGCTCGATCGATCCGGTCGCGGCGCAGTCCATGCGCAAGAAAGGGGACGAGACCCTCGACCCCGAACGCCTTCGCAAATACGCCGAGTCGTCAGAGCTTCACCCGCAGTTGCGTAAAGTGCTGAACTTCTTCCTCAACCTGACGCCCGAAGGTCTGCTCGCGGATCTCCGGCGCGAGGTGAAGCGGGAGCGCCGCCGCCTCCTTCTCCTCCTCCTCGAAGTGCACGGACCTTCCGCTCGGGAAGCGGCCCTGGCCGACCTGCGTCCCGCCTTCGGGCGCGGAGCGGCGGACGAAGAGTGGTACTACCGGCGCAATCTCCTCTATCTGCTTCGGCGCATTCCCCGCCCGGCGGGAGCGGAGATCGACGAGGACGTGGACCTCGCGGTGAGGCACCTCGAGCTGCGTTTTCCCGCCCCCCTGGTGAAGGAAGCGATCGCCAACCTCGGACAGTTGAAGCACGAGAAGGCGGAACGCACCCTCGTTTCTCTGCTCCAGGATCTCGAGGCCGTTCTGCTGAACAAGGCTTCGGACAGCCCCTACGACCCGCGAGAGACCCGCCTGCTGCTCGACCGCGTGGTCGCGGCCCTTGCGCGGTTCGGGAGCCCGGGCGCGCACAAAGCGGTCGTGGAGCACGGGTTGAAGCGCCGCCCGGAGCTGGGGGACACGATGGCCCGACTGCCCGAGCTCGCGGGCCAGAACCTTTCAGACGACGAAGAGGCGTTGAACGCGCTGCTCGGAGCGATCAAGGCGAACGCTCCCTTCAAGCTGTTCGGGCTCGTTTTGCACCAGAACGACCAGAGTCTCTTCTACTGCATCGAAGCGCTTTCGACGACGCCTCACCCGGCCGTGCGCTCGGCTTTCGAGGATCTCGCCAGAAGATTCGCCGGCCACGACATCGGGAAGGCCGCCTCGAAAGCACTGATTGCCTTTGCCGAGGCCCCGATGAGCGGCCCGGGAGGTGAGGGAACGGCGGCGCCCGTTCCGGCGGCCACCCTCTCCGGCGACCTCGACATCTTCGGCCTGCCCGCGCTGCTGCAGAGTCTCGCGGAGTCGCGTGTGAGCGGATCCCTCAACGTGAAGGACCGGAAGGGCGAGACGATGGCGACGCTTCTTCTCAAAGCGGGGCGGCTCCAGGCGTGCCGGACGGGGCTGCTCTCCGGGGACGAGGCGTTCTACCAGCTCCTCGAACGGCCGCTCCCGGGAACATTCGTGTTTTCCCGCTCCGCGGACTCGAGCGCGGACGACAGCGGTGCGGCGGGGTTGAAGCAGATCCTCCCGCTTTCGCTCGAAGGCATGCGGCGGTACGACGAGTTCCAGCAGGCGGCCTCGCTCGTCCCCGACGAGGTCGAGCTGAAGACGACCGAGGTGAAGCCCACCCCACATCCCGATGAACGCGACGGGATTCTCTTCCGGGATCTGTGGACGCGCGTCTCCCAGGGAGCGACCCCCCGCGAGTGCGAGTCGAGCGTCGCCGCGGACTCCTACAGGATTCGCCGCCTCCTGGCGCACTGGGTCGCGGCGGGGGCGCTAGC
>JBDUBI010000085.1:0-5257 GCA_040004225.1 Acidobacteriota bacterium
CGAAGTCCGCCGCCTGCACCATGTCGGCGTTCGTGAACGTCTTGTTGATGACGCGCCGCAGCCGGTCCGACCCGGTTTCCGGGGCGAACGTGAAGCCGGATTTGCGGACTTCGGAGACGGCGTCCGCGAGCCCGACCGAGAACGCTTCCGCCCGAAGCGAGGGGAGCGAGATCGAGACGCGCCGATCCGACAGCTGCGGCGCGAGGCACTTCACGAGGGGCTCGATCTGGGAGTAGTCCGCCGTCGAAAGCGACAGCAGGCCCACTTCGCTCCAGCCCGACTCGGCGATGAACTTCGTGGTCATCGCGGCGACGTCGTCGGGATCCAGTTCCCGGACGGGGCGATACCAGTACCCCGCCTGGCAGAACCGGCAGCCCTGCGTGCATCCCCGCATGACCTCGAGGCCGAGCCGGTCCTGCACGATCTCGACGGACGGCACCATCGGCTTCTCGGGGTAGTACTCGGGCTTCAACACCGGCACCCACGTCCGCTTCGGGGTTTCCGGCGCCCGCGGGTCGTTGCGCGTGATCGCGGAGATGCGTCCGTTCTCGAAGTACGAGACGTCGTAGAAGGACGGCACGTAGATGCCCTCGATCTGAGAGAGCCGCGCGAGGAGGTCCCGCCGGGGGAGGCCCGCATCGCGCGCGGCGCGGTACTCGTCCAGGAACCGGAGCAGGGCCTCTTCCGCGTCCCCGATCAGGAAGGCGTCGAAGAAGTCGGCGATCGGTTCCGGATTCGCCGTGCAGGGCCCCCCGCCGAGTACCAGCGGATCCGCGTCGCGCCGGTCGCGCTGCCAGACCGGGATCCCGGCGAGATCCAGCATGTTCAGGATGTTCGAGTAGTTGACCTCCGCCTGGAGGGAGAAGCCGAGCACGTCGAAGTCCGCCACAGGGGCGAAGGACTCCGTGGAAAAGAGGGTAATGCCGCTCGAGCGCATCTTCGCCTCGAGGTCCGTCCACGGGGCGTAGACGCGCTCGCACACGAGCTCCGGACGCCGGTTGACGAGCTCGTACAGGATTTTGAGTCCCGTGTGGCTCATCCCGATCTCGTAGGTGTCCGGAAAGGCGAGTGCGAGGGTCACCGCGGCGGCGGAGAGGTCTTTGCGGATGACGTTGCGCTCGATCCCGATGTACCGCCCCGGCTTCTCCACCGTCGGAAGGATCGGGTCGAGACGGGAGCGCAGGGAGGCGTACTTCATGGAACCGCGCATTATACGGGGCTTCCGACGCCAGACCGGCCTCTCAGAGGTACTTGAAACCCGTTCCGGTGTTGAAGAGAACGATGCGGGCGTCGGGATCGAGATCTCCCGAATCGCGAAGCGACTTCGCGGCGGCCCAGACCGCGCCGCCCTCCGGGGCGACGAAGAGCCCCTCGCGGGCGCCGATCTCGTCGCTCGCCAGACGCATGGCGTCATCGTCGACGGCGATGGCGGTCCCCTCCGACGCCCGAACCGCCGAGAGGATGAGGTCATCCGCGTAGGGTTTCGGCACGCGCAGGCCGGACGCGTAGGTCGCCGCGTTCTCCCACTTCTCCGAGACCGACTGCCCCTGCTCGAACGCGCGCACGATGGGCGCGCAGCCGGCGGCCTGTACCGAGAACATGCGGGGCCGTGCGGCGCCGATCCAGCCGAGCGCTTCCATCTCCTCGAACGCTTTCCACATCCCGATCAATCCGGTCCCGCCGCCCGTGGGGTAGAGGACGGCGTCCGGGAGCTTCCATCCGAAGTCCTCGGCGAGCTCGTATCCCATCGTCTTCTTGCCCTCGACGCGGTACGGCTCCTTGAGCGTCGAGACGTCGTGCCACCCCTCGATGGAGGCGCGCTCCGCGACCAGCTTCCCGCAGGCGTCGATCAGGCCGTCGACCATCGTCACCGTCGCCCCGTACCTCTCGCACTCGATGCGGAACACCGGCGGCGTGTCGGCGGGCATGAAGACGTGGCACGCGATCCCGGCGCGCGCGGCGTAGGCGGCCGCGGCGCCGCCCGCATTCCCCGCGGTCGGCACGGCGATGGCGGTGTGGCCGAGTTCCTTCGCGCGAGACACTGCCGCCGAGAGTCCGCGCGCTTTGAACGACCCCGACGGATTGTTTCCCTCGTCCTTGATCCAGAGGTCGGTGAACCCCCCGGCGGCGGCGAGCCGCGGGGCCTTCAGGAGGGGAGTTCCGCCTTCGCCGAGCGAGACGACGTTCGCGGGATTCTCGACGGGCATCATCTCGTTCCACCGCCACATCGATCGCGCGCGGCCCGACACGGCCCTCCGATCCAGAGGCGGCGGCGCGTACCGGGCGAAAAGAGGTCCCCGGCACTTCGGGCACAGATTCGCGCCTTCGTTTTTCGGAAGACGCTCGGCGCACCGGGTGCACTCGAGGTGCGAAAACGAGGAGAACGCGGAGCTCACGCGGGGGAGGTTATCAGCGAGAGGCGCGCGCGATCCGCGGGAAAAAAGCGTCGGAAGAACGGCGCATTCGCGGAGGTCGTGAGCGAGAGCATTATAACAGGAACCGCTCGCTTTCTTCGCCTTGACGCTTTCGAGAAGCGGAAGCGATAATCGCCGCGGCCATGGAATTGAACGACCACCTCCGCCAGATGCTGAAGGAGCTCGGACAGGCGATCAACGAGTCCATTTCGGGATCCGGCCGCGTGCACGAATCCATTCAACGCATCCGAGACGAGGGGTACAACCTGTACATGGTGCTCGACGCCAAAGTCGGCGTGAACAAACGCGAGCCGCGGGGCGGTGGACGCCGCCGCCTCGCCGCCGTCGCGTCGGGGAAAGAAGCGGACGAGACGCTCGTCGGAGAGCGGGCGGCGTTCCGCATCAACGTGAAGGACCTTCGGATTCTGAAAGCTCTGGGAATCGATCCCACCCGCAAGGTGCGGGCTCGCAGGCCCGTCCGCCGCCGCGCGGCCCCTGCCCGCCGCCCCGTCCGCTCGAGAAGCGACTAACGCGGCCCTCGGGCGAGTTTCGGTTCTCGATCCGGCGAGCTCCTTCGACCCGGCCCGCAACTCTTTAATGACTTCCTTTTTCGATCCTCTGGGCGCCACGGCTTCTCTGTGGGAGCGCCACGTCGATTCCTGGTCGCTGCCGCGTTACCGCGGGCGGCAGATCTTCGAGGGTCTGCATGGGAAGGGATACCGCGACTACGCCCTCATGCGGGATCTTCCGGCGGGCCTGCGGGAGCGGCTCGCGCGGGAAGTTCCCCTGGCCCTTCCGCAGATATCCCGGCGTGAGGCTTCCTCCGACGGCAGCGTGAAATACGGCCTGAGGCTCGGCGACGGCGCCCTGATCGAAGCCGTCTTCATGCCCGGTACCCGGTCGTTTTCGGAAGCCAACGAATTCGAGGACGCGAGAGCCAACGCGGCGGTTCCGCCATCGGCGCCCGTCCGGGTTTCGCCGGGGGCCGCTTCTGCGTTGTCGAAATTTACGGTCTGCCTCTCGTCGCAGACGGGCTGCGCCGTGGACTGCGCGTTCTGCGTCACCGGCCGCCTCGGCGCCGGCCGGAACCTTTCCGCCGGCGAGATCGTCGGCCAGCTCTATTCGGTCCTGGACGACCGGGGGCGCACGGCCGAGGGGCTCCGCGTGGTCTTCATGGGAATGGGCGAGCCCTTCCTGAATCCCGATGGGGTCTCCGGCGCGCTCGACGTGCTGTTCGAAAGAGTTTCACCCCGGCGGGTGACGGTCTCGACTTCCGGCATCACTCCGGCATTTTCCCTTTTCGCCGCCCGCGAACGCCGGCCCAACCTCGCGGTGTCCATCAACGCCGCGGACACGGAGACCCGGATCCGGCTCATGCCGATCACGCGAACGTATCCCCTCGAGGGCGTCGTCGCGGCGATGCGGGCGTGGCCGCTCGAATCGCACCGGCGGATGACCGCGGAGTATGTCCTGATCGCCGGCGTGAACGATTCTCCCGAGGAGGCGGGCCGCCTCGCACGGCTGCTCGGCGGACTTCGCGTGAAAGTGAACGTCATCCCCCTGAACGAAGACCCGGTTTACCTGCCGGGGTGGAAGAGACCATCCGAAGACGTGATCGATCGCTTCGCCGCCCGGCTTTCCGACGCCGGGATCCCCGTCACGGTGCGGCGCAGCCGCGGCCCGGATGCGGGCGCCGCGTGCGGACAGTTGAAGGGGCGCACCGAAGATCCGCGCCGCGCCCGCTCCGGCCCGCGGTAACGCGGGCGGCCGCGTCTTCTCCGCCTCCGACTCGGACCCGCACCGGCGTTCAAGGTCTAAGATGGAACCGTGGTCGAAGGCCCTCCCGGAACCGGGATCAGCGCGGTTGACGAGGTCGCTCGACTGCGGGAAGAGCTGCGCGGGGAGCGCGCTCTTCGGCGGACGCTCGAGGCCGCGCATGGCGCCCTCCAGGCCGCATTCTCGGGGCTCGAAGGCGGCGTCCTCCTCCTCGACGCGGACCGCGTCCTTTTCGCCAATCCGGCCGTCGCCGCGGCCTTCGACATCCCGGCCGAACGGCTGCAGAGGATGACCCGGGAACAGTTCGTCCGGGACCTGCGAAGGTCCTCCAACGAGCCGCCGGATTTCCTGGACCGGAGCACGCGGGACCGGCATGCCGTGGTCGAAGAGGCGCGCGGGGAGTTCGAGATCCAGTTTCCCCAGTGGAGGTCCCTGCGCTGGGTGAGCCGCCCGGTCCGCCTTCCGAGCGGGCACGGCGTGCTGGTGCTGTTCAACGACATCAGCGCCGACTCCGACCTCGCATCCGGCCGGGAACAGCGCGCCTTGATCGACGAGCTGACGGGGCTCGAGAATCGGAAGGCGGGCGAGCAGTCCGCGCTGCGGGAAATTCGGGACGCCCGGCGCTATGGCCGTCCCCTCGCTTTCGTTCTGTTCGACGTGGACCATTTCAAGCGGGTGAACGATTCCCACGGGCACCTCGCCGGCGACGCGGTCCTCCGCGAAGTCAGCCGCTGCCTGTCGGGCCTGCCGCGGGGGGGCGACACCGCCGTTCGCTGGGGAGGCGAAGAATTTCTGGTGATCCTGACTGGAGTCGGTCTCGACGGCGCCCGGCTCTTCGCCGAGCGGGTGCGCCGCGCGATCGAGGCGCTTCGCGTGGGCGAGGTCGGGCAGGTGACGATCTCGGCCGGAGTTGCCGAGCTCGAGCTCGGCGAGGAGGAGCCGGGGCCCGCGATCGGCCGCGCGGACGCGGGCCTGTACCAAGCGAAGTCGCAGGGTCGGAATCGGGTCGTCTAACCGTCGCCTCCGCTCACTGCGGGAGCTGCCTTCGCCGTGCGCGGCGAAGGCAC
>JBDUBI010000104.1:0-17776 GCA_040004225.1 Acidobacteriota bacterium
TCGCGCCGACGGCCGTCCCGCCGGTCTGCCGGATCATGAACTTCGGGAAGTTCATCTATCAGCAGAAGAAGAAGCAGCAGGACTCGAAGAAGAAACAGAAGACGACGCAGGTCAAGGAAGTGAAATTCAGGCCGAACATCGATGACCACGACTACGACTTCAAGATCAAGAACATCCTGAAGTTCCTGGCCCACGGGGACAAGGTCAAGGCCACGGTCCAGTTTCGAGGCCGCGAAATGGCGCGCCGCGAGAATGGGCAGAAGGTGCTCGACCGGCTGTTGGTCGACCTCGCTGGTCGGGCGGCCGCCGAATCGCGGTCGGAGATGCTCGGAAATCGTCTCTACCAGATCCTCGCGCCCGTCAAGGCGCACGAGAAGCCGGAGAAGCCCGCGCCGGAGGCGGCGGGCTGAGCGACCAACGGGAGAGAAACGGCCGCGGGACTCCGCGGTCCGCTAGATTGGAAAACGAAACCAGCGGGCGGGAAGATCAGAAACGGGAGCCTTCATCGTTTCCGTTTCCGATTCCCGGCGAACGGAGTGAGCAAATGCCGAAGTTGAAAACGCATCGTGGCGCTGCCAAGCGGTTTCGAAAAACTGCGTCCGGCGCCTTCAAGCGATCCAAAGCGATGAAGAGCCACATCCTGACCAAGAAGGCGGCCGGCCGCAAGCGGGGGCTCGCCCAGGCGACCCTCGTCTCCAAATCGGACCACAAGCGGGTCGCGGAGATGCTGCCGAACGCCTGAGACGGGAAACGGAAAACGAAAAACGGTAAACGAAGCCGGGCGATGGTCGCGAGAAAGCGTGGAGCCGACATTTCTGTCGTTTCCCGATTCCCGTTTCCCGATTCCCGGCCCCCAGGAGTAACGATATGCCGCGCGTCAAACGTGGGAACAAACGAAAGAACCGCCGGGCCAAGACCCTGGCGCTCGCGAAGGGTTATTACGGAACGAAGTCGAAGTCGTACCGGATGGCGAAGCTTCAGGTCGAGAAGTCGCTGCTGTACGCCTATCGCGACCGGAAGGCGAAGAAGAGGGATTTCCGCGGGCTCTGGATCGTTCGCATCAACGCGGCCGCGCGCGAGAACGAGATCTCGTACAGCCGCCTGATGGACGGTCTGAAGAAAGCGGGGAACGACATCAATCGCAAGATGCTCGCTGATCTCGCCATGACGGACCCCGGCGCATTCACCCAGCTCGTGGGAGTTGCCAAGGCGGCTCTGGCGACGGCGTGAGCCCGGCCGCGGCGGGCGTGCGGGGGCGCAGGGTGGACCGATGAGAGACGAGGAGACCGGGACGGCGCCGGGACCCGCGTCCGACTCAGGTCCATCTGCCAGCGACGACCCGATCGCCCGCGTTCTAGAGGCGTTTCAGGAAGCGTCCGCGGGCAAGGTCTCTTCCCGGGGTGAGTTCGAAAGGCTGAAGGGGCGTTTCCTGGGCCGGGAAAAAGGGCTCCTGCCGGCCCTCTTCTCGCGCTTAAAAGAAGTTCCCCCCGGGGAACGGGCGCGGTTTGGCGCGCGGGCAAACGCCGCGAAGCGCGAGATCGAGGAGACGATCGGCCGCCTGTCGGAACAGGTGTCCCGCGGCGAAGCCGAGGCGCGGGAGCGCGCGGCCGTGGTCGACGTCACGCTGCCCGGGCGGCGTCCCCGCGCGGGCGCCCTGCATCCCCTGACGATCGTGCGGCGGCGGGTGGAGGAGATCTTCCTGAGGATGGGGTATTCGATCGCGGACGGTCCCGAGATCGAAAACGACTTTCACAACTTCGAGGCCTTGAACTTCCCCCCCGAACATCCGGCGCGCGATACGCAGGACACGTTTTTCCTGGAGATGCCGGCCCGTTCGCCCCTTCTGCTCCGCACCCACACGTCTCCCGTTCAGGTCCGAGAGATGCGGCAGCGCGGCGCGCCGCTGCGCATGATCATGCCCGGCCGCGTCTACCGGAAAGACGAGGTGGACGCGACCCACTCGCCCGTGTTCCACCAGGTGGAGGCGCTCGTCATCGACCGCGGCATCTCGCTCGCCGACCTGAAGGGCACCGTCGAGACTTTCCTGTCCGAGCTCTTCGGGCCGGGAACGAAGGCGCGCTTCATTCCGACGTTCTTTCCGTTCGTCGAGCCCGGCGCGGACGTCCACATGACCTGCATCTTCTGCCGCGGGGCGGGCTGCCGGAAGTGCAAAGGTTCCGGCTGGATCGAGATCATGGGGGCCGGCTGCGTCCACCCGAGCGTGCTCGTCCGAGCCGGCATCGATCCTGAGACCTACACGGGATTCGCCTTCGGGGGCGGAATTGACCGCATCGCGCTGCTCCTCTACGGTTTCCCCGACCTGCGTCTCCTCTTCGAGGGCGACGAGCGGTTCCTCGGACAGTACGCCGGACGGATTCTCGGAGACCCCGCGTGAAGTTCGCGCTCGAGTGGATTGACGAGTTCCTGTCGGCGCCCCAGCCGCCCGATCGCGCCCGCGCGCTGCTCGATCAGGCCGGGCTGCCCGTCGAGTCGGTCGAGGAGACCGAAAACGGCCCTGTCTTCGACGTCGAAATCACCCCCAACCGCCCCGACGCGATGAGTCACCTGGGGCTCGCCCGCGAGCTCGCCGCCCTGTCGAACACCCCGCTCGCCGCGCCCGGTCCCGAATGGGCGCCGCCCGCTTCCTCCGGCGACGCGGTCGAGTCTCTGGCGTCCGTCGTGATCTCGGTGCCGCGACTGTGCCGCCGGTTCGGCGCGCTCCTGCTGCGCGGGGTGAGCCATGCTTCCGCGCCGGAGCGCGTCGCGGCGCGCCTGACGGCGATCGGCAGTCACCCGATCAGCGCCGCGGTCGATGCCACGAACTACGCTCTCTGGGCCGCGGGGCAACCGCTCCATGCGTTTGACTTCGAGAAGATCCGCGGATCGATCCTGGTCGTTCGCAAGGCCCGCCGGGGCGAGACGCTGGTGACCCTGGACGGCTTCGAGCGCCGCCTCGACGCGTCCGACGTGGTCGTGGCGGATGCGGAGCGCCCGGTCTCGCTCGCCGGCATCATGGGCGGGCTCGACACGGCCGTCACGAAAGACACCCGACACGTTCTTCTGGAGGCGGCGTGGTGGGACCCGGTCGCCATCCGGCGGACCGCCCGCCGCCTCGGGATGCACACGGACGCCTCGCACCGGTTCGAGCGCGGCGCCGACATCGCGGCGATCCCTGCGGCGTTGAACCTCGCGGCGAGTTTGATCCTCGAGTCCTCCGGCGGGTCTCTCGCGCCCGGACTCTTAGACGTCCGGGGCGCGCCGTTCAAGACCCGGCGAGCGGCCCTGCGGCTTTCGCGGCTGCGCCTCGTCGCGGGGGATGCGACGCTGACGCTCGAGTCCGCCGCGGAGATTCTCGCCCGGCTCGGATTCACGCCGGAGGTTCGGGGGCGCAGGATCTTCGTCCGGATTCCCCTGTGGCGCCACGACGTGCGGATCGAGGATGACCTCGTGGAAGAGGTCCTGAGAGTCCACGGCTACGACCGCCTCCCGTCGCGCATCCCTCCGGCGGCCGCGCCCGGCCGGCACCTCGAGCCCCGGCGGATCGTCGAGGACAGCCTCTCGGATGGCGCCGTCGCTTCCGGCCTCTTCGAGACGGTCGGCTATCCCTTCGTCAACCGGGAGGCGAGCGAGCTCCCCTTCGCGCTCTGGCTCGAAGCCTCCGGGATGGGGCGCCCCATCTCCGTGGCCAATCCTCTGGACGAAACCCGGAGAGATCTCCGCGCCACCCTTCTGCCGGGGCTCCTGGACGCGCTCTCCGCCAATGCGCGGCACGGCCGCCCCGATGCCGGGCTCTTCGAAGTGGGCCGCGCGTTCGGGAGAGCCGACGGGGACCCTGAAAATCCGCCGTCGCTCGAGTCGCGACGGTTCGCCTTTGCGCTCGGGGGGTCCCTTCGCTCTCACTGGAGCGCTCCGGCCGAGACCCGGTCCGTCGACTTCTTCGACGCGAAAGGGATCGTCGAAAGAGTTGTCGAGCCCTGGATCGCGGCGGAGGACCTCTGCTGGAAGGCGGCCGAAATGGCCGGGTTTGCGCGTGGCGCCGCGGCCTGGGTCGAAACCTCGGTCGGCGTTCTCGGTGTCGTGGGCCTCCTCTCCCGCGCGGAACGCGAACGGCGCTCCCTGCCGGAGAACGTCTTTGCGGGCGAGCTTCTAGTCGAGAGAATCCCGAGCCGTCCGCGGACCGGCAGATTTTCGCCCTACTCGACCTTTCCGCCCGTCGAGGTGGACCTCTCTTTTTCGCAGCCTCGCGCTCTCCCCTGGGACGAGATCGCGGCCTTCGTCCGCGACAGGGCTCTGGCCGATCTCGAGTCCTTCCGGGTCGCCGACCGATACGAGGGGGCGAGCGTGCCGGGCGACCGCACCAAGACCACCCTGAGGCTGACGTTCCGTTCGGCCCACAAAACGCTGACGTCTCATGAAGTGAACGGAGAGAGGGACCGCCTGGCGGCGGCCCTCCAGGAACGGTTTGGAGTCACCTTTTAGACCGCGGGAGGCGGAGCTCATGGACAACGCGAACACCAAAATCTTCGACGCCCTGGACCGCAAGATCGAAAAGCTGCTGGGTCGGCTCCATACCCTCTCCGGAGACAACGAACGGCTGCGCACCGAGCTCGCCGCGGCCCGAAAGGCCGAGAAAGACGCCGGCGATTCCCGAAGCGCGGTGGAGCGCCTCGAGAAAGACCAGCAGACCGTCCGGGAGAGGCTGGAAAAGCTGATCCATTCACTCGAAGCGGCGGAAGAAAAATGAAGCGCGTCCCCGACTCTCCGCAAGGGTTGGACGTCCGAACGGCCGGCGCTAACTGATTGACTCCGCTGGAGGACAGGGAATAGACTGCCGCCCACGAAAGGAGTCTGCCTCCGTTGAACAGAAGGGGCAGCGTCACCCAGGTAGAGATTTTCGGCCAGACGTACAACGTCCGGGCCGAGGGCGACAGCACGTACATTCACGACCTGGCCCGATTCGTCGATTCCAGAATGAAAGAAGTCGCGGAGAAGACGGCAACAGTCGACACGACAAAAATTGCCATCCTCGCCGCCCTGAACATCTCGGATGACTTGCATCAGCGGGAGAGAACGCGGAAGGACGCCCCGACCGACGCGGTCGCGCGGGCGGAGCGTCTCATAGAGAAACTGGACGCCGCTCTGGGCAGCTGAAGACGAGGCGTCGGCGCCCCGGATCGCCCGGGGACACCAAACGGATGAGCGGTCGCATCGGTAGTGGAAAACCCGAAATCAGAGTTCTGGCGGGAAAAGACTTCCGGACGCTTAGAGTTGTTTGGCGTCGCGCGTTTGACGTTTTAGCGGTTAGCGAATAGCCGGCTCGACTTCGGCGCCCCGCGGGAGAAGGGGAGCCGACAATGGGATCAACTTACGCGATCGCGATCGCGATCGGTCTCGTCCTCGGGGGCGTGATCGGCGCGGTGGCGTACGCCAGCCTGAAGAAGAGGTTCGCCGTCAGCCACGCGGCGGCGAAGCTCGACGCCGATCGCGTTCTCGCAGACGCGAGTAAGACCGCCGAAGCGAAGCTCCGCGAGGCCTCGATCGAGGCCAAGGAGAACGTGCTCGCCGCCCGGGCGGAGTTCGACAAGACCGTCGCCGCGCGCCGCGTCGAGATCCAAGGGCTCGAGAAGCGGGTCCTCCAGAAGGAGGAGAACCTCGATCGGAAGCTCACGGCGCAGGAGCGCCGGGAGGAGGAGTTCAACCGCAAGGAGCGGGTGGTCGCGGAAAGCCAGCGCAAGGTGGACGAGGCGAAGGCCGACGCCGACCGCCTGGTGGACGAACAGAAGAAACGGCTGGAGCAGATCTCGGGATTGACCTCCGTGGACGCCCGCAACCAGCTCGTCCGATCGATCGAAAACGAAGCCAGGGTCGAGGCGGCGGGCCTGATGCGCCGGATCGAAGAAGAGGCCATCGAACAGTCGACGCAGAAGGCGCGCCACATCATCGGGATGGCCATCCAGCGCCTGGCCTCGGACACCGTCGTCGAGGCCACGGTCTCTGTCGTCGAGCTGCCGTCGGACGACCTGAAGGGCCGGATCATCGGGCGGGAAGGAAGGAACATCCGCGCGCTCGAGGCGGCCACGGGCGTCGACCTCATCATCGACGACACCCCCGAGGCGATCGTCATCAGCGCCTTCGAGCCCCTGCGAAGGGAAGTGGCCCGGCTCGCCCTCGAAAAACTCATCGTGGACGGGCGGATCCACCCGGCCCGGATCGAGGAGATCGTCGAGAAGGTCCGCTCCGAGCTCTGGGAGAAGATCCGGCAGGAGGGCGAGGCGACGGCTCTCGAATTCGGAATCCCCGACCTCCATCCTGAGCTCATCAAATTGCTCGGGCGGCTGAAGTACCGGACGTCCTACGGGCAGAACGTGCTGCAGCACTCCAAGGAAGTCGCGTGGCTCGCCACCAACATGACGGCGGAGCTCGGCGGCGACGTCGAGGTTGCCAAGCGCGCCGGACTGCTGCACGACATCGGCAAGGCGATCGACCGGGAGATGGACGGCACGCACCTCGAGCTCGGCCGCGAAGTGTTGAAGAAGTTCGGGGAGAGCAACGCCGTCATTCACGGGATGGAGTGCCATCACGGGGACTACGAACCAAGGTCCCTCGAGGCGGTCCTCGTCAACGGCGCGGATGCGCTGTCTGCCGCCCGCCCCGGGGCGAGGCGCGAAATCCTCGAGACCTATGTCAAGCGCCTCGAGAAGCTCGAGCACATCGCCGACGGGTTCAAGGGCGTTCAGAAGGCCTTCGCCGTCCAGGCTGGCCGGGAGCTTCGAATCATCGTCGAGGCAACGCGGGTCACCGACGACGAGGCGCTCTGGCTCTCCCGCGACGTGGCCAAGAAGATCGAAGCCGAGCTGCAGTACCCGGGCCAGATCAAGGTGACGGTGATCCGGGAGACGCGGTCGGTGGAGTACGCGAGGTGACCGGGAAACGGGAAACGGGAAACGGGAAACGGGGGCGGGTGGGGTGCCGTTCGTTTTACGTTTTACGTTTTACGTTTTACGCCCCGTGAACATCCTCTTCATCGGAGACGTGGTTGGCTCGCCCGGACGTCGCGCGCTCGCGGACGCGCTGACGGGCGTCATCGACCGCCATCGGATCGACTTCACGATCGTGAACATCGAGAATGCGGCCGGTGGGTTCGGCCTCACGGTGGACCTTTTCGAAGACCTGTCGCGGATGCCGATCGACGTGTTTTCGTCCGGCAACCACATCTGGGACAAGCGGGAGATCTACGACACTCTCAATTCGTCCGACCGGCTGCTGCGCCCGGCCAACTATCCGCCGGGCAACCCCGGGCGCGGGTCGACGGTCCAGACCACGGCGGCCGGCGTGCCCGTCGGCGTCTTGAACCTCCAGGGTCAGGTGTTCATGCCGGTCAACGCGGACTCCCCGTTCCGGGTTGCGGACGAGGAGATCGCGAAGATGGACGCGAAGGTGATCTTCGTGGACCTTCACGCGGAAGCGACCTCCGAGAAGATGGCCCTCGGCTGGTATCTCGACGGGCGGGTCTCCGCCGTCGTCGGAACCCACACCCACGTCGCGACGGCGGATGAGACCATCCGGCCGGGCGGCACGGCGTACCTGTCGGACGTCGGAATGACGGGCGCCTACGAGGGGATCATCGGATTCTCGAAGGATCGGATCATCGAGAAGTTTCTTTCGCAGACCCCCCGCTCGTTCGAGACGGCTAAGAAGGACATCCGCCTCTCCGGGGTCGTCGTCGGAGTGGACGAAACGACGGGAAAGGCCACCGCGATCGAGAGGGTTCAGGTCCGCGTCGATTAACCCCGACGCGATGCCCCGCCAGACCCTGACGGCGATCGTTCCGACGTGGAACGAGGAGCGGAACATCCGCGAGTGTCTCGCCGCTCTCACGTTTGCGGACGAAATCCTCGTCGTGGACTCCGGCTCGACGGACCGGACCGTGTCGCTTGCCGCGGCCGAGCCTCGCGCGCGCGTGCTCACGCACGAGTATCTCGGCAACGGCCCGCAGTGCAACTGGGCGATGGACCAGGCTCGCCACCCGTGGGTGCTGATCGTCGACGCGGATGAGCGCGTTCCGGAAGGACTCGCGCGCGAGATCACCGATCTGCTCGCCGCGGGCCCCCCGGCCGACCAGTACGTCCTCCGCCGCGAGAACGTGTTTCTGGGTCGCGTGATCCGGCACTCCGGGTGGGGGTCCGACCGGCTCGTGCGGTTAGTGCGGCGCGGTACGGCGCGCTATCCGGAGCGCCGCGTGCACGCCGACATGGAAGTGAAGGGCCGCCCCCCGACTCTGGCCACCCCCCTGCTTCATTTCACGTTTCGCTCGTATCCGGCGTATCTCGAAAAGCTCCACCGCTACGCGGCGTGGGGCGCCGCCGACCTCTACCGCGCCGGACGGTCGAGCGGCTTCGCGACAATCCTTTTACGCTCGGGGTGGCGGTTCTTTCGGACGTACGTCTTCCAGGCGGGCTTTCTCGACGGGACCCGCGGTCTCGTTCTCTGCGGCCTTCAGGCGTACGGAACGTTTCTGAAGTGGGCGCGCCTCTGGGAGTGGCGCCGCTTCGATCGGCTGGGATGGGCCGTCGAGCTGCCCGCCCCTCCCGGGTCGGCCGGCCCGGAACAGAGGACCGGGATCGAGGCGCGGTGAGGCTGATCCGCTATTTCCGACGGGGTATCATCCGTCGCATGTTGAAGCCCGGCGACTCCGCCCCCGACTTCTCCGTTTCGGATCACACCGGCGCGACGAGGCGCCTGGAGGACTACCGGGGCCGCAACCTGGTTCTCTGGTTCTATCCCCGGGCCGACACTCCCGGTTGAACGCGGGAAGGGAGCGGGTTCCGCGACCTTTACGCCGACTTCCAGAAACGTGACACGGACATCCTGGGCGCGTCGTTTGACGGCGTCGAGGCGAATGCGCGCTTCGCCAAGAAATACGCCTTCCCCTTTCCCCTGCTCAGTGACGTGGATCGCGAGGTCGGCCTCGCCTACGGGGCCTGCGCTTCGGCGGACGCCGGGAGCGCGAGCCGCATCAGCTACCTGATCGGCCCCGACGGAAAGATCCGCGAGGCGTACTCCACGGTCAGTCCGGCGACGCACCCGCAGGAAGTCCTGAAGGTGGTCGAGAGCTGAGGGGACTCCGGAGCAGACTCTCGTAAAAGTTGAGCGCCTTCCGGGCGTACAGGGATCCGGTGAAGGCGAGCGACCTCTCCCTGGCGCGCGCTCCCAGGTCGCGGCGCAGAGCGGGCTCGGACGCGAGGCGCGCCAGGGCGGACTCGATTTCCGTTTCGGGGACGATGAAGCCCTCGCGGCCCTCCGTCAGCAGATCGCGGACGCCCGGTACATCGACTGCGACGACGGGAAGTCCCGAGGCCATCGCCTCCAGAATCGCGCGCTGGCCTTGCTCGCTGCCGGATGCCGGGAAGAGAAACACGTCCCACGACCTGTAGAGAGCCGGAAGAGTCTTCTCCTGATATCCCACCCACAGGTTGCGCTCGCCCGATCCGAGCGCCGCGGCGAGATCCTTCAAAGCCGGCATCAGCTCGCCGTGCCCGACGTGAACCAGCGTGACCGACGAGAGAGGGGCGGCCGCGGCGAGGGCCGACCGGTGCCCGCGTCCCTCGGCCATCTTGCCCACGGTGCCGACGAGGAGCCCCGGACCGTCGTTTCCGGCCGTCCCCGCCCGCGCTTCGCGGGGATGGAAGAGGGCGGTGTCGACGACGGGTGAATGAATTTCGCCTTGCGGCGCTCCGAACATCGACGCGAGCTCGGAGTTGGCGAACGCGAAGGCGTCGGTTCTCCGGAAAAGCCATCGAGTCGCGGGATCGCGGCGCGCGTGGCGCATGTTGTGAACCGTTCGAACGAGGCGGGGTGGGCGGTGACCTCCGACCGCCAACGCCGCGACGTGATGGTCGTGCGTTCCGTGAGCGTGCACGACGTCGAACGGCTCGCGGTCGAGCGCTGCCGAAAGTCGACGGATCTCGCGGAGGTAGTCGAGCGGTCCCCCGAGGGGCCGCAGAATCGGCCGCGCCCAGCCGAGCGGAAACAGGCGCTCGGCGAGGGGACTGTCGCCAACGAACGCGAACTGAGCTTCCACCCCTGCGTCGACCAGCGCCGCCGTCTGGTCGAAGACGACGGCGGCCGTGCCGGTCCATTTCTGGCCCGCGACGAGGTTTAGGACCCGCATGGTAAAAACGCTATCAGCTGCCGGCTCCCCCTTGCCTTACACTCCCGTCCCGGAGGATCCCCATGGCCGTCGATCCGGAGCTTCTCGCGATCCTGGTCTGTCCCAAAACGAAGGGGCCGCTCGAGTTGATCGAGTTGAAGCCCGAGGTCGCCCGTAAACTGATCGACAAGTACCGGGAGAAATTCCGGGACGAAGAGCCGGTCGTGACGTCCGGCCTATATTCGAAGCAGGCGGACCTCGTGTATCCGATCGTTTCGGACATCCCCGTGATGCTGGTGGACGAAGCGCTTCCGGGCTCGGAGGCCCGCTGAGTCTCCGCCGGTTTCTATTCTTCTTCCTCGTCCTCTTCGCCTTCCTGACCTCGCGGATCTCGCCGGCGTATTTCGCGTTTGGCATCCTGGCGCTCGGCTGGTCCGCGGGAGCGTGGCGGGACAGCCACGCGAGACAGCCGTTTCTTTCGCCCCTGTCGATCGCCGCCGGCGGGTACGGTCTCTTCGTGATTCTCTCGACACTCTTCTCGAGGGATCCCGCCCGCAGCGTCCGGCACCTGGCCGGCATCTCTCTTCTCCTCCTGATCCCGATCACCATGGACCTCGTCGACGACGTCGGCCGGGGCCGCGCCGTCTTTCTCTCGATCGCCGCCAGCGGCATCATCCTGGCGCTGGCCGGATTCTGGGAATTCACGCACGGCGGGGACGACCTCTACCGGCGGCTCCGCGGGGGGCTTTCGCACTGGATGACCTACTCGGGCTTGACCATGATCGCCGCCTGCCTGCTGGCCGGGTTCGCGCTGGAGGATCGCGGGCGATGGCGGATTGCCGGAGCGCTCGCCGCGGTCCCTTTCGCCGCCATGGTGCTGACCTTCACGCGAAACGCCTACGTCGGCGCGCTCGCGGCCGCCTTCTCTTATCTCCTCGTTCGGCGACCCCGAGGTCTGCTCCTGCTGGCTCCCGCTCTTCTCGCGCTCTTTTTCATCGTTCCCGGCTCCGTGCGCGCTCGATTCGCCTCGATTGGAGACCTCCGGGATGGCTCGAACTGGGACCGGGTCCTGATGGTCCGCGCCGGGATGAGAATGGTGGCCGATTCGCCGGTCTTCGGCGTCGGCCCCGACGAAGTGCGTCCGCTGTATCCGTTCTACCGCGACGCGGACGCCCGCGACTGGCGCGTCCCGCACCTCCACAACAACGTCATGCAGATCGCGGCGACCAACGGCATTTTCGGGTGCGCGTTCTATCTCGCGCTCATGGGGGTCTTTTTCGTCCGCACCGGCGGAGCGCTCCGGCGCGAGCGGCGCCCGGACCGGGCGGCTCTCCTCGCCGGTGCTTGGCTCGCCGGAGTCGCGCTCTTCGTCGCGGGCCTCTTCGAATACAACTTCGGGGACACCGAGATCGAGATGGTGACGCTGCTCATCCTGGCCGTCCCGTTCTCGCGGGCGCTCCGGGACCCGCTGCCGGCGGCCGCCGGAATGCCGGCGTCCGTTCCGGCCGTCTAGCGGGCAGGCTGAAAATGGATGCGGTCGCCGAGTCTGGCCCCGGGCAGCTGGCGAATGAAGGCGGAGTCCGGTGGAAGCGAAACTTCTCATCGGTGGGAGCGGCGGGCAAAAGGCGAGCCACCGCAATCGGTTGCGGCGGCGCGGGCGGTCTGCCTGCCGTCGCCGCTCGACGGGTTCATACGCGCCGTCGCGGCGCGGCGTCCCGCGGCATCGCCGTCGTCGCGGCTTCTCGCATCCGGCCGCGCGGCGCTGGCAAAGCCGCCTCACACCGTTTTCCAGCGGCCTGCCGGGAGGACCCCGTCTCGGCCGCGCGGAAAGACCCGGCGAGGGGATTGGCCGCGCTCCTCGCGCGGCAAGTAAAATGGCGCCGTGTCCTCCAGCCCCGTGCCCGCTCCTGTTCCCCCGCGGCCGTACTCCGTTTCCGAGCTCCTGGCGGAGGTCGGCCAGGCTCTGCGAACGTCGTGGCGCGACATCTCGGTGGCCGGCGAGATCAGCCGCTGGGAGATTCGGGGCGGCCACGCGTATTTCAGCCTGAAGGATCGCACCGGCTGCCTGTCGGCAATTCTCTTCGCCTCGGACCTGAAGCGGGTCCCCTTCCAGCCGCGGGCGGGCCAGGAGGTGGTCGTGCGGGGGTCGCTCGACCTCTGGGCGCCGCAGGGAAAATTCCAGATCAAGGCAGTGAGTCTGGAGCCGGTCGGAGCCGGGGCGCTGCAGCTCGCATTCGAGCAGCTCAAGGAAAAGCTGGCGGCCGAAGGGCTCTTCGAGAAATCCCGCAAGAGGCCGATCCCGATGCTTCCAAACCGCATCGCCATCGTCACGTCTCCGGACGGGGCCGCGATTCGCGACATCTTGAACGTCGTGCGGCGGCGCTTCGACGGACTCTCAATCACCCTCTATCCCGCGCGCGTGCAGGGATCCGGAGCGGCGGCGGAGATCGCCGAAGGGATCCGCGCCTTTTCGAAGCAGGGAGGTTTCGACGTCCTGATCGTCGCGCGCGGGGGAGGCTCCGCGGAGGACCTCGCCGCCTTCAATGACGAACGCGTGGCGCGCGCGCTGGCGGCGTGCCGCATTCCGACGATCTCGGCCGTCGGGCACGAAACGGACTGGACCATCTCCGATTTCGTGGCGGATCTCCGGGCCGCGACGCCGTCCGCCGCCGCCGAACAGGTCGTCGCCAAAAAGGAGGAGCTGCGGCGCCGGGTGACCGGGGCGGGCTCTCGCATCCGGCGCGCGATGACCGTGTTCCTCTCCGGACGTCGCGGAGACCTGGCCCGGCTGTCTCGCGCGGAGGGGCTTCTTGCGTTTCGCTACCGGCTCCGCGAACATCGCGAGCGGGTTATTCAGAGCCGGGGGGCTCTCGCGTCGATTCTCGAGAGGCGCCCCGCCGAGTACGCGGAGCGCATCGCACGGGCCCTGGAGTCCCTGCGCGCCTTCCCGCGGCGGGCGGAGCTCGCTCGAAAGCGCGACGCGGTCGAGAGTGGCCGTTCCGAGCTCGCACGCGCCATGGCCCGCACGCTCGAACGAGGGCGCGGCCGACTGTCCGGGGCGGCCGAGAAACTCCAGCTCGTCAGCCCTCTCGCCGTGCTCGCCCGCGGCTATGCGGTGGCTTATCGGGAGGGCGGATCCTCTCCGCTCCTGTCGGCGGCGGAGGTCCGCACGGGAGACCGGATTCGTGTTCGCGTCTCCGAAGGTCAGATTTCCGCGGTCGTCGGGGAGCGCGGCGCCGTCCTGCGCCGCCGGCGCGGCCCCGACCCGACCGAAGGCGTCACGCAATTCGGCGCACTCGGGCCCCTTTTCGAGGAGGACGCATGAGCAGCCGGCCGAAGAAAGAGAAATCGTTCGAAGAGGCGATGGATCGGCTCGAGGCGATCGTCAGCGAAATCGAGTCCGACGGCCTCGGGCTCGAGCGCCAGTTCGAGCTCTTCCAGGAGGGCATGACCCTCGCCCGTTTCTGCGACGCGAAGTTGACCGATGTGCAGAAGTCCGTGGACGTGGTCCTGAAGAACGCGGCGGGGGAGTGGAAGACCGAGGCATTCGCCGACGCGAGCCCGGAAGCCGAAAAGGACGAGGATGGCGACGACCGCCAGTGACATTTCCACCTTTCTGACTTCGCAGCGAGAGGAGGTGGAGCGGGAGCTCGGCCGGCTGCTTCCCGGAGACGGGGTCTGGCCCGAAAATCTCCACCGCGCGATCCGCCACTCCGTCTTTGCCGGCGGAAAGCGCCTGCGTCCGATCCTCTGTCTTGCCGCCGGAGAGACCGCCGGAGCGCCGCCCGGCCGGCTCCTTGCTCCCGCCTGCGGTCTCGAAATGATTCACACGTATTCGCTCATCCATGACGATCTGCCCGCCTTGGACGACGACGACCTGCGCCGGGGCGTTCCCACCTGCCACGTGAAGTTCGGGGAGGCCACGGCCATTCTGGCGGGAGACGCGCTCTTGACGCACGGGCTCGGCACCCTCGCTCGCTACCCCGAGGGGGGCGAGTTCGCCGCCGCCAAGATCCGCGTCTTGGAGACGGTGGTCGACGCGATCGGGACGCGCGGCATGATCGGGGGACAGGCGGCGGACCTCGAGGCGGAAGACCACCCGGACGCTTCAGAAGCGCTCGTCCTGTCGATCCACGAAAACAAGACCGGCCGCCTGATCCGGGCGGCGCTGGCGGTCGGCGCGATTCTGTCGGGGGCTCCACGGGAGGTCGTCCGGTCGCTCGAAGCCTACGGACGCGCGGTCGGTCTCGCATTTCAGATCAAGGACGATCTCCTGGATGTGGAGGCCGATGCCGCGACTCTCGGCAAGAGCTCCGGCAAAGATGCGGCGGCGGGAAAGGCGACGTTTCCGGCGGTGTGGGGCGTCGACCGTTCCCGGGCCATGCTCCGCGAGCAGATCGAGCAGGCCATCGAGGCGACGCGAAGCCTTCCCGCGCGCGGCGGACGTCTCCCGGATCTCGCGCGCTACGTGGAGGACCGGAGGGCGTGATGCGCATCGGCGCCCGCCGGAGCTCCTCGGCCGGGTGGCGCAGTGGCGGGCGGCACGATCCGTCTTCGTCTTGAGGGCCTTCGTCCAGACGGGCATCGGCGAATATGACGAGCGCGAGCTTCCGGTTCCGCGCCCGGGGCCGGGCGAGGCCGTGGTCCGGGTCCTGGCTGCCGTCCTCTGCGGGACAGATGTCAAGTTGCTCAGGCGCGGACACTCGAAGATCGCGCTTCCGCGCACGATGGGGCACGAGCTGTGCGGCGAGGTCATCTCCGTCGGCGAAGGTGTCGATCCGGGCCT
This sequence comes from Acidobacteriota bacterium, assembly GCA_040004225.1. GTDB lineage: Bacteria > Acidobacteriota > Thermoanaerobaculia > UBA5066 > Gp7-AA6 > JALYUA01. The sequence continues at coordinate 14,937 of JBDUBI010000104.1, forward strand.
CGTCGGGGCGCGCGTCGTTCCCGGAATCTCCGGCCCGTGCGGCGCCTGTCCGGAATGTCTCGGCGGCTTCTCGAACCTCTGCGCGGAGGCGCACGCGGACCAGACCTGGGGGGCTTTCGCGGAGTACGTCCGCATCCCGGCATCGGTCGTGCGCACGAACCTGCACCGCGTTCCGGAGAGTCTCTCCGACACCGCGGCCGCCTTCGTCGATCCTCTGGCCTCGGTGCTGCACGGCTGGGGCCGGCTGAAGCCTCTGCCCGCGGCCGCCACGCTCCTGGTTTATGGCGCGGGGGCGATCGCCTTCCTGTGGGCGGCGACGGCGCGGCTCCGCGGCATTTCCTGCACCATCGCGGCCCGGCGCCCGGAACGCCGCTCCATGGCGGAACGCTTCGGTGCGCGGTTTCTCGACGTCAGCGCCGGTTCGCCCACGGGCCTTTTCTCCCTGGCCGTCGACGCGACCGGGGACCCCGACGTCTGGTCCCTTTTACCGTTTCTGGTCTCCCCGGGGGGGCGAGTCCTGCTCTACGGCGGCTGCGCCCCGGGCGTCGTTGCGTCGTTCGATGCCGCGCGGCTCCACTACGCGGAGATCTCGCTCATCGGTTCCTTCCACTCGACACCCGCGGAGGCCGCCGAGGCACTGGCTCTGCTCGCTTCCGGGACGATCGAACCTCTCCCTCTCGTCAGCGCGTCGGGAGGTCTCGACCAGCTCCCCGTTTTTCTCGAGTCCCAGGCGCGCGGCGAGGGACTGCGGCATGCGGTCCGCCCCGATGCCGGCTGATCCGGGCGGCCGGGAATGAAGGCCGTACGGCTGGACGGCGAGGGACGGGTCAAGGTCGTCGATGTGCCTCCGCCGACCGCCGGGCCGGGCGAAGCGGTCATGCGTCTTTCCGCCGCCGGGATCTGCGGGTCCGACCTGCTCGACTGGTACGTCCGCGGCAAGGCGGGCACGATTCTCGGCCACGAAGTCTCGGGCGTCGTCGAATCCGTGGGCGAGGGAGTCGAACGGTTTTCGGCCGGAGACCGCATCGTCCCGCACCATCACGCCCCCTGCCTCTCGTGCGCGGAATGCGCGAGTGGCCGATTCGTTCACTGCCGCGAGTGGCGCGCCTCCCGGCTCGATCCGGGCGGCATGGCGGAGCTCGTGCGCATCCCCGCCGGCAACCTCGCGCGCGACACGCTGCACGTGCCGGCGCACGTATCCGACGAGGCAGCGAGCTGGACGGAACCGCTCGCGACGGTCGTCAAGGCGTTCTCGCGCGGGGGATTCACGCGAGGACAGACGGCGCTCGTCGTGGGGCTCGGCTCCGCGGGACAGCTGGCCATTCGACTCGCCGTCGCGTCGGGCGCGGCGCGCGTCGTCGGCGCGGATCGCGTCGGTTCCCGCATCGCCGTCGCGCTCGCGTCCGGTGCCGCGGACGCGATCGAGGTCTCGCGGGAGCCGCTCTCCGCGGGCGCGCGGCGGACCTCCGACGCGAAGGGGTTCGACTTCGTCTTCGTCGGTCCGGGAAAGCCCGACGTGATCCGCGAAGCGGCGGACTCGGTCTCCGCCGGCGGCACCCTTCTTCTCTTCACGATGGCAGCCCCGGAAGAGACGTTGACGCTTTCACCTCACGACCTCTATTTCCGGGAAGTGCGCCTCGTCCCCTCCTACTCCTGCGGGCCCGACGACACCCGCGCGGCGCTCGAGCTCATCGCCTCGGGACAAATCGAGGTCGAGGATCTGGTCACGCACCGGTTCCCGATCGAAGATGCGGAAGCGGCTTTCGACCGGGCCCGGATTCCCGACGGGTCCGTGAAAGTCATGATCGTGGCTGGCCGGGATCGATTCGGGTAGTCACGACGGAACCCGAAGGGCCAACAGAAACTCCTGGTTCCCGCGGGCGCCCCGGATGGGGGACGGGATCGAACCGAGCGAATCGAGCCCTCGATCGAGCGCGAACCGCTCGACCTCGCGGACAACGCGTTCCCGGACCAGCTCCGACCTCACGATGCCGCCCTTGCCCACCTCGGCGCGCCCCGCCTCGAATTGCGGCTTGACGAGGACGACGGCCGCGGCGCCCGGGGCGAGCCGGACGAGAACCGCGGGCAGCACGATCCTCGCGGAAATGAAGGACAGGTCGAGCGCCGCCAGCGAGGCGAGTTCCGGGACGTCTGTTTCCGACAGGGCGCGCGCGTTCACTTTCTCCCGCAGCACGACCCGCGGATCGGCTCGCAATCGGGCATCGAGCTGGCCGTAGCCGACGTCGATGGCGTAGACGCGCGCGGCGCCCCGCTGGAGGAGGCAATCCGTGAAACCCCCCGTCGAGGCCCCGACGTCCAGGCAGACGAGTCCGTCGGGATTGAGGGAGAACGCGTCGAGCGCTGCGGCCAGCTTGACGCCCCCGCGGGAGACATACGGATGAGCGGGGCCGGCGACCGAAATTTCCGCGTCCGCGGAAGTGGGACTTCCGGCCTTGTCCACGCGCCGCCCGCCGACTTCGACCTGGCCGGCGAGGATCATTCCCTGCGCCTTCTCCCGGGTCGGCGCGAGCCCGCGGGAGACCAGCAGCAGGTCCAGTCGGGTTTTCGCCATCGCGCCGAGGATAGACCGGAGCGCGCACACCGCGCGGCTCCAGGCGGAAGGCCGCCGTCCGATGCGGCCGTTCCGCCTGCTTGAGAGTCCGCTCGCAGGGTGCAGGAACACGAGAGTCTGGCCGCGCGGCTCCAGGCGGAAGGCCGCCGTCCGATGCGGCCGTTCCGCCTGCTTGAGAGTCCGCTCGCAGGGTGCAGGAACACGAGAGTCTGGCCGCGCGGCTCCAGGCGGAAGGCCGCTGTCCGATGCGGCCGTTCCGCCTGCTTGA
>JBDUBI010000211.1:0-17692 GCA_040004225.1 Acidobacteriota bacterium
CAAACGACGGCATCGCGCTGCCCCGGTACACGTACCCGCCCGTGATCGAGCAGTCTCCCGCTCCATGGCCATACTCGTAAACGGGCGCCGTGTACGACGACGACCCGCACGCCGGCGGCGCCGGTGAAGTCGGGCAGCCGCTCGCCCCTGCTTCGCCGCAGATCGTCCCCTCCATGAGCTTCCACCCGTAGTTGCGGCCCGATCCCCCTCCGCTGCTCCGCGGCGCGAAGTCGACCTCTTCCCTCGCTCCCTGTCCCACGTCCCCGATCCACAGGTCCCCGGTCCCCCTGTCGAAAGAAAACCGCCAGGGGTTGCGCAGGCCCTTCGACCACACCTCGTTTGGGACGCCCCCGGGACGGAATGGATTGTCCGAAGGCACCGTGTAGTAGGGCGGCGCGCTCACGTTCACGTCGATCCGCAGCAGCTTCCCGAGCAGGACGTCGTCCCGCTGCGCGTTGCACATCGGGTCGTTCGCGGATCCCCCGTCGCCCATCCCGATGTAGAGGTCCCCATCCGGTCCAAACTGCAGCTGGCCCCCGTTGTGGTTGGAAAACGGCTGGGTGATCGTCATCAACACCACTCCGCTCGCCGCATCCGCCACGTCCGGATTGCCCGACACCCGGTACCGCGCGATCACCGTGTTCCCCGCGCTGTTCGTGTAGTCCGCGAAAAACAGTCCGTTGCTCGCGTACTGCGGATGAAAAGCGATCGACAGCAGCCCCCGCTCGCCGCAGCACGACACCAGCCCGCTCACGTCCAGAAAAGCCCCCGGCTGCACCGACGTCCCGTTCCAGATCCTGACCCTCCCCGACTGCTCCGTGAGAAACAGCCGGCCGTCTCCCGCCGAAACAATCGACGTCAACGCGGGGAGCCCGCTCGCCAGCGGCTCAAAAAGGATGTCCGGCGACGCCGCGGAAGCCACCGCCGGCCTCAGGGAAAGTCGCGGGTCCTGCGCTCGCCAGTGGCCCGAAGCTCCGAGGACACCGACCGCGCCCGCGAAAGCGGCCGCCCATGTCGCGAGAAACCCGCGCCGCGTCCGGAGTCTGGAAGTGAGAGACGTCATGCCCACCTGCCAGCGCAAAGAAGATGCGCCGGCCGGAAATTCCTGCCGCGAAGCGACGGTGTCAGGTCCCGATCGCGAAGGCGCGAACGGGGAAACTGCCCATCCCGCGCACGGGAGCCGGAACGGCGAAGAACAGGAAAGGAGCAGACCCCACACTGGCAAGATTCGTCAGATGCTCGACGATCGGAATTCCGGCGGCCAGAAGGAGCGTGTGGGCGGGCCGGGTTAAATCGCGAACGTCGTCGATGTTCAGGGAGTCGATCCCGACGAGGGCCGCCGGCCCCGCCGCGAGATGAGCCGAGGCCTCGCGCGTCAGAAACGGGTGTGCGCCCGAACCGTACTCGGGAGTGCGCCAGTGCGCGTCCCAGCCGGTCCAGACGAGCACAGCCCGGTTCTCGACCGAGACCGATTCGAACAGGTCAGGGCCCAGGGCGGGCCCTTTCCCGCGCGCATCCACCAGAACCCCCGGTATCGCCGCCAGGCGTCCAAGCGGCAACGCCGCCACGTCCTCTCCTTCGACGAAGCGATGAAACGGCGCATCGAGATAGGTCCCCGTGTTCGCTACCATTTCGATGCGCGCGATCGAGAAGGTGGTTCCGGCCGCGTAGCGCTCCGCGGAAGCGTCGCGGGACAAGTGCTCGGCGACGAGCGGCGCGGGCAGCCCGGGATAGGTCGTCATCCCCGACTCGATCGGATGCGACAGGTCGATCGGACCGGACCGGAGGTCGATCAACGGCTCTCCTTCGCGGCCGAACGCTTCTTTCCGGCGAGCGCGCGGAGGAGGCGGACCTGCCCGGCATGGTAGACGTCGTGCGCGGCGATTCCGCGAATCAGCCGCGGGGCGGATTGCCGGCCGGCGGAGGCGCTTCCGTAAAAGCGCGACTCGGGAAGAGCCGCGATGACGACCCTCAGGAGCCGGTGCTCCTCTTCAAGAAGAGCCCGATCCGCGCGCCAGGACGCCTCATCGACGGGTCGCTCGATCCAGTTGCTTCCCTCGAGCGGAAAGCCTCCGCCCTTTCTTCCCGTCAACCGGCGTCGGACGGCGTATTTCCAGTAGGCGGCGTGAACGACGAGCTCCCGGATGTTGTGCCGGCCGGGTCGCGGCCGCCAGGCGGCGTCGCCGGCCGAGAGACCGCGGAAACTCCCGCGCAGATTCGGGCCGTGCCAGGCCGCGAGGTCATACGCTTCGTCGATGAGCGGAAGGAGAAGCGCCACGGACGGCGCGATGACGTCGCAGGACGGGCTCACGACGCTTTTTCCCTCGCCAGCGGAGAGGCGGGCACCGGGGACGCCACGGAGGCCGGCGCTTTCGATGTCTCGCCGCCGTACCGGATGATGAGGGCGACGGCCCCGACGATCGCGAGAGCCGCAATGCCGATTCGCAGAGTGAGGGCCTCGCCGGCGAAGGCCCATCCGAGCAGCACGGCGACGACGGGATTGACGTACGCGTACGTCGTGACGCGCGCCGGAGTCGAAACCTTGAGGAGCCAGATGTAAGCGGAAAATCCGATCAGCGATCCGAATACGATGAGGTACGCGAGCGAGAGGACCGAGCGCAGGGAGACGTTCGCGAGGTGAATCCGAGCGCCCTCGCCGAAAGCGAGTCCGGCGATCCAGAGAATCGCCCCCCCCGCGATCATTTCGATCGCAATCGCGAGAAGGGTCGAGCGCGGCAGAACGGCGCGCCGCGAATAGAGGGATCCAATCACCCAGGACAGCGCCGCGAAGACGAGCGCGGCCGCGCCGAGCGGATCCACGTGCTCGCCGCCTCCAAACCGGCCCGGCAGAACCAGAAGCACCAGCCCCGCCAGGCCGATCAGAAGTCCGGCGAGTACGGCCGCGGGAGGCCGCCGCCGCCGCAGGGCCCCCTGCACGATCGCCATCCAGATCGGGACCGACGCGACGATGAGCGCCGCAAGCCCGGACGGGACGCGCTGCTCCGCCCAGGAGACGAACCCGTTTCCGCCGAGAAGCAGAAGGGCACCGATGATGGCGGCCGATTTCCAGTGCCGCCGCTCCGGCAGGGCCACGCCGCGCGCGCGCAGAAAGGCAAAGAGAAGGAGCCCCGCCGTGAGATGCCGCGTTCCGGCCATGACGAAGGGGGGAAAGGACTCGACGGCGAATCGGATCGCGAGATACGTGGAGCCCCAGAGGACGTAAACCGCCGCAAAGCCGGCGACGAGGCGGGCGCGCGCCGGCGTCGGCGCCATCAGGACTCCGGAAGGAGTTCGCGAGCCGGCCGCCTCGTCAGCCACGAGCCCCCGCCTCCGCGCGCACCTGCTCCCGTTGGAGCGGAAGAGCGGAAGTCTCCTTCACGACCTCGAGCACGATCGTGGTCCGGGTCGAGGCGATCGTGGCGATCGCGCCGAGCCGTTCCCGGAGAAGACGCCCGAGCGCCTCGGCGTCGCGCGCGCGCACCTTGGCGAGGAAACAGTCCTCCCCCGCGACGTGGTGAAGCTCCAGGATCTCGGGAATCTCCGCGAGCTTCTGCGCCGTCCGATCCCCGCCCGGACGGTCGCTCGAGCGAATGAAGATGAACGCGAGCTGCCCGAGGTCGAGAGCCGCGGGGTCGATCTCGGCGCGGTACCCGCGGATGATCGCCTTTTCTTCGAGCTTGCGGATTCTCTCGAAGACTGCCGAAGGCGCCAGCCCGACCTGGCGCGCGATTTCGGCGTTGGACGTTCTGCAGTTATTCTGAAGAATCGACAGAATTGAAGCATCTATCGAGTCGATCATTCTGGGATAACATCATAATTAAGTCGAATCGTCAATGGCGGTCGGAGACACCTTTCCAACGGAAGTGCACGGGCCCGAGCCTCCGCACCCGCCCCCGGAGATCTTTCCACTCGACGGTCATCGCGCGCTCCCGCAGGGGGCCTGGAGGAGCGGCCACCGTGGCGCGGAACCCCGCCGTCGCCGTGTCGCCGAGCTCGGGGAGGACCGACGCGACATCCGGCCTCGCGAACCTCTCGGGCCTGACCACAGCTCCCCCGTCGAAGGCGATCGCCACCTCGACGTTCCCTGTCGCTGATTTCGCCCAGCCGCTGACGAAGAGGTCACCGCGAACGGTTGTGCCCCCGGGGGAGGCTTCGATCCAGCCGGGTATCGCGTCGTCGTTTTTCTCCGGAGACCACCAGACGGGGGCGACCTCCGATTTCGCCGGCGCAGATTGCAGCCGGAAGAGCTTCCGCGACGCAAAGACGAGCTCCGACTCCCGGACGTCCCATAGCCGGTCGACCTCGAGATCGAGCCCTTCGTCGAAGTGCGTGGGATAAGCGAAGACGCCCAGGACCTCGACGTAAATCGAAAGCAGGAACAGCGCGGCGAACACCAGCCGCCGGCAGCGCCACTGTCCCGGGGGAAGTGGCGGGCCGATTTCCCAGCCGATCGCGCTCAGAATCGCCAGCACCGGGATGACGTCCAACAGAATGCGGTATCCAAATGACGCTCCTCCCCACCACATGCCCCAGAAGGAGAAGAGTGCGAGCGTCGCCACGACCCCCGCGGCGAGCCAGGGCAGCGGCTCATGTCCGCGGTGCCTCGATTTCCAGGCGATCCAGGCGCCTGGCACACAGCCGAGGAGGATCGGGCTGAAAACGAATAGGCCTCTCGAAGGGCTCACGAGGAGCCCGGCGAGGCCGAAAAACGGGCGGCCGCCGAAACCCAACGAACGGTACAGCTGCCCCAGAGCCAGCGGGTTTCCGAGCCAGAGAGCGGAGTACAGCATCAGGGCCGCGGCAGGGATCGCCGCGAACAGAAAAAAGAGAGGGAAGCGGCTCGGACGGCGCACCAGCACAAAAGAGGCTGCAGCGAGCGCGATTACGATGTCCGTCGGCCGGCTGGCCACCGCGAGTCCGAGGGTCGCGCCGGAGACAGCCAGACGCGGCGGGACCCGGAGAGGCGCCGGGGCTCCTTCGGAGGATTTGAATTCCTCGCGCGCCCCGGAAAGGAGAAGCCAGAGCGAGGCGCACAGAAAGAAGAGCGACGGCGCGTGTTGCCATGCCCCGCGGCTGGCGACGCTCCACACCTCCGTCCCGAACGCGTAGACGGCCGCCGAAAACATCGCCCCCCGAAGCGAATGACAGACGCTCTGGCTGGCGAGGAAGAAAAAGAGCACGGACCCGGCGGCGAGGAGAGCCGCGGTCACGTGCGAGAGCCGGGATCGCGATGCTCGCAGGTCCGCCCCGGCGAGCCGTGCCGCGGCGTACACGGGCAGGTTGGCGAGCCCCGCCATGATCGGGTACGCCGAAACGACGTGACCCCCTACCCGGCGGTACGGGTATGGCAGGTCCTGTCGCGCTCCGTAGAAGCGGTCGAAATCGAGCCGGTGATCGACGAGGATCGAGATCGGCAGGAGCTCCGCGGGCTCGGTATCGCCGCTGCCGGCGTCCGGCCCGGCGAGAAAGACCAGTAAGGACGCCAGAAAGACGGCCAGCAGAAGGAGCGTCTGCTGCGGAGCCCGCGGCCTCCACGCGCGCACGATCTCGCGCCCGGGCCCCGCGAGCGCACCGACTGGAGAAGGATCTGTCAATTCCATCGCGCCGTCCCTTGCGCGCTCCGCCGGCCGCGCAAACGCCTCCCCGCCTTCAAACGGCGAAGTAACGCGCCTGGGGATGGTGCAGGACCATGGCGGAGACGGAGGCTTCCGGATCCATCATCGAGCCGTCGGTGAGCTCGACGCCGATTTTTTCGCCGGGCAGAAGACGGAAGACCGTCGTCTGGTCGTTCAACTCCGGCCACGCGGGATAGCCCGGGCTGTAACGCTTGCCGCGGTACCGCGCCTGGAACCGGTCCGTCATCGTCACCGAGGGGTCGTCCGGAAATCCCCATCTTGCGCGGATCTCCCCGTGGACCCATTCCGCGGCCGCTTCCGCGGTCTCGACCGCGAGCGCCTGGAGGGAGTGGCACAGGAGGTATTCGCCCCGCGTCTTCAAGTCCTCGGCGCGCGCGCGGATACCCTCGCCCGCCGTCGTGATCAGAAGAGCCACGCTGTCGGGCGGCTGCCCGCCCGCCGATGCCGGACGGACGAAGTCGGCTAACGACAGCCGTTCGCCGGCGACCTGACGCGGAAAATGGAGGACCGCCTCTTCGCGGCCGCCGATCGAGAGCCGGACCGAATTGCCGTCGGACTCCGCGTCGTAGAACCGGTAGACGCAGCGCGCCCGGATCCAGCCCTCGCGGCGCACCCGGCCGATGACCGCTTCGAGCTCCGCCAGCCGCGGGTCGCCCGCCTCCTTCAGCTTCCGGTAGCTGCCCCGCAGCCCGAGGTGCTTTGCGTAGAGCATGTGCGGGTTGACGAACTCGCCGATGGCCTCCGGATCGAGGTCCGGAAGGACGTGCAGGTCGTGATCGGGCGCCGGGAGGGCCGCCACGACGTCAATGTCGGCGCTTCTCACGGCGGGCGCGGACAGCGGACTCTCCGCGGGAACCTCGGTGGCGACCACCCCCGCGGCGACGCGCGCGCGCGACTCGGCCGCGAGCGCCTCCCGCTCGCTCTCTCCGGCGAGGATGCGGTCGGCGAGCGCCAGACCGCGCATTGCGTCGACGGCGTACACGACCAGGCCGCCGTACGCCGGCGAGATCCGCTGGTCCGTGAACTTCTGGGAAAGCGCGGCGCCTCCGACGAGCACCGGAACGGTCACCCCGCGCGCCGTCAGGTCCTGCGCCGTCGTGACCATCTGCTGAGCGCTCTTCACCAGAAGACCGGACAGGCCGATGAGGTCGGGCCGGTGCTCTTCGAACGCCGCGACCAGGCGCTCCGGCGGCACCTTGATTCCGAGGTTCACCACCTCGTACCCGTTGTTCGAGAGGATGATCTCGACGAGATTCTTCCCGATGTCATGGACGTCGCCCTTGACGGTGGCGAGAAGGATCTTCCCCTTCCGCGAGTCCGTGGCCTTCTCCATGAACTGCTCGAGATGGTTGACGGAGGCCTTCATGGATTCCGCCGACTGGAGCACCTCCGCCACGATCAGTTCGTTCGCGTTGAAGAGACGCCCCACCTCCCGCATCCCATCCATCAGGGGGCCGTTGATGATGTCGAGAGGGGACATCCCGCCGTTGCGCACCGCCTCGAGGTCCTCGACGAGCCCTTCCTTCGACCCTTCCAGGATGTAGCGCGGCAGACGTTCGAGAGGAGTGCCGGCGCGCGCGGCCGTGCGGGGCGTCGAGCCCTTCGCCTTGAAGTGCGCCGCGAAGGCCGCCACGGGGTCGCCGCCGCGAGAGAAGAGAAGGTCCTCGGCGAGCGCCTTCTCCTCGTCCGGAATCGACGGGTACCGCATGATCCGCTCGCTGTTGACGATCGCCAGATCGAGCCCCGCTTTGACGCAGTGGTAGAGGAACACCGAGTTCAAGACCTCGCGACCGGCCTCCGGCAGGCCGAAGCTCACGTTCGAGATCCCCAGGATCGTCTTCGTCTCGGGGAGCTCCGCCTTGATGAGACGGATCCCTTCGATCGTCTCGACGGCGCTGCCGACGTATTTCTCGTCACCCGTGCCGCATGGAAAGACGAGAGGGTCGAAGAAGATGTCCGTCGCCGGGACTCCGTACTTTTCCGTCAACAGGGTGAAGCTGCGCCGGGCGATCTCGAGCTTCCTCTCCCGGGTCACGCCCATGCCATGCTCCGGGTCCTCGTCGATGGTGCCGACGACAAACGCCGCGCCGTACTTCTGCGCCATCGGCACGACGGACCGGAACCGCTCCTCGCCATCCTCGAGGTTGATCGAGTTCAGGATCGACTTGCCCTGGCTCCACTTGAGTCCCAGCTCGAGGACCTTTGCGTCCGTCGAGTCGATCATGAGGGGGACCTTGACCATCTTCGTGACGCGCTCCAGGAACGCGTTCACGTCGGCGACCTCGTCCCGATCCGGATCCTGCAGGCAGACGTCGATGACCTGCGCCCCGTTCTTGACCTGCGCGCGCGCGATTTCCGCGGCCGCCTCGAACTTGCCCTCCGCGATCAGCCTCTTGAATTTCCGGCTGCCGAGGACGTTCGTTCGCTCCCCGACCAGCACGGGCCGGTTGTCCACGTCGATCTCGAGCGCCTCGATCCCGGACACGACGGTCTTCGAGATGTGGGGTATCCGCCGGGGCTTCTTTCCGCGCGCCGCCTCGACGAGCAGCCGGATGTGCTCGGGGGTCGTGCCGCAGCACCCGCCGATCACGTTCACCCAGCCTTCGTCGATGAAACGCGAGAGCCGCTCCGCCAGAATCTTCGGAGACTCCGAGTAATTTCCGTCCACGTCCGGCAGGCCCGCGTTGGGATAGCAGGAGACGTAGCTCTGCGCGACGCCGGAGAGCGTCCGCAGGTGGTCCGTCATGAACTCGGGGCCCGTGGCGCAGTTCAACCCGACGGAAAGAAGCGGGGCGTTCATCACGGATGCGTAGAGCGCGTCGATCGCCTGTCCGGCGAGCATCGTGCCCATGGGCTCGATCGTCACGGACGCCATGATCGGGACGCTCCACCCGATTTCCGAGAATGCCTCCTGGATCCCGATGAAGGCCGCCTTCATGTTGCGGGTGTCCTGCGTGGTCTCGACGAGAAGAACGTCGGCGCCGCCGGCGAGGAGTCCGGCCGCCTGGACGCGGTAGTGCCCGATCAGCTCTTCGAACGTGACGCCGCCCGTAACCGTGACGGAGCGCGTGGTCGGCCCCATGGAGCCGGCCACGAAGCGCGTCCGCTCGGGCGTCGAGAATTTTGCGGCCACCTCGCGGGCGAGCTCGGCGGCGCGGCGGTTGATCTCGAAGGCCTTGTCTTCGAGGCCGTACTCCGCGAGCACGAGCGGAGTGGCGCCGAACGTGTCGGTCTCCACGATGTCGGCGCCCGCCTCGAAATAGGCGGCGTGGAGGGCGCGGACGACGTCCGGCCGGGTGAGCACGAGGTTCTCGTTGCAACCTTCGAGCTCGTCGCCGCCGAAATCCTCCGCAGTCAGGTCCTGCGACTGAATCCACGTGCCGGTTGCTCCGTCGAGGACAAGAATTCTCTCCGCGAGCGCCTCCTGGAGGTTCTCTGTCCGACCCTGCATTGTTCCGGCATTCGGCGGGTGCGTACTCATGGAACCGGGCATCTTAGCGTCAACCGCCCCCGGCAAAGCCTCCCGACCCGATCTGGCGCGGACCTTGCGGATCCGGGACGCATGCAGAAACAGAAACCGGGCGGCGCCGCCGGCGCCTCGACCCCCCAGGAAGTGGAAGAGACCGACCGGCAGCCGGGAGGGAAGGGCGCCCCCGGCCAGGCGGGAGCTCCCGAACTGCCTTCCCGGCGCGAAACCGGGGTCGGGCAGGCGCCGCCCGGGAACAATTCCGCGCCCGGGACGGGCTCCCGCTCCGGTTAGAGCAACTCGTCGAGCAGCGCCTCGCCCTGCGGCCACGGACCGAAACCCGAGGCCGCGTTGATGTGTCCCGCCGGGCCAATCTCGACCCGGCGGCTTCCCCACGCGCGGGCGAATCCGAAACTGCGCTCGACCGACAGGTAAGGGTCAGTCGACGAGGCGACCAGGATGCTCGGAAACGGAAGGCGGCTCATGGGAATGGGACGGAAGTTGGCGAGCTCTGGAGGGACGTCGTCGCGCTCGGTGTCGCTCGGGGAGACGAGGAGCGCTCCGCGGACGGCGGCTTTCGAGCCCGAGGCGGCCCACAGCATCGCCGTGATGCATCCGAGCGAATGCGCGGCTAAGACGGGCGGCTCCGCGCACGAAGCGATGGCGCTGTCGAGAGCGGCCACCCACGACTCCCGCTCCGGACGCGCCCAGTCCCTCTGAGCCACGCGCCTCAAGTTTTCGCGGCGCCGTTCCCAGAGGGTCTGCCAGTGACTCGAGCCCGACCCATGCAGGCCCGGGAGAATCAGAACGGTTGGCGCCATCGGCCCCGCTGTGCCGCGCGGGGGGCGTCGGCCGGAATGGATTCGAACGGGATGTCCAGGATCGGATACTCACGCCAGGTCCGGTAGTTGTAGTGCCACCACTCGCCCGGGTCGACTTCGAACCCTTCCGCTTCCATCGTCTTTCGCAGAAGGTCCCGGCGGGCGCGAAGGTCCGACGGGCCGCCCGCGTAGCCTGGACCGGCGCGATCGGAGAATTCGTCGTAGCGGCTGGGCATCTCCGATTCGGCGCCCGTCGCGAGGTCGTACAGGGACAGGTCGACGGCGCACCCCCGATTGTGCTTCGAACCCTTTGCGGGATCCGCGACGAAGCCGCGCGCCCGGTCCTGCGGCGTGACGATCTCCCAGAAAAGTTTCGTCACCGACCAGGGCCGATAGCCGTCGAACACGACGATTCCGTAACCGCTCGCGGCCAGGGCGCGATGCGCCCGCACCATCGCCTCGGCGGCGGGCCGCTGCAGGAAGGCCCGCGCCTGCCGGTACACGGGACGCCTGGTGAAATTATTCGCCGTGGCATACCGGATGTCGAGGTGCACCGTTCCGTCGAGGTGCAACAGCTCCACGAGATCGGATTTTCGGAAGGAACCTTTCTCAGCAGGAGGCCCCGCAGAGGATCGGCGAGGCGCGGACGCGGGAGCGCATGCCGCCGCGACGGTCAGGAAAAGGGCCAGAAGGAAATCCCGGCGACGGTTCGTCATCCGGAGAGCATACCGAAGCAGGTGGCCGGGATAGATCCGGTTCGCCCGCGCGCCCGTTCGGCGCCGCTTCTCAGCTGTCGACTTCCAGGTTCTGTCTCTTCACGTTCTCTGCCTGCCAGAGATGACGCCGTTCGTGGGCGGCGAGAAACGCAAACCACTGACCGAGTGTCATCTTGAACCGGCGGCTGATGGGAGAACGTATTGCGACCGCACCGACATCGAGTCCGTCGCAGGATCGCACGCGCTCCGCGAGCTCCTCCTGCAGCTGCAGGATCCTCGGCACGACCTCGACGGACGGGGGCTGCGGACGGGGACGGAACTGGCGGGGCGCCTTCACCCGGAAGCGTACCGGCGGCTCGACCAGGCGGATGTAGAGCCTTCCCAGAAGCGGCTGCCGGAAGGGCCCCTCTCCGATCAAATTGCGGTCTCGCGCTTCTGCAATTTTGGAGTCGAGCTTCGGGAGGACCATCCAGCCGGAGTTCAAGTGCTCGAGACATTCGATCATCGACCACTGCTCGGGCGCGGGGCGCCATTGCAGGTCTTCCTCCTCGAGTCCTGCCACGAGGCGGCCAATCCGGTCGCGCACGGCCATGAACTGGCGGCCGTAGTCTGTGAGAACGGGGTTCATGCGAGGTGGGACGTCGAGCTCGGGCCCGGAGTCAGCCTCTCGCGGAACGGGTTTTGGCCGGTCGGAGCTCGACCGGTCCTGCGCCAGGCACCACGATGCCTGTATAGCACGCGCCGAAGCTGCGAGGAATGCCTGAAGACCGACCGCTCGCGTGGCGACCGACTTCCCGGTGACCGCGTCTAGCGCGGAGAGGATTTCTGAAACGGGTGCTCGACAGAGAAATAGAGCAGCACGGAACGCTCGCCCCGGCTCGGCCCGACTCCCAGCGGAAACGCGATTCCGGGGACGATCTGAACTCCCTCCGGCCGGTTCCACGCCCACCGGATGCCGGGACTGACCAGGAAGGCCCGCGATCGCGACGTTCGTCCCGGAGACGCGACGGTTTCGGCTCTCGTCCAGACCGTCTCGACTAAGAAGTTCAAGTCCGACCTCGTCAGCCAGACGAAGCTCTGTCCGAAATTCCAGGTTCTCGTCGGAGCGCTCTGGCCCTCCTCGTTCCGGGCCGAATGCACGTACGTCAGCCCGGCGTTCCAGTGCGCGACGAGCCAGGGGAAGAGAACGGTGCTCACCGGCAGCGAAAGCTGCAGTGACGTGCCGCCGGCGCCCAGGCCGTGACGTTCGCTCCCGGTCGGGAGAAGAACGGTGAGGCGGGGAGATACTGCGACCCTGGCCTCGCCGTCTCCGAGGAGTTGATACCTGTAGTTGATGGCGACGTCCCCGGGGCCCTCGTTCCACCCGGAGCTCGAGAGGGCGCGCACGAGGGGCGCGATGAAGCTCAGCTGGTGGTTCTGGCCGGGGACGGGCCATTCCTGGGTGAAGGAATAGACCCACGACCCGTTTCTCGTCCGCTCGAACATCTGGATGTGCTGGACGACTCCCGGTTCCTGGTTGTACGCCTCCTCGACTAAGAAGCTGTTGTCCTGAATCCCGGAGGGTTCCGGGGAGCGGGAGTCCTGCGCCTGAAACACAACCGGAACCGCCCACCCGACAATCGCCGCTGCCGCGAGTAACCTCTTCCGGCGACTTGTTCTCATCGTCGCCGCTAGAATACGGCCGATGCCTCTCTCCCCGCGGAAGCTTCTCGCCGGGAGGTCCGCCGGCGCCCGAGCCGGGTTTCGCTGGCGAGGTGTCGAAGTTTCGAGACTCGAAGGCTTCACCGACGCCGTCTTCGCCTTTGCCGTCACGCTCCTGATCGTCTCGCTGGAGGTGCCGCGCACGTTCGGCGAGCTCCTGACCGCGATGCGCGGCTTCTTTGCCTTCGCGATCTGCTTCACGCTGCTGTATCTGATCTGGTACGAGCACTACCGGTACTCCCGGCGATACGGGCTCGACGACACCGTCGTGGTCGCTTTGAACGGCGCTCTCCTCTTCGTCGTGCTCTTCTACGTGTACCCGCTGAAGTTCGTGTTCACGATGTTCGTAGGCACGCTGATGGGGTACGACACGGGCGTCCGGCACCCCGGTGGACTCATCGAGCCGATGGTGCGCGCAGCTGATGCGCCGACGCTCTTCCTGATCTTCGGGGCGGGATACGTCGCCGTGTTCCTCGTTTTTGCGCTCCTGTACCTTCACGCGTACGCAAAGCGGCGCGCGCTCGAATTGAACGACATCGAGACCTTTGACACGCTCGCGGGTTTCGTGTCCGCGCTCGCGACCGGCTCCGTCGGGGTGGCTTCGATCGCGCTGACCCTGTTGCTCGGACAGGGCGCGAATGGCTGGAACGGTTTCATCTATTTCGCCAACGGTCCCGTTCAGACGGCCCTCGGCTTCTGGGCGGGGTCAAACCGCCGGCGCATCGAGGAGGCCGCCGCGCGCGGGATCTAAAAGGCTGCTGAAAAAAGCCTGCGGGCGTCGTGTCCAGGCTTTTGCATTCGCCGTCGACTTCGCATTCTCATCGACTCACCTTGTTCCCACTCCAGGATCGTTTTCTCGACTCCGTGAGCAAAAGCCGGTCCACCCTGCGGGTTGCGGCGGCGCTCGCAACGCCATCCCGCACCCTTTTTCAGCAGCCTGCTAGGACTTCTGCTCCGTCACCACTTCCGTGTCGCCGGTCTTGTGGTCCTGGATCTGAAACCGCAGGAACCGGTGGAGGGCCTCCAGGCTCTCGCGATTGCTGGCGCGCCCCTCGACGACGGCGCCACGATCCGTCTCACGGTATTTCCACGTCACGGCGGACGGCCGCTTCTTCAAGACATCGACGCCGGGGGGTACCCGGTCGTGTATCAGCATGGGTGCCTGGAAATCCCCCCGGGCGAACATCTTCGCGATATGGGAGAGGTGGCCGCGGATGGCGTTGCGGCTCTCGGTGTCCTCCGCCCGGTTGGCCGCTACGTCGATGGCGCCTCCATCCCTGTAGAGGAGGAAGTGGTGGGTGGTCTTCTCGTGGTCGAATCCCATCAAGTGATCTCCCCGCGAGTTGACCATCGCGTGTTGCGGATCGGACTCGTGCGGCGCGGCGGGTGCCGGCGTCTGTGCGAAGGCGGCCGCCGGGACGAAGAAGAGCGCGGCGAGACGAGCCGTAACGACGCGGGAAGCGGTCATGGTTTCTCCTTGAAATGCCGGCGGCGATGGAAGCTCAGCGTGGAAATCGCGGACCTCGAAGAGAGCGAGCTCGGCGGGAGCGTTTCGAGAAGCCGCGCCGGCTCACCGGCAGCCGTCGCGGACAGACGCGCGTCAAAGTCGGCGAGAGTTCCCGAAAGCGTCCTGCGAAAAGCGCGCAGCTCCGCGATATGGCCATCGAGCTGCTCGAGCTTGCGCGCGGCAAGAGCGCGCACGTCCCGACAGGGAGGCGCTCCCCGACCGCGGGCCTTCAAAAACTTCGCGAGCTCGTCAAGAGTGAATCCGACGGAGAGAGCCCGCTGAATCAGCAGAACGCGATCGAGAGCCTCCGCCGCATAGGCCCGGTATCCGTTTGAGAGCCGTCTCGGTGCCGGAAGAAGTCCCCGCCTCTCGTAGAAGCGGAGCGTGTCGGAGCTGACCCCCGCGGCGCGGGCGAGCTCTCCCGATCGCATTGTGTCCGTGGCCATTCCCGGACTCTAAGCCCTGGAATCGGTTCCAGGGTCAAGCCGAGCGACCGAAGGGAGCCACACGGCCGCGGTACTCCGCGGTCAACTCGTTACGGCAGGTGGGAATCGTTAAAGGCGAACCCGAAAACTGAAACCGAAGCTCGACAACCAGGTCTTTCTAGCTGGTCCACGGCTCGATGGAGACGATCTCCGCCGGCGTGCCCGAAAGTCCCACGCGTTCGCCGGGGCGCCGCCCGAGGAGCCCCTGCGCGAATTCGGACTCGTAGGAGTAAACGTTTTCCTCCGGTTTCGAATCCCACGGTCCGAGGATCACCGCCACCCGCTCCGCTCCCCCTTCGACCTCCCGCAGGCGCACGCGCGTCCCAACGCGGACCTCGGAGACATCGATACGGGTCGGATCGAGCGCGCGCGTCCGGGAGAGCTCGTCTGAGAGCGCGTTGGCGCGCGCGGACAGGTACTCGTGCTTCTGTCGCGCCGACTGGTACTCGAAGTTCTCGCGGAGATCGCCGTGCTCCTTCGCCGTCTTCATCGCGTCGGCGTTGGCAGGCAATTCGACCTGCTTCAAGTGAATGAGCTCGCGTCGGCGCGCTTCGATCGATTCTGCGGTCCCGTAGAGGTAGTCGACGGCCGGGGCGCGGAGCTCCGGAAATGCCATCAGCAGCGCCTCGCGAACGACCGAGCGTCGGTGCTCCTCGAGACCGCTCGCGCGCGTCAGGGCGGCGAGAAAATCGCGCGCGTCGGCTTCCCCCGCTCCGCGCACGAGCCGCACGGCGAGGCCCCCCGGCTCGAAGAACTCCTTCAGCCGGGAGCGCAGGCCGGAAAACTCGTCCTGCCGGAGCGCGTCGACCAGCACCAGGAACAGCCCGGACGGAGCCGGCAGCTCTTCCGCCTCGATGCGGTCGCACAGCCACACAAAACCGCGCGGAGCCAGCCGCGGCGACCGGAGAATCCGCCGGACGATCTCGTCCCGCTTGTCGGGCGCCGCCGCGAGCTCGCGGTAAAGAAAAGTCAGCACGCGCGAGTCGTCCTCGCGGTGGAACTGGTCGGCGAAGATTTCCGCCCACCGCGGCAGTCCGCGCAGCGCTTCGAGAGCGCGCTCCCGCGCCCCGGAGTCGTGGATCTTCAGGAGAAGGGGGCCCGGGTCCCCCGCCGCCACCAGGGCTTCCGCCGGAAAAGCCTCGGGATCTCCGGAGGACAGGCGCGCAGCCGCCTGCGAGAGCTCCCAGGCCAGGGCCGGATCCGATTCGGCCGCCGACAAAGCGCGCGCGGAGAGGACGCGCGCAAATTCCCGGCCGAGGTCCTTGCTGCGTTTCCCGTTCTTGCGGGCGATATCGATCTGGCGGCGCGGATCGGCCGCCTGAAAGGAGGTTCGGATGGAGTCGTCGGCCGAGGCCGCGCTGTCAGACCAGCTGACCCTCGCGGATCGAGCCGCTCCCGCGACCAGCAACTGCGGGTGTTTCTTAGCGGCGCTCCAGAAAGCCGTCCAGCGCGGCTCCTCGACCAGCCCGCCCATGTGCTCCTTGATCTCGCTGACGGTGAGCGGCCGTCCGAAGCTCGCGAGGAGGCGCCGCACGGCTTCGGAGGGGTTCGAGGCGGCCAGAGCCCGCATCTCGTCGGGACGCTCCAGTTTGTCGCGGAGAAAATGCCCCTCGGGCAGCCGGTCCAGCGTCCTCTCGGCGGACACGAGCGACAACGGCAGCCGCGTTCCGCCGATCTCCAGTCGAAGAACGTCGAGCGCCGGATTCATCTCGACGATCCGGCCGGGGCCCCGACCGGGAAGGTAGTGGATCTGCCCGGGCGCGAACTGCAGCCAGCGCTCGACCTTCCCCGCGGCGCCGGCGGGGTCCGGAGGAACGACCGGGTGCTTGGCGAGGACCGACGCCAGCGACGGGTGACCGGCAAACCGCTCCTTCAGCGCCGCTTCGAGCTCCGGCTTCACCCCGGGATCGGTTGGAGCGATGCGTGCGATCTCGAGAAGGACCTTGAGCTTTCGTTCCCGGTCGCCCTGACCTCCGAGCTCGTCCGCAAGCAGCCGCATCCAGCTCACGGCCCCGGTGACGTTCCCCTTTTTCTTGACCGCGGAAGCGACGGCGAAGAAAAGCGGCAGATCGCGCGGGTCCTTCTCCATCAGCCGGACCCACCGGTCCTCGAGCTCGGTGAACTTCTTATGCTCGACGAGGCCTGCGATGTCCTCGGGAAGATTGGGGTCGGATGTCGGCACGAACGGGCATCTTATCTCGCTCTCGGATGTGTGTCTCCGCCGCTCCCTCGTCCCTCCCCCCGAGCGGGAGGAGGGGCCAACCCGCCGGGTCTCAGTTGCGGGCGGTCCGCTTTTCCCCGAGCGCGCGCAGGACGCTCGAGGGCAGAGTTCCACTCACCGTCACGGCATCCCCGTCGCTGTCGATCTTGAACCTGCGAAGCACCGACACGAGCTCGGGCGATTTCTCCTGGACGGCCAGACGCCACATCGCGACGACGCCGCGCAGCGAGTCCTCGAGAAGCTGCCGCGTCTCCGCATCGGGTGAGACGCCGCTCGCCGTCAGCGAGAGATCGTCCGAATGGACTCTCGCCTGAAACGAGAAGAGCGTCACGGACTTCATGGCACCCATCAGCGCCGTCGCCGCCTCGCTACCCCCGGCCCCGCCGGAGGGGCGGTTGAGACCCTTCTGGATGGCGGGGTAACGGGTCACGTCGACCAGCGCCCACATCGAAGAGGATCGGTCGATGCGGGAGAGCTGACGGCCAAGCCCGATGCCGGAGGAAAATGTGGTTCCCCCGCCGGCGCGAGCGGCGAGAGCCGCCTGGACCGCGGTCTCGCTTCCCGCCACGAGCAGCCTCGGGGAGGCGAACGCCACGGCACCTCTTCCGTTGGCGTGCCGCGAGTCTTTTTCCGGGACGAGCCAGTAGTCGCCCGAAGAACCGCTGACGCGCGTCGCTCCTCGCGTCTGCGCGGCGGTCGCCAGCCGATCAGGGTCGAAGCGGCCTTCGAAGAGGGCCAGCGCGCTTGTGTCGCTCGCGGCCGCCTGGGGCAGGAGGCCGACGATCACCACCGTGTCAACATCCTCTCGCGGCTTGAGGTTGGCTTCGGCCATGAAACGGGCGGCGTCCCCGTTTCCGTTCATATGGTCGGCATCCGCGAACAGCCTGGCCGCCAGGGGACTCGAGCGCAGCTCGTTGAACCGCACCACCGCGACGGATGCCGCGTCGGCGGGAACGAGCGACAGGGCGTCGTCGGACGATGCCCTCGCGGCAGGCGCGGAGGCGGCCGCCGCAACGAGGAGAGAGAGAACCGCGAGAGCGCGGCGCGTCTTCATGATCAGAAATCCTTTCTGGAAAACAGCCAGCAGGCGAGAGTGAGCGTAGCAATTCCGAAGATCGCAGTCGATCCGTAGACCGCCA
>JBDUBI010000170.1:0-5215 GCA_040004225.1 Acidobacteriota bacterium
CCGGTGCCTTCGCCGCGCACGGCGAAGGCAGCTCCCGCAGTGAGCGAAGGCGACGGTTAGCTTCCCAGCTCTCCGAGTGGCACCAGGGTGACGCAGAGCAGGAAGACGGCGAGGCAGACGAGCGCGATCGTCAGGCGGCCCGTGCCGATCGGGGCGTCGTCGTCGTCGACCGGCGGATGCTGCACTCCGAAGACGGCCGCCACGATGCCCGCAAAGATCGCCCAGGAATAGCCGCCCTTCAGCGCGGCCGCGAACGCGAGCACAAGGGCCGCGATCGACAGGACGGGCTGCCGCTTTCCGAGCACCGCCCGGGCGACGTGTCCTCCGTCGAGCTGCCCGATCGGTAGAAGGTTCAACGCCGTGACGAACAGGCCGAGCCATGCGGCCATGAACGTCGGGTCCTCGTGCACCGTCGCGCTCGTGTACAGCGGCGTTCCGGTCCACTGCTGCGCCAGCTTGACAGCGAGCGGATATCCGAACACCTGGGTGTCCGCCGTCGGAGCCGCGGGGATGGGAATCGCGTGACGCACTCCGTAAAAGAGAAAAGGGAGTGTCATCAGGAATCCGGCGAGCGGGCCCGCCGCCCCGACATCGAGAAGGACCGCCTTGGTCCGGATGGGCTCTTTGATGCGGATCACGGCCCCAAGGGTCCCGAAGATCGTCGGCGCCGGCAGGAAGTAGGGCCGCGTGGCGGCGAGACCGTAACGGCGGCACATCCAGTAGTGCCCCATCTCGTGCGTGCCCAGGATCAGCAGCGCCGGGATCGAGAAGCGCAGAGCGGAGGGCAGCCGCGACGCCAGCGTCGCGCCGGTGGTGAAAAAGAACGCTCCGGCCAGAGTCGTCGTCGCAAACGTGAGCAGGAGAAGGCCCAGATGGACGAGCGGATGCTCCGCGTGGCGGAACTGCCATCGAAACCAACGCCGACGCGGCGCGGCTGGATCGCTGTCGTGCGGTGGAGGCGGGGGAGGCGTCGGGTCCATCGGGGAGTGTTTATCTCACGACCGCCGCCGGCCGCGAGAAGAGCGGGACGCGGAGGCCTAGGAGGGGGCCACCGACCCGCGCGCGGGCTGAAGGACGAAACGGGACAGGACGCTCGCGGCCGAGGCGGTTGCCCGGGCAACCATCGCGAAGTCCTCGTAGTGCATCGGCGCGCCGGCGCGGTCGGCGTAGAGAAACGCCGCCACGGCGTCGAGGACGCGGATCGGGAAGACCGCGCAGTCCGGCGGCACTCGGCCGAAGAGTTCCTCCAGCGCGCGGGGCCACTCCGATTTGTTGATGGCGCCGAAGTGGGGCACGCCGGACTCCAGCACCGCCGAAAAAATGGAGAGCTCGGAGAACGGAACGCGAATGGAGCTCACGACCTCGGCGGAGAGTCTCTCTCCCCGGCCCCGCCAGCCGGTCACGCCCGCGCCCCCGCAACCGAGCAGCATCACGCGCGGGAGAGGAAGGAGGGGACCCTCCAGAATGAAATCGGCGAGCTCCTCCCGGCTGTGCGCCAGGGCCGCGGCGTCGGCGGGCTCTTCGGGAGGCGCAGGACGCCACATGCCCGCGATCGCGTCGTCGGCGTCTTCGCCGTCGACATCGGCCATCGGCGTGCGCGCCCGCGAAAACGGAATCGTCGGATCCGTCGCCCGGCGAAACGGCGGAATCGAGGATGGCACGCCCCGGATGTGCGCTTCCGAGAGAGGTCGCTCGGAATCCGGCCTGCGGGTCCGAAAGGCGTTGGTTGCGGGAAGATCGTCCTCGCGAAAGTCGATGGACTCGGGGTGCGGCGTGGCGTTTGCGCGTCCGAAGAGGGCGGGGTTCGAGATCCCGGCGGGGGAGGAAGGATCGGATTCGTCGCGTTCGGCGCCCTTGAAGGCGGAGATCGCCTCTCCCACCCAGTCGGAGAGCGAATCTTCACTGGAAAACGGGGATCGCCGCGAAGGGCCGTCCGTCTCCGGCTGGCCTTCCCGGTTTTCCATTCCCGCATTCCCCATCGGAGCCGCCGGCGAAGCCATCGAAGGGAATTCGGGAAGGCTGAGCCCCGCCCCGGCGGCCGCGGGAAATCCCTCGACATGGATACGAATCGTCGTCTCGTCGATCTCGGGGACGAGGCCGGGCCCGAAGGGGTCGGCCGGTACCGCAGGGACCGGCGGGGGAGCCGTGAGTGTGGGCGCCGCCACGGAGGGTCGCGCCGGGGGAGGCGCCACGGCGGTGGGGCGGCGGTCCAGCTTCTGAAGCAGCGTGCGGTACTCCATGGGGACGTGCCGACCATAGAACTTATGCTGCGCCTGGAGCAGACGCGCCTCGGTCGCCACACCCGGCGCCACGCTGCGACCCGTCAGGGCGGAGACCTCGTCGATGGCGGCGATATTGGAAGGGTTCACGAAGGCGACCCGGAGCAGCCGCCGCTCATCCGAGTAGGGGATCGCGGCGAGACGGGCGGCGTGAGACGCCGGCAGAAGCCACGCGACCGCCAGAGGGGCGTCCTGAAGCGACGCCCAGCTCACTCCCGGCCGTCTGTGGAGCTTCGCGAGTCCGGCTAAGAGCGACTCCTCCGAAAGCAGCTCCCAGTTCAGAAGGATGCTGCCGAGCTTCACGCGATCGCCACCGGACCTCTGGAACCCGAGCGCCCGCTGAACCGAGGCTTCACTCAGGAAGCCTTCGGCGACGAGAAGCTCGCCGATGCGGGGCGTTGCCATCATGATGGTGTTCCTGTTGCTCTGGCGGTCGCGACGCGTGCTGTTCCGGCGCTAGGGAAGGTCCCGTAGATCTTTTCCGGGCTTGAAGCGGATCGTGTTTCCGGGAGGGATCGTCACCTCGACGCCCGTCTTCGGGTTGCGTCCGATTCCGCGCTTTCTTCGCTTGACCTGAAAGACGCCGAATCCGCGCAATTCGATCCGGTCGCCGGCGCCGAGGGCGGAGCGCATCGACTCGATCACGGTCTCCACCGCGGTTGCGGCCTTGGCCCGCGGAACGTCCGCGAGGTCGACCACCAGATCGACGATGTCCGCTTTGATCATTCTCCCCTCCAGGGCGTGTCGGGCGATTATATCTCTTTCTTCTTCAACCGGATGGCGGACGCAAACCCCGCCGACGCAGCGAGGGCGAGCTCGCGCAGGAAGACCAGATCCAGAGGGGTCACCCCGTCCCGGGGGGATTCGACGTAGAAGAAGGCGACTGGCTTTTTCTTGATCAGAACGGGCTGGACCGCACACTCCTCGGGCCACGTCCCCAGGGCCTCCGCCAGGGCCTCGTGGCGGGGCAGCTTCAGGAGCGGGCCCAGGTAAAAGGAGCGGGAAAGCCGGACATTCAGGAAGACGGACGGCTCCGACCACGGGATTGTGAGCTTTCGGAACCGTTCCGGCCCGCCGTTGAGGTCGCCGGCGGCCGACCACCCCGCCACCCCTTCCGGGCGGGCGGCGAGGATCGCCACGCGCGGAAACCGGGTCTCCAGGGCCGCAAGGGCCGCGGCGGCCACGGCGTCCCGGTCTGCCGCCCCCGAGACCGCGGGGAAGTCCGCCGCGGAGGGAACCCCCGGCCGTTCTCCCGGAGACGCGGCGGGCGGCGCAGGCACGGCCCCGCGCGGCGCCGCGTCCGCACGAGACGGTTGTGCGACGGCGATCGGGCCAGAGGGCGAGGCCGGCGGCTCCGGCGGGACGTCGGCTGATGC
This sequence comes from Acidobacteriota bacterium, assembly GCA_040004225.1. Classification (GTDB taxonomy): domain Bacteria; phylum Acidobacteriota; class Thermoanaerobaculia; order UBA5066; family Gp7-AA6; genus JALYUA01. Next base: position 3,656 of record JBDUBI010000170.1, read on the forward strand.
TACGCCGCCGCCAGGACCCTCCGCTGTCCAGAGCGACGGGGAGGGCGGCATGTCTTCCCAGGAGATCGCCTCGACTTCCGTTGAGAGCCGCGCCGACCTCGGCGATGAAGTTCCGGCCCAGCCGCCGTGCGGATCTGGCACCTTCCAGGTCTGGATGATCGGCGGACCGGCGGAGAGGTCGGCGTCGGCACCGTCGCCCCAGATCTCCTGGGGCTCCGGGAGTGGAGCCGGGGCGCGCGCGGTGTCCCCGAAAAGCTGCGGCGGGGGCGCGGGAACGGGAGCCCTCGGCGCGCGGGCCGGCCGGGAGAGCTTTTCAGCCAGGATCGCAAAGCGGGGCGTGCGCCGCTCGCCGTAGTACTTCTCGAGAGCCTGGTAGATCCGCGCCTCGGGGGCGACGGCGGCCACGATCTTCCGGCCTGTGACAAAGAACAGCTCGTCTAAGATCCGAAGGTCGGCGGGGTCCCGCAGGACGCAGCGGAGCGAACCTTCCGGGCGGTCGTAAGGCACGGCGGCGTGCCGGATCGCGAACTTCGCCGGCAGCGCCGCGATCACCGCGCCCGGAATGTCGGCGAGAAGATTCCAGGCCGCGTATTCACACCCATGCTGCTGAGCAAGGGTCCGGCCCAGATCGTCCTCGGACACGGATCCGCGCTCGAGCAGCAGCGTTCCGATGCGCCCGCCGGCGAATTGCTGCACTCCGAGCGCGCGGGCCAGATCGTTCTCGGTGACGAGGTCGGCGCGGAGGAGGAGCTGACCGAGCCGGGGCATCAGGAGTCCGCCCGGGTCACCGGCCGGGCGACCCGGACCAGGCCGGCCGGGGAGAGCGAGCGCGCGCTCTCCCTCATCCCGCCCGGCTCGAGCCCGCCCCGTTCGAACATGCCCTTGTCTCCTCCCTCGATTATCCCGTAGATCGGCCGACGGGGAAGAAGGAGGGTGTGCCCGGCGGTTCTCCCTGCAGAAGGTGCCCCGAGAACGCCATCTTCTTCCCTGGAAAAGGGGATGCCATGCTTCGAAGAACGGGGGGCCGCGACTCGCGCCACCGGCTCGGTTTCGATCGGCTCGCCCGCGCGGAAAGGCCGGCAATTCGCATGCTAGATTCGAGACCATGAGTCCCTTTTTCCTGACGGCCGCGCTCATCGCCGCATCCCTGGCTCCCGCCCCGGCACCCGCTCCGACTCCCGCCGCGTCGTCCGGATCGGGCGAGCGGGACTCCCGGCGGTTGTACCTGAGGGCGCGAGGCGCCGTCGCGGATGGCCAGTATCGCGAGGCCCTGGATCTGTATCGCAAGGTCATCGAAAAGATGCCCGGGGACGCGGTGGTCCGATTCGAGTACGCGCAGCTTCTGCGCGACTTAAACGTGCAGGACGAAGCGATCCGCCAGGCACGCGAAGTGGTTCGCCTCGACCCGAAGATGCCTGAAGGCCACCGGCTGCTGGGGATGCTCGAACTGGCGGCGGCGGAAAAAGACACCGCGCGACTCGATCGAGGTATCGAGGAGCTCCGCACCGCGCGCCGACTGGCGCCGGAGGACCTGGCAACGACCGCGACTCTGGCCCGCGC
>JBDUBI010000084.1:0-5190 GCA_040004225.1 Acidobacteriota bacterium
TGCCCCCTCGCCCCGGGCTCGGGGAGAGGGTTGGGGTGAGGGGACCCGCAGGCAGGTAAGGCGGACTTGCATTGCGGCTGATCAGGCTCGGCGAGAGGAGCCTGCGCCCCCGCGCCCCCGTGTCGCTTCCGGCGCCGGAATCAGGCCTGCTCGAACTCCTCGTATTCGAGGCGCAGCGTCGCGGCGAAATCGAGCATGGTCCGACGGCGGTCCTCCGCGATTTCCCGGGCTCGCGGGGTCCGGAGCTCGACGCGGGCTGATTCTTCGATCTCGGCCGCCATCTCCCGGAAGTCGAGCCTTTCGCGGTAACCGTCGACGAGGCTTCTGGCCACCCCGTAGGCGCCCAGGCTGTCGAGCCGCACCGCGTCATGAACAACTTCCTCCTCGGCCGTCCGCGGATCGGTGTCGAACCGCGCGAGGGAGCGGAAGAGAGACGAGACGGTCTTCCGGGGAACGCCTTCCGAGGCGAGGAACAGCTCGGTGCGGCTGCGGTGCCCCATCCGGGAGACCCATTTCTCCTGGCCGGAGAACACGGCGAGCAGGAAAAGAAGCCCGAAGTCGATGTCCGATCGGTCCCCGGCGACCCGCATGGCGGCGGCGACCGCGCGGCGGACGTCTCCATAGTTCGTGACGCCGTCGAGCGCCACGGCGAGCGGCTTCACATAATCTTCGACGCGCTGGCGCCCGGCCTGGTCCACGGCGCCGATGCTACGTCACGACCGATCTCGAGCGCCTACCCGGTCGAGATCACCTTTCCGCCGTCGACGCGGAGGATCTGCCCCGTGATGAAGGCGGGACCCGAGCAAAGGAACACCACCGCCCGGGCAACGTCGTCGGGATCTCCGTTACGCCCGAGCGGAACGGACTTGGCCCATCCGGCCGCGTCTGAGGGTGGCGTTCCGTCCGGGGGGAGTACGACGCCGGGCGCGACGCCGTTGACGGACACCTCGGGCGCGAGCTCGACCGCCAGAGCCCGAACGAGCCCCTCGACGGCGGCCTTCGAGACAGAATGCGCCAGAAAGTGGCGGACCGGGCGGGCGGCGAGAAAATCGGAAATCAGGACGACGCGTCCTCCGCGAAGGCGCAGCGACGGCGCGGCGGCGCGCGAGAGGAGAAACCCGGAACGCGCGTTGACGTCGAGGGCGGAATCCCACACGTCCGCGGTCGTCTCCTCGAGCGAAGCGCGGTGAAAGTTCGAAGCCGAGTGCACCAGGAAATCGAGTCCGCCGAAATGCCGATCCGTCTCCGACACGACCCGCTCGCAGGCTTCGGGCTCCGCGAGATCGGCGGCGATTCCGACGGCGCGGCGGCCCAGGGATCGGATGTCCGCGCAGACCTCCTCCGCTCCAGACGCGGAGGTCCGATAGTGCACCGCGACGTCCGCGCCCTGCCGGGCGAGCGCCACGGCAATGGCCCGGCCGACTCGGATTCCTCCTCCCGTGACGAGCGCGACGCGACCGGAGAGGGGCAGATCGGGCATGCGCGATCGTAACCTTTCGCTCGAAAAGACCGTATTCTGGGCAGGTTGCCCGGAGGACTCGACATGAAGCGTCTCGCCGCCCTTCTCGCCGTCTGTGTCGTCTTTCGTGCGGCCCCCGCGCGGGCGGGATCCGTCTCCGGGCGCCTGCTCGATTCCGCGGGAAAGCCGGTCGCCGGAGCCCGCGTGCAGTGGGTCTCCTACCGCACGGACGACGAGCTGACCCTCGATATGTCCGCGGGCGTCGAACCGCGGGGTCTCGGCGAAGTGGCGACGGCGGCAGACGGATCTTTCCGCGTGGCACTGGAGAAACCAAACGTCGCCGTGGGGCTGCGGGTCTTTCCCCCGGGCGCCCCGGCCCTTCGTTTTCGGGGGCCGTTCGACTCCACTGAGGACGTCTCGCTCGAAGACCTGCATGCGTCTCCGGGAGTCCGGTTGTCGGGGCGAGTCGTCGACGAAGAAGGCAAGCCTGTCTCCGGGGCCCGGGTGCGCGCGGCCGGCACGGAGATTCTGTCCGATCAGGAATCCACGGTGCTGTCGGAGGCGAAGACGGCCGCCGACGGGACGTTCTCGATGGAGGACGCGCCGGGCGGAATCCGGTCGATCCTCGCGCGCGCTCCCGGATTCGTGCAGTCATCGATCTTTCAGATGGACCCGAAGCCCGATTTGAAGGTGACTCTCAAGAGGGGAGGCACGATCCGAGGCGTGGTCCTGGATACGAGCGGAAAGCCGGCCGCCGGCGCGCTCGTGGTGTCCGAGAGCGAGGGTGTCGAGTCGGATGCCGAAGGGGCGTTTCGCCTCACGGGAATCGAGCCCGGCGTCAGAAGCCTCCAGGTCGTCTGGAAGGAAGACTTGGCCGCCCGTCGCGACAATCTTCGGGTCCGTCGCGGACAGGAAGTCGAGGCCCCGTTGCGTCTGGCGCGCGCCGCGGCGATCGCGGGGACGGTGATCGACGAATCGACCCGCAAGCCGGTCGCCGGCGCGCGTCTGGCCGCGTCTTCCGGCGGCATGGCGTTCGGCCGCCGGAGAACGGAACGGTCCGTCCGCGCGGACGCGAAGGGGAAATTCCGTTTGAACGGCCTCGCGCCCCGCTCCTACGCGGTCACCGCGTCCCGGGAAGGCTATCTCTCCTCTTCCATCAACGGGATTTCGGCGAGCACCGCGGCGCTTGGAACGGTCAACCTCGCGCTGGCGAAAGCCGCAAGCGTCGCCGGAAAGGTGATCGACGAAAAGGGCTCGCCGGTTTCGGGAGCCACGGTACGCTTCGCATCGGAGGGAGGGATGCGGAGCCTCCTGCGTCGGGGGCCGGCGGCGTTCGCCGGCGGGCAGGGCGCGCAGACCGCGCTCGACGGATCCTTTCGTCTGCGCAATCTCTCCGCCGGACGGAACCTGACTCTCGAAGCCGGTAAGGCCGGTTACACCGAGGGGCGCCGCCCGGGCGTCACCTTGAAGACCGGGGAGGCCCTCGCCGGCGTCTCTCTCACGCTGAAGAAAGGCCTCGAGGCCCGCGGCAGGGTCGTCGATTCTGAGGGCAAGCCCGTTTTCGGAGCGGAGATCCGCGTGACCGCGCGCGATGGGAGAGGCGGCGGCTTCGGAAGCATGCGCCAGCAGATCAGGACGCTCGGGATGGACGCGAGCAAGCCCGACGCCGTGTCGGGGTCTGACGGCGCGTTTCTCGTTCGGGGCCTCGAGCCGGGGGACTACACCGCGTCCGTTTCGAGAGACGGCTACGCCCGAAAAAACGCGCCAAACCTCCTCGTGGCAGTCTCCGCGGAAAACGTGTGGCCCGCGATCGCGCTGACCAATGGCGTCGCGATTTCCGGGTTTGTCCGCGACTCCCAGGGGCAGGCGATCGCCGGAGCGCAGATCTACGGGATCTCGATGGGCGAAGGGACGCGTCCTCAGAGCGTCACCTCCGAGGTCGATGGTCGATTCCGCCTCGACGGCCTGACGGCCGAGAAATCGATCTTTCTGAACCTGACCGCTCCCGGCTTCGCGCCCGCGCAGAAAAACGTGACCCCGCCCGCGGAAGACGTCGCGATCGTCTTGAAGACGGCCGGGACGGTGCGCGGCCGGGTCGAGGATGGCGACACGAAGCGGCCGATCACCGACTTCACCGCCGGCCGCACCGGACCGCGCGTGGGCGGGATGATCTTTCAGATGGGAACTCAGGGAGGCGACCGAGCGTTCCAGTCCGAGGACGGCTCATTCGAGCTTCCGGACGTTCCTGCCGGCAAATGGACGATCCGGGCGGCGGCTTCCGGGTACCGCAACGGCGAGACGTCCGGGGTCGAGCTCGGGGAAGGGGAGACGAAGGACGGGGTCGTGATCTCGCTGCGGAAAGGGGGCTCGCTGTCCGGGCGGGTCCTGGATCCGAAGAAGGGGACGGGCGTGGCGAACGCGGCGGTCAGCTGGCAGGCCGCGGGGACCTCCGGTGGGCCGGCCGGGGCGATGCTTGCGCGCATGGGGGTCGGCGCCCCGAACACGGCGACGAACACCGACGCGGACGGGCGGTTTCGCTTCGACGGCCTGCCCGAGGGGCGCGTCACCGTCATCGCGGATCACACGGACTATCTGGAGACCAGCCGTGAAGTGGACCCCGACAAGGATGGGACGGTGGACATCACGCTCGGAACCGGGGGCTCCATCTCGGGCAGCGTCGTCGACCGCGACGGCCGCACCCCCATTGCCGCCGCACTCGTGTCGCTCAACGAAGAAGGGGATGCCGGGATGTTCGGCGGGGGAGACTCCACCCGCACCGACGGCTCGGGCGCGTTTTCGTTCGACCACCTGAAGGCGGGACGGTTCAAGCTCTCCGCGCAGTCGTCCGCCGGCAAGTCGGCGCCGAAAGAAGTGATCCTCTCCGAAAATCAGCGGCAGGATGGCGTTCTGATCGGAATGGTCTCCGCCGGAGCCACGGTGCGGGGGACGGTCTCCGGTCTCCCCCAGGGCAAGCTCGGCGGCCTTCGCATTTCGGCGAACGCCAAGGACTACTCCGACGGCACGCAGACGGACGACACCGGCGCCTTCACGCTGCACGACGTTCCTTCGGGCATCGTCCAGTTCAACGCCAGCACGAGCATGCCGACCGGCCGCTCGGTGTCGAAGTCCGCCGAGATCCCGGAGGGGGCGGGCGAAGTTCCGGTGCAGATCGTCTTCGAGGGGTCGTCCCGGCTCGCGGGCCGCGTCACGAGGGCGGACCGGCCGCTCGGCGGGTTGTTCGTGTTCGCCACCGCTGATCCTCCTTCGCCCGGGGCCGGCCGGGCGTCGTCTCAGACGGACGAGGACGGACGCTTCGCGCTCGAGGGGCTTTCCGACGGTCCGTACCAGCTCTCCGTCGGAGGGCAGGGCGTTTCGTACCGCAAAGTCGTTTCGGTCTCGGGAGACACGTCTGCGGACCTGGCGATCCCCGCCTCGACGATCTCCGGGATGGTCACGGAGGATGGAACCGGAACCCCGCTCGAAGGAGCGACGATCCAGGCGGAAACCGGGAAGGAGACCGCGGCGTTCTCGATGAAGACCGCCGTCTCGGATTCCTCCGGGCACTACGAGATCGACGGCGTCGACCCCGGCACCTATCAGGTCAGCGCGCGCAAGGCCGGGTATCAGCAGAAGACGGCTCCCGCGACGGTGGGAGCGGACTCCGCCGCGGCCAACTTCGCCCTCGCGAAGGGGACCGGAATCTCCATCCGGGTCTCCGACGGCCTGACCGG
>JBDUBI010000057.1:0-17540 GCA_040004225.1 Acidobacteriota bacterium
CGCGCTCGGGGAGAGGGTTGGGGTGAGGGGCGGGACTCATCTGGAAGGTGGTGCGAAGGAAATCTGGACGACAGCGTCCCCGCGCCGGGGGCGAGGGGCCCGCAGACAGGTCGAGCGTGTTCCACACCGCGGCGACACGCGGACGCGATCCGCGCCGCCGGATAGAATCGGCGGCAACTTGGCTTTCCCACCGGGTCCCCGCCTCGGCCCTCCCGAGATTCTGAGACCTCTCGACAGCGAACCGTGTTTTCCGCCGATTTGTGCGGATCCGAGCGCGGCCGGATTTTCCTGTCTCGGCCCTGCGAGCGGTCCTTCATGATCGCCTCCGGAAAAGAGACGGCCGCCCTTTCCCCGGACTCAAACGCGCCCGTCCGCGCCGAGATTTTTTCGACGGAGCGCCTCGAGCAGTTCGGTGAGGCGCTCGCCGCGTCGCATTCCGTTCTGCCGGGTAAGCGGAGGGGACGGGGCGTCCTGAGACGGCTGGAGGAGAACAGCCGCGTCCTTCTGCTGTCCTACCGGTCCATCGCGGACTCCATGCGGCGGGAGGGCGGGATCACGCCCGCGGCCGAGTGGCTCGTGGACAACTTTCACCTCGTCGAAGAGCAGATCCGTGAAATCCGACAGGACCTCCCGTCCCGTTTCTACGCGGAACTGCCCAAGCTCGGCTCGGGGCCCTTCGCCGGGTTCCCGCGCGTCTACACGATCGCGTGGGCCTTCATCGCGCACACCGACAGTTACTTCGAGATCGAAACGCTCCGGAGGTTCATCGCCGCCTACCAGCGCGTTCAGACGCTGAAGATTGGCGAGCTCTGGGCGCTGGCAATTTCGCTGCGGCTCGTTCTCGTCGAGAACCTCCGCCGGTTGGTCGAGGAGATGGACGAGCGCCACGGCGCGCGGGAAAAGGCCGACATCCTCGCCGACGCGTTTCTCCTCGTGGGTGACGCCCCCGCCTCGGGCGCGAGCGCGGCGTCGCGCCTCGCGGCCCTGGACCGGCTCCCGCTGCGCCGGGAATTCGCCGTGCGGCTTCTCGCTCGGCTGAGAGAGCAGGACCCCGCGGTGACGCCCGCGCTCCAGTGGCTCGACCGGCGATTGGCGTCCGAGGGGCTGAACGCGGACGAGCTCGTGCGCCTGGAGCAGCAGGCGCAGGTCGCGACGCACGTCAGCGTCCGCAACGTGATCACGACCATGCGGCTCCTTTCCTCCGTCGACTGGAACGCCTTCTTCGAGAGCGTCAGCGTCGTGGAAGCGGCCCTCCGGGAGGGAACCCGCGTCGCCAGCATGGATTTCGCAACGCGCGACCGCTACCGCCACGCCGTCGAGGAGCTCGCGAAGACGAGCGAGTTTTCCGAGGTCCAGGTCGCGCGCCAGGCGGCCGCGCATGCCCGGGATTCGGAGCCCGATTCCCCGGCGCGTCTCCGCGACCCCGGATACTTTCTGATCTCGTCCGGCCGCGAGGCCTTCGAAAGAGAGCTCGCCTGCCGGGTCCCCTTCGCGCAGAAGGTCCGCCGCGCGTTCGTTCGGTGGGCGACCCCCGGATATCTGGGGAGCGTGTTTCTCCTGACCGCCGCCATGACCGCGCTTCCCCTCCTCCTCACGGCGCACGGCGCCGTGCCCGTTCGTCTTCTGTGGGTCCTGGCGCTGCTCGCGCTCGTTCCGGCGTCCGAGCTCGCGATCGCTCTCGTGAACCGAGATGTCACGGAGATCCTCGGTCCGCGCCGCCTTCCGAAACTCGAATTTCTCCGCGGCGTGCCTCTGGACGCCCGGACGCTGGTGGTGGTCCCCGTGCTGCTGTCGGAGGAGTTCGAAATCCTCGAGGCCATCGAGCGGCTCGAGGTCCACTACCTGGGAAACGGGGAGGGAGAGGTCTTCTTCGCCCTGCTGTCCGACTGGGAGGACTCACCGACCGAGGTCGCCCAGGAGGACGAGGCGCTGCTGGCGACCGCCGTGTCCGGCATGGAAGATTTGAACGGGAAATACGGACCCGGTCCCGGCGGCGCGCCCAGATTCTTTCTGTTTCACCGGAAACGCGTCTGGAATCCGGCCGAAGGCGTCTGGTTGGGCTGGGAGAGAAAGCGCGGCAAGCTCCACGAGCTGAACCGGCTCCTCGGTGGCGCTCGCGATACGACATTCCTCGCGACAGCCGGAGACGCCGTCCAGGCGCCCGACCGGGTGCGCTACGTAGTGACACTCGACGCCGACACGCGTCTGGCGAGAGATGACGTCGCCTGGCTGGCGGGAACGATGGCCCACCCCTTGAACGAGCCGGTCTTCGATCCGGAAACCGGTCGCGTTGTCGAGGGATATGCGATTCTCCAGCCGGGCGTCACGCCGATGCTCCCCGCGGTCGGAGCCGGGACCCTCTATCAGCGGCTGTTCTCCGGACCGCGTGGGATCGACCCGTACGCGTTCGCGGTCTCCGACGTCTACCAGGACCTTTTCGGAGAAGGCATCTATACCGGCAAGGGGGTCTATGACGTGGCCGCCTTCGACCGCGCGCTCTCCCACCGCGTTCCCGACAATGCGCTCCTCTCCCACGACCTTTTCGAGGGGCTGTACGCGCGAGCCGGACTGGTCTCCGACATTCTCCTGTTCGAAGAGTTTCCGGGACACTACGAAGTCGCAGCGTCCCGGCAGCACCGTTGGACGAGAGGGGACTGGCAACTCCTTCCGTGGCTCTTTTCGCGAGTTCCGGACGCCGATCGCCGCCGGGTCCCGAATCCGCTCCCGGCGATTGCGCGCTGGAAAATCTTCGACAACCTCCGCCGCTCCCTGTTTGCGCCGACGGCCGTCGCGCTCCTGATCACGAGCTGGCTCGCCTCGGGCGCGAGGCCCCTGGTGTGGGCGGCGTTCGTTCTCGGGACGATCGCGCTGCCGGGCGTCTTCGGCTTCCTCGCGGAGCTTCTCCCCAGGCGGCGCGGCATTGCCAAGCGGAGCTTTCTCCGCGGCCTGGGCGCGGACGTTCTGCAGTGGGCAGGTCAGACGGCCCTTCGCATCACGTTCCTCGCTCACCAGGCATGGATTTTCTCCGACGCGATCCTCCGCACTCTCGTTCGCCTCGCGGTGACGCGGCGCCACCTGCTCGAGTGGACGCCCGCGGCGAAAGCGCATCTCGTTCTCGATCTGAAAGTGTCGGGCTTCTACCGCCGGATGGCGGGCGCCGTCGCGATCTCCGGCGTCGTCCTTCTGGCTCCGTGGATGGTCCCGTCGGCCTGGCCCTGGACCTTCGGATTCGGCCTTCTCTGGGCGTTGTCTCCGCTCATCGCGCGAACCGTCTCTCTTCCTCCGCGGGTCATCGAGGAGGCGCCTCTTTCCGAAGCCGACGCCACGGCGCTCCGGCTGGTCGCGCGCAGAACGTGGCGCTACTTCGAGGACTTCGCGGGGCCCGAAGAGAACTTTCTGCCCGCGGACAATTATCAGGAGACGCCCACTCCGATCGTCGCCCGGCGCACGTCCCCGACCAACATCGGCCTCGGTTTGCTCTCGACGGCGGCCGCCGCGGACTTCGAGTGGATCGGGAGCCTCGAGATGAGCGAGAGACTCGAGAAGGCATTCTCGACACTCGGAAAGCTCGAACGCCACCGGGGCCATTTCTTCAACTGGTACGACGTGTCGACGCTCACGCCTCTCGAGCCGCGCTACGTCTCGACGGTGGACAGCGGCAACCTCGCAGGTTTTTTGATCGCGTTACGGCACGCCTGCCTGTCCCGCCGGGAGCGGCCGCTCTGGTCGTCCGACGGCCTCCTCGGAGTGGGCGATTCCGTCGCGCTTCTGCGGGAGAGCATCGAGAGCCTGACCCCGCGGCGGGAGGGGGCCGTCACGAGGCGGCAGCTGGAGTCGCCCCTCGCGGAGCTCTCTTCCCTGCTCGCTCCGGTGCCGGCGTCAGCGTCCGAATGGCTCGTTCGGTGGGAAGCGCTCGCCCGGCACGCCGAGACGATCGTCGACACGGCACAGGCCCTGGCACTCGAGGAACCCGGTCCCGTTTCGGGCGATGCCATCGACTCGGCGCGATCGGCGCGCCAAACGATCGCGAGCGCCCGAAGCGACGCGACGGCGCTCTTCGGCTGGGCGGACGCTCGCGCAAGCGACCTCCCCGAGCCGGCGCGCGCGATCTTGGAAGAACTCGAGCGGGAGGAGATTTCTCTGGCTGCCGCAGGAGACCGCTATGAAACGGCGGCTCTGGCGCTTCGAGAGCTCGCCGACCGCTCCCCGGAGCTCGCCTCGCGGATCGCTTCGCTCGAACGATGCGCCGACAAGGCGCGCGCTCTCGCCCAGAGCTTCCTGGACATCGCCCGGGACGCGTCGCGATTTTTCGAAGAGATGGACTTCAGCTTCCTGTTCGATTCCGAGCGCAAGCTCTTTTCGATCGGGTACCGCGCCAGCGACGGCCGCCTGGACGCCGGCTACTACGACCTCCTCGCCTCCGAAGCGCGTCTCGCGAGCTTCCTCGCGATCGCGCGCGGGGACGTGCCCGCCTCTCACTGGTACCACCTCGGCCGTGCCCTCACTCCCGTCGGGAAGGGGTCGGCGCTCATCTCGTGGTCGGGATCGATGTTCGAGTATCTGATGCCCGACCTCGTGCTCGACGTTCCCGGCGGAAGCCTGCTCGATCAGACGAGCCGGCTCGTCGTCGCCCGGCAGATCCGGTTCGGAGAGGAACGCGGCGTCCCATGGGGCGTCTCCGAGGCCGCGTACAACGCGCGCGATCTGGCTTTTACGTACCAGTACTCGAACTTCGGCGTGAGCGGCCTCGGCTTGAAGCGGGGACTGTCCGAGGATCTCGTCGTTGCTCCGTATGCCACGGGCCTCGCCGCCATGATCGACCCCTCCGCGGCGGCAAAGAACTTCCGGCGTTTCGCGGAGATCGGCGCGCGCGGCCGGTACGGCTTTTACGAATCCATCGACGCGACGCCTTCGCGGCTGCCCGCCGGCGAGAAGGTCGTCATTGTCCGCGCCTTCATGGCGCATCACCAGGGGATGACCATCGTCGCGCTGTCCAACGTCCTCCTGGAGGGCGTCATGCGCCGTCGGTTCCACTCCGAGCCCTCCGTTCAGGCGACCGAGATGCTCCTCCAGGAACGCACGCCGCGGGCCGTCGCGGTCGCCCGCCCTCGAGCGGAAGAGGTGCGCTCGCCTCTCCACGTCCGCGACTTCGTTCCTCCCGTGCTCCGGCGCTTCCGGTCTCCGCACGATCCGATTCCGCGGGGCCACATCCTCTCGAACGGCCGATACAGCGTCATGACGACGGCGGCCGGCTCCGGCTACAGCCGCTGGAAGGATCGGGATGTCTCCCGCTGGCGCGAGGACGTCACGCGCGATGACTGGGGAACTTATTTTTTCCTGCGCGATACGCAGAGCCTGCGCGTCTGGTCGGCGGGCTACCAGCCGGCGGGAGTGGAGGCGGACTCCTATGAGGCCGTTTTCTACGAAGACCGCGTCGAGATTCACCGGCGGGACGGACCCATGGCGACGAGCCTCCTGATCGTGGTGTCTCCGGAGGCCGACGCCGAGGTGCGCCAGCTCTCGCTGACCAACTATGGCCCCAAAGCCCGGGAGATCGAGGTCACGTCCTATCTCGAGATCGCGCTGGCGTCGTCGGCGGCCGATTCCTCGCACCCGGCTTTTTCGAAGCTGTTCGTCCAGACCGAGTTTCTGCCGGGTCCCGAGGCGCTGCTCGCGCACCGGCGGCCGCGGGAGGCGTCCGAGCCGCCGATCTGGGCGGCGCACGCCGCGCGCGTCGACGGAGAAACGGTGGGGACGCTCGAGTACGAGACCGACCGGGCCCGTTTCCTCGGCCGGGGGCGGACGGTTCGAAACCCCGCGTCGCTCGAAGCGGGCCGGCTTCTTTCGAACACCACGGGCCCGGTCTTGGACCCCGTGTTCTCGCTCCGCCGCCGCGTCCTCATACGTCCCGGCGAAACCGCGCGCATTCAGTTCGTCACTCTGGCGGCCGACAGCCGGGAGGAAGCGATCGGCCTCGTGGACAAATATCGGGAAGGAGCGGCCTTCGATCGGACCACGATGCTCGCCTGGACCCAGGCGCAGATTCAGCTGCGCCATCTCTCGATCACCCCGGACGAAGCGCACCTGTTCCAGAGGCTTGCGACCCGTTTGGTGTACTTCGATCCCAGCCTGCGGGGGCCCGCGGAAGTGCTCGCGCGGAACCGGAGGGGGAAATCGGGTCTCTGGCGCCACGGGATCTCCGGAGACCATCCCATCGTTCTGCTGCGGATCGACAGCGAGGACGATCAGGACATCGTCCGCCAGCTCCTCCGCGCTCACGAGTATTTCCGCCTGAAGCGCCTCGTGGTCGATCTCGCGATCATCAACGAGCAGGCCACGTCCTACGGGGACGATCTGCAGGGCGCGCTCGAAGCGTTTGTCCGAACGCGCCAGCGCATCTCCGGAGAGGCGGGAGACTCCGGAGGAATTTTCGTTCTCCGAGGCGACCGCCTGACCGAAGAAGACCGGGATCTCCTTTTGACGGCGGCGCGCGTCGTTCTCCTCTCCCGCCACGGCAGTCTGTCCGAGCAGATCGTGCGTCTCCTTCGCGCGACTCCGGCTCCGCCCGCCCCCCGCGCGATCCCGTTGAGGAGGGTCGCGGCGGAGACGCCCCCCTCGCAACAGGGGCTCGAGTTCTTCAACGGATTGGGAGGTTTTGATAATGACGGCCGCGAATACGTCACGATCCTGGGCGAGCGGCAGTGGACGCCGGCGCCCTGGGTCAACGTCGTCGCGAACCCGAATTTCGGCTTCCTGGTCTCCGATTCGGGAAGCGGGTACACCTGGGCGGGCAACAGCCGCGAGAACCAGTTGACGCCCTGGTCGAACGACCCCGTCAGCGATCCCCCCGGCGAGGCGATCCTCGTGCGCGACGAGGAGACCGGCGAAGTGTTCGGCGTGACGGCGCTGCCCGTCCGGGACGACGCTCCCTACGTGGCCCGGCACGGACAGGGATACAGCCGTTTCGAGCACGACGTCTCGGGCCTGCGGCTCGAGCTCCTTCAGTTCGTGCCCGTCGAGGAGAGCGTCAAGATTTCCCGGTTGACTCTGGAGAACCGGTCGGCGGAGTCCCGCCTCCTCTCGGTGAACGCGTACGCGGAGTGGACGCTCGGAACGTCGCGCAGCGCCATGGCGCCGTTCATCGTCACGGAGCGCGACGGCGAGACCGGGACCCTGCTGGCGCGAAACGCCTGGAACGACGATTTCCAGGGTCTCGCGTTCGCCGACCTGGGCGCGTCGGTTTCCGCATGGACGACCGACCGGACGGAGTTCCTCGGTCGGAATGGACGACTCGATACCGCGGCCGGGCTGGCGCGCGGCGCGCGGTTATCCGGCCGCGTCGGCGCGGGGTTCGATCCCTGCGCCGCCCTCCAGACGAAAATCCAGCTTTCCCCGGGAGAGAAGCGCACGGTCGTCTTCCTGCTGGGGCACGCCGAGGATGCCGCGGCCGCGCGATCGCTCGTCCAACGGTTTCGCTCCGATCGAATCGACACGGCCTTCGCCGCCGTCGAGCGGCAGTGGGACGACGTCCTCGGCGCTCTGCGGGTCTCGACCCCGGACCGGTCGATGGACCTCATGTTGAACCGCTGGCTGCTCTACCAGACTCTTGCCTGCCGGGTGTGGGGGCGCTCCGCCTTCTACCAGGCGGGCGGCGCTTTCGGCTTCCGCGACCAGCTCCAGGACGTCCTTGCTCTGACGGTCTCGCGGCGAGACCTGACGCGCGAGCAGATTCTTCGCGCCGCTTCGAGGCAGTTTCCCGAGGGCGACGTGCAGCACTGGTGGCACGTCCCATCCGGGAAAGGCGTTCGGACGCGCATTTCGGATGATCGGATCTGGCTGCCATACAGCGTGGTCCATTACCTCGACGTGACGGAGGACCGGGCGATCCTGGACGAACGCCTTCCCTTCTTGAAGGGCGCACCCCTCGCCCCGGGGGAAGCCGAGCGATTCTTTCAGCCGGAGATCTCGTCGGAGTCCGCGTCGGTCTACGAGCATTGCGCGCGCGCGCTGGACGTGAGCCTTCCGGCCGGCGAGCGCGGCCTCCCGCTCATGGGAACGGGCGACTGGAACGACGGGATGAACCGGATCGGAGAGCACGGCAAGGGCGAAAGCATCTGGCTGGGCTGGTTCCTCCACACGGCGCTCTGGGAATTCATTTCGATCGCGGAAGAGAGGGGCGAGACCGAACGGGCGGCGCGCTGGCGCGCTCGCGTGGCGGAGCTGAAGACAGCGCTCGAGGGCGCCGGATGGGACGGGAACTGGTACCGGCGCGCCTACTTCGACGACGGCACTCCGGTCGGTTCTTCCTCGAACGAGGAATGCCGGATCGACTCGATCGCGCAGTCGTGGGCCGCGATCTCGGGGGCCGGCGATCCGGATCGCGTGCGGCGGGCGATGGCGGCCGTCGAGGAATACCTCGTGCGCCGGGGTGACGGGCTCGTTCTCCTCTTCACCCCGCCGTTTGACCGGGCGCCGGTCGATCCCGGTTACATCAAGGGCTATCTCCCGGGCGTGCGGGAGAACGGAGGGCAGTACACGCACGCGGCGCTCTGGAGCGTCATCGCGTTTGCGGCGCTCGGCGACGGCGACAAGGCGACCGAGCTCTTTTCGATCCTGAACCCCGTCAACCATGCCTCGACGCGCGCCGGCCTCCACCGGTACAAGGTCGAGCCCTACGTCGCCGCGGCCGACGTGTACAACGAGGTTCCCCACATCGGACGTGGCGGGTGGACCTGGTACACGGGGTCGGCCGGCTGGATGTACCGGGCGGGTGTCGAATGGATCCTGGGCTTCCGTCTGCGAGGGGCGTCGCTCCATCTCGATCCCTGCATCCCGCGGTCGTGGGAGGGATTCGAAATCGCCTTCCGCTACCACTCCGCGCGTTACGAGCTGTCGGTCAAGAACCCGAACGGCGCGACCCGCGGGATCGTGTCCGTCGAAATCGACGGCGCGATGCTGCCGAAGGGCGGTCGCGAAATCCCGCTGCTCGACGACGGCAATGCGCACCGGATCCGCGTCGTCATGGGCTGACGGCCCGGCGCTTGCGTTATTTCGACGCGGGAACCGCGACGATGACCAGGCGCCTCGGCGCGGGTCCGACATAGTTGAACGGGTAGCAGGTGATGAGCGTCAGGCGCGGGTCCGGAGTCGCCTGGAGAACGCGGACTGCGTCCGGCCTGACGATTTCGCGGGAGACGACCCGGTAGCGGCGGTTGCCGGCGGGCGCGTCGAGGTCGATCTCGGTTCCCGCTTTCAACCACCCGAGGTGCCGGAAGTGGGAATCCCGGTGACCCGTGATCACGCAGTTTTTGAGCGGACCCGAGATTCCGGGCAGCTCCGTTCCGGGGACGTGTCCCGGACCCTTTTCCAGGGTGTCCTGGTCGGCGCCGGCGAAGACGACCGCGTCGATCCGCGCGCTCGGGATCTTGAGGCGCGCGATCGGCTGACCGTACGGGTAATCGGGCGGGATCGCCCCCGCGTGGGGGACCTCCTCGGGGTCGAGCCCGAGCCGGTCCGAGGCACGGGCGACCCCGGGGTTCTCGCGCCGCCCGCCGGCGAGCAGCCGCCGGCCCTCGGCCTGGGCCCGCCAGCCGCGCACATAGTGCCGCGCCGCCAGCCCGCACAGCCCGAGGCCGGTCACGATCAGAAGTCCCGAAATCAGTCGCCGCGTGCGCATGCCGTCCTCAATTCCCGGCCGAGGAAGAATAATCCCTGGCGGGCGGGTTGCGGGCGGACGGTAGACTGCCGCCCCGGGCCGCGCCGTCGTCCGGGAATCGGCGGCCGTGCCGGAACGTTGGAATGACGGGCGAATCCGCCCACAAGGAGCGAAAGACATGGCGCAAGGATTCGACATGACCCCGTCCTCGGCCTTCACGACGACCACCGTCGACACGGCCGAGCGGGTCACCGCGTTTCTGCGGAAAGTCTACGGGTGGATGTTCGTGGGCCTGGGGGTCACGGCCTCGGTCGCGTTCGCCGTCGCGAACACGAGCGCGGCACAAGTGCTCGCCTCGAATCGCATGCTCTTCTTCGGCCTCGTGATCGCCGAGCTCGGCCTGGTCTTCTATCTGTCGGCTCGTGTCGCGAAGCTGTCGCCCACCACGGCCGCCGGGCTTTTTCTCGCCTACTCGGCCTTGAACGGCGTGACGCTTTCCATGATCCTGCTGATGTATACGGGAACGTCGATCGCGACCACGTTCGTCGTGACCGCCGGGATGTTCGGCGCGCTCGCGCTCTTCGGGACCGTGACCCGGCGCAGCCTCGCGGGTGTCGGGCAGTTCGCGTTCATGGGCCTGATCGGTATCATCCTCGCCAGCCTCGTCGGGATGTTCCTGCACAGCGCCGGGCTCCAGTTCATCATCTCGGTCGTCGGCGTCATTGTGTTCACCGCGCTGACGGCGTGGGACGCGCAGCGGCTGAAGCAGTGGGCAGTGGCGACGCCGGACGGCCAGACCGGGTCTTACGCGGTCGTCGGCGCTCTCTCGCTGTACCTCGACTTCATCAACCTGTTTCTGTTCATGCTCCGGTTCCTGGGCGGCGGCCGCCGCAACTAGCGGGTCGGCTTCGAGCGAAGGAGAACGGGCGGGAGATCCCGCCCGTTTTTTCGTTTCTGCTGACGACGCCGGATTCTTCCGCAACGCGGGATCTCGGGAGACGGTTTAGTGCGGCGGGAGCGTCGCCAGGGGATGTCGCTCGAGATCACCGATCCGGGAACACGGAACGCCCCCGGGCCAACCTACCCCCCGATCAGAGGCATGCGGGCGACACCGGCGTCGGCCGCCGCGGTCGGCGGGGCCGTTTCCTCAGGCTCTTCCGCCGTCTCGCCCGGATTACGGAACAGGTTAGCCTCGAGCCCGTACTGCCGGTTGTAGAGGTCGGCGTATCGTCCGCCGCGGGCGAGCAGTGCCTCGTGGCCCCCGCGCTCCACGATTTCTCCGGCCTCCACCACCAGGATGGTGTCCGCCTTCCGGATCGTCGACAGCCGGTGGGCGATGACGAACGTCGTGCGTCCGCGCATCAGCTCGTTCAGCCCCTCCTGAATCAGCGCCTCACTCTCGCTGTCGAGCGACGAGGTGGCCTCGTCTAAAATCAGGATCCGAGGGTCCGCCAGAATCGCCCGCGCGATCGCGACCCGCTGGCGCTGCCCGCCGGACAGCTTGATTCCCCGCTCTCCGACGATCGTCTCGTATTTGGCGGGCATCTTCTCGACGAAGTCGTCGCAGCGCGCGATCCGCGCGGCGGAGAGCACGTCTTCGTCGGAGGCGTCCGGCCTCGCATACGCGATGTTTTCGAGAACCGTGCCGTCGAAAAGGAAGTTGTCCTGCAGGACCACGCCGAGCTGCGACCGGTAATCCGACAGGCGCACGTCTTCGAGGTCCTGCCCGTCGATCAGAATCCGCCCGCCCGTCGGGCGGTAGAACGCGGCGACGAGTCCGATCATGGTGCTCTTGCCCGAACCCGACGGGCCGACGAGCGCCGTCGAGGTGCCCGGCTCCGCGACGAAGGAGACTCCCTTGAGCACCGGGACGCCTTTCTCGTACTCGAACGTCACCTTTTCGAACTCGACGCGTCCCTGGATCCGGGAGAGCGGGTGACGCCTCTCGTCCTCGGCGTCTTCGGTGATCTCGTTGCGGACTTCCCGGATGCGCTCCAGACCCGCGAACGCCTCGGTGATCTGGCTGCCGATCGAGACGATCTGGATGACGGGACCCACCAGCAGCCCCAGATACAGGGTGTAGGAGACGAACGCGCCGATCGTCATGCGGTGGGCCAGGATGTCGTTCGCGCCGATCCACATGATCGCGACGCCCACGATCCCGAGCAGGAGGGTCGAGAACGCGGCGACCGCGGAGAACCCGGTCATCGTTCGGGCCACGTTACGGAACAGGCGGTGTACGCCCTTGGAAAAGACGAGGGCTTCGCGCCGCTCCGCCCGGTAGGCCTTGACCACGCGCACGCCGGAAAAGGATTCCGTCAGGCGGCCGGACACCTCCGCGTTGATCTTCGACCTCTCCCGGAACAGCGGTCGAAGCGTCTTGAACGCGAAGAGCAGGACGAACCCGAAGAGCGACAGCACGGCCAGTGCGATGAAGGTCAGCTTGGAATTCAGCCGAAACAGGATCACGAGCGCGAGCACGGCGGTCACGAGGCCCCCGACGACCTCGACTAAGCCCGTGCCGACGAGGTTGCGTATCCCTTCCGCATCGGTCATCACGCGCGAGAGGAGCGCGCCCACCTTCGTCTGATCGAAATAATTGACGGAGAGTCGGCCGACGTGACGCTGGATGCGGCGCCTCATTTCCGTGATCGAGCGCTGTGCCGCCTTACCCAGCACCTGGGACAGGGAGAACGACGTCACTCCCTGGATGATGGCAGCTGCGGCGGAGGCCGCGACGAGAAGGGGAAGAAGGTCGCGGCGGTCCTTGCCGACGACTTCGTCCAGCAGGTAACGGGGCATTCCCGGGAGGACGAGGCCCGCGAGGCGATTGACGATCAAGAGGCCGAGGCCCAGGGCGAGCCGTCCCCGGCGCGCCGCGACCAGCTCTCCCGCGTCCCGCAGCACGACCCGGACGGAGATCTTCTTCTTTTTCTGGTTGTCGTCCGATGGGGCCCGCCCGCCGCCGCGGCGGGTCTCTCCGCGGGACAGACGGGACGAGACCCCGCCACCCAGGATGCCGGGACGGGCCATCAGAGGCCTTTCGCGTGAGGTTGCATGAGTCCGCCACAACCCTTTCTGCCGGCGCCGAATTTCGCGCGCCGAATCCGCATTCTGCCAAAAGCGGCCCCGGGTGGCTCTTCGCCGCGAGCTCTTCCGGGGCCCTGGGGGGCCTACCGGCCGGAGTCCGATCCGGCAAATCGTTCCGATACGAGGAAGCATCCCGGAGACCCGAGGGCAAACGGCCGCCCGTCGGCCGAGCCGTGCACAGACACCAGCGTGAGCCCCACCGTTTTCAACATCGCGACGACCTGGGAGAGCGTGTAGATGCGATGCGAGGCGACCTTCGTTTCGACGTCGCTCCCCCGGGTCAGGGTGTAGCGGTTCTCGTAACGGCCGGTCAGCGCGTCATAACGGTTTTCGGCCTCGAAGAGCAGGCCGTCGCGCTCCAAAGAATGGCGCTCGCGGAAGGCCGGGAAAATCGTCTCGGCGAGCTTCGAGGCGTCGAGGACGAACCGCCCTCCCGGCCGCAGCGCGCCCGCGACCGCCTTGAGGAAGTCGACGTCGCCCGCGTCGTCGAAGTATCCGAAGCTCGAGCCGGCGCAGAATGCCGCGTCGAAGGGCTCGGGAAAGGAGAGGTCGCGCATGTCCGATTGCCGCCAGGTGATCTCGACGCCTCGAGCCGCAGCCTCCGCTTGCGCGACCGTCAGAAGGTCCGCGGAGAGATCAACGCCGGTCACGCGGTACCCCCGCGCGGCGAGCGCGACCGCGAGGCGGCCGTGTCCGCAGGGAACGTCGAGCAGCCGGCCGCCCGGGGAGGCGCCGAGATGACGATCCAGAAACTCCGTCTCCGCAGCCGTCACTTCGGCCGGGAGGGCCGTGCGCCAGAAATCCACGACGAGGCCGGAAAAGAACCCGTTCCACCAGTCGGAAGGTGCGTTCATTGGGAGAGTGTCCTTTCGATCGACGTTGCCAGTCGCGCGGGAGCGCCCGCGCGGCTCCCGAAGGAGCGGTTGATCCGGCATGTCTTCCCGCGGGCGTTTCGGGCGCCGTCGCGGGTTCGATCAGAGGACGGCGGTCATATTTCGGAACGAGGGTATCAGAGCGCGGTCAGCTCTTCCGCCGATAGATGTCCAGGTCCGCGATTTCCATGAACCGGTCGGGATGCGCCAGCGGCCGAAAGCCCGATTTCGCGTAGAGGGCGTGGGCATCCCGGGTCGACAACGTCCAGCGCCTCAGGTTCTGGAGGTCCGGATGGGACCGGATAGTCTCCATCAGCCAGAGAGCGAGGCCGCGTCCCCGCCAGGCCTCCAGGACGTAGACGTCCGACAGGTAAGCGTACGTCGCCTGGTCGGTGATCACCCGCGCGAAACCGATCTGCCGGCCCGCGTGGAACAAGCCGAAAGCGAGCGATCCCCGGATCGACCGCTCCACGACCTCGCGCGGCACCCCGTCCGCCCAGTAGGAACCGACGAGATACTCGTGCGCCGCCGCCGGATCGATCCGCGACGGGTCCGTCGAAATGGAAAAGTCTCCGCGGGCCCATTCCGTCGGACCCGGCGCGGGCGCCCGCGAGTCCACGATGAGAAGCCCCGCCGGCAGGAAGAGGAGCCAGAACCCGGAGACCGGAAGGACGAGGCAGGCCACGGCCCCGAGAGCGGCGAGCGACCAGCCGAGCCACGCGGAACGCGCGCGTCCCTCGCCGCACGCGAGCAACGCGCCGACCAGCGCGAGCGGAACCGAAAACGCAACGCACCAGAACCAGAGCTGGCGGGAGGGATGGCTCGAGAGCGCGTTGAAGAGACCGGCGCGGGCGATCGAAAGCAGCTCGCCGCGTCCGAGCCAGGCCGCCGCCGCCGCATGGAGCGCCGCGATCCCGAGTAAGAGCCGGCCGGCCAGCCGCGTCACCGCCGCGCCCCTGGCCGGGCGCGGTCGGAGGAGCCGGCGCCCCCCGGGACGAAGACGTGCCGCGCGCCCACAAGCTCATTCTCTCCCACGAGTTACTTTGCAGGGCGCGCCGTTTGCAATCGTCCGACGGTCGTCCGGCAAATGCCCCGGCAAATGCCCGGCAGTTGCCGGGAAGGTCGCATTTCCGAGGAGAGACACCATGGCAACGATGTTCGTGGGAAAGCACCTGAAGCGATACAAGGACCTGGCCTGGCTTCTCGTCAAGTACGGCCGCTCTGATTTAGTGAGCGGCCTCGGTATCGACAAGGACCTCCCTCCGGAGGAACGCCCCGCCCCCTCCCCTCTCGCCGACGACCTGGCGCAGGACCTCGAACGACTGGGCCCTACGTACATCAAGCTCGGACAGCTCCTCTCGACACGCGCTGACTTTCTGCCGCCGGCCTACATCCAGGCGCTGACCCGATTGCAGGACCGCGTCGAGCCCTTCTCCTTCGGCGAGGTGGAGCGCATCGTGACGGAGGAGCTCGGTGTCCGGATCTCCAAGGCTTTCTCCGAATTTGAAGCGGTCCCGGTTGCGGCCGCCTCTCTCGGGCAGGTTCATCGCGCGAAGCTGCGGGACGGCCGCGCGGTGGCCGTGAAAGTCCAGAGGCCCGGAATTCGAGAGCAGATTGCGGACGACATGTCGGCCTTTCTGGAGCTCGCCCGGTTCCTGGACAAGCATTCCGACACTCTGGGAAAGTTCGAGCTCGAAAAAACGGTCGAGGAATTTCAGAAGTCGCTGGCCTCGGAGCTCGACTACCGGCAGGAGGCCGCCAACCTCACCCGGCTCGGGGAGGACCTGGCGGAGTTCCCCTCACTCTTCGTTCCGCAGCCGATCGCGGATTACTCGACGGTCCGGCTGCTGACGATGGAGTACGTGGACGGGTGCAAAATTACCGACCTCGCGCCGGTGGTCCGCCTGGAGCTCGACGGCGCCAGGCTCGCCGACGAGCTCTTCCGCGCCTACCTGAAGCAGATCCTGATCGAGGGGTTCTTCCACGCCGATCCACACCCCGGAAACGTCTTCATCACGACGGATCAGCGAATCGCCCTCCTCGACCTCGGGATGGTCGCCCGCATTGCACCCGGAATGCAGGAGGCGTTGTTGAAGCTCCTTCTGGCGGTGTCCGAGGGCGATGCCGACCGCGCGGCACAGATCGGAGCGGAGATCGGAAGCCGCCGGGAGGACTTTGATCCCGCCGCTTTCAACCGCCGTGTTGCGGATCTCGTGGGCGCTTACCAGCACGCGTCGCTCGGGGACCTGCGGATCGGCCGAACTCTCCTGGAGATCGCGCGGGCCTCGGGCGAGACCGGGCTGCAGCTCCCGACCGAGCTCACACTCCTCTCGAAGGCGCTCCTGCAGCTCGACGAGATCGGCCGCACGCTCGACCCGGAGTTCGAGCCAAACGGAGCGATTCGCCGGCACGCCTCGGAGCTGCTGCGCCAGCGGATGTTGAAATCCGCCTCGCCGGGGAATCTGGCGACGGCGCTGCTCGAGGCCAAGGAGTTCGCCGAGAAGCTTCCCGGCCGGGTCAATCGCGTGCTCGATCTGATGGCGAACAACGCGCTGAAGCTCCAGGTCGACGCGATAGACGAGGCGGAGCTCATCGGCGGTCTGCAGAAGATTGCCAACCGGATCGCGATGGGGCTCGTGCTCGCCTCCCTGATCGTCGGCGCGGCGCTCCTCATGCAGGTCCCGACGAGTTTTCGCATCCTGGGTTACCCGGGTCTCGCGATCCTGTTCTTCCTGGCCGCGGCCGCCGGGGGATGCGTTCTCATCGGTTCGATCCTCTGGAGCGACCGAACGCCTCGCCGCCGGCCCGCCAGGAACGGAAGGGTATAGTCGCCCGTCGATGAGATTCCTGCTCCGGCTGCTGATCAATGCGGCGGCGCTGTGGGTTGCGACGAAGGTCGTTCCCGGAATCTCCGCCACCTCGGATCCGATCACCTTCCTCACCGTGGCGCTGGTCTTCGGGCTTCTCAACGCGCTCGTGCGGCCGGTCGTGTCGATGTTGAGCTGCCCTCTTCTCGTCCTGAGCCTCGGCCTCTTCACGTTCGTCATCAACGCCTTCATCCTCTGGCTCACCAGCGCCGCGGCGGCGCGTTTTGGAATTGGTTTTCACGTCTCCGATTTCTGGGCCGCGTTCTGGGGGGCCCTCGTCGTCTCGATCGTGAGCGTCTTCCTCTCCATATTCGTGAGGGACCGGGATTCCCGCCGGGCCTGAAGGAAGCGCGGGGATGGTCGGCCAGGCTTTCTCCCTGCTCGGTGCCGCGGTGGTTCTCGTCGCTTACGCGATGAATCAGATGGGACGGCTGGATCAGCGCGGATATCCCTACCTGCTCCTCAATCTGCTCGGGGGAGGGATCCTGACCTTTTTCGCGCTCCGCGCCCGCGACCCCGGGCTGATGCTCATGGAAGGCTCGTGGGTCGTCATCAGCCTCGCGGGGATCTTCTTCGCGGTCAGACGCCGGAAGTAGGTTTCAGCTCGATCCGACCGACTCGGCGATCCGGCTCCGCGTCTTCGAACAGGTGCGCGATGCTGTTGGCGTAGTACCGCAGAATGGGCAGCTCTGCGACGACGGGGGTAAAGAGTCCCGCCGAATCGACGACCAGGTGGCGGAGGGTCAGCATGCGGAGCCCCACGTCGATCGCGTAGTCCTGGTCTCCCCGGGGGACGTAGACGTGCGCGCCGCCCGATTCGAGCTCCCGCATCTCCGACAGGATTTCCGCCTTGAGCTCGAGCTCGCTCCAGGCCCGGTTCGGGTCGCAGACGAAGGCCCGCGCCGCGAGGGAAACGGGGACGGCCGGAATGACGCGGGCGATCGCGCCCATCAGGTGCTCGGCGAGCTCGGTCACGCGCGCAAACCGCTCGTCGCGGCCCAGGTGTCGGGGATCGAGGCCGCGCTGCAACGCGTACGCCTTCAGCGAGACCGGCGC
>JBDUBI010000007.1:0-5165 GCA_040004225.1 Acidobacteriota bacterium
TCTAACCAACTGAACTACGACCCCGCAGTCGAAGAGCGCGAATCATACACAGGTCGGGGCCGCCCTGCTACACTCGCCGGCTTCGGAAACCTGTCGCATGGCCGCTTCCGTCAGACGGCGCGGACGATGACGCCGACCTCGGGGGCCCCACGCCTGGATCCAGCTCGCGGGCGAACGTCTCCGGCAGCAAGACTCTTGATGTCCGGCTCGGGCCTCCCTTCCCGACGCCGTAGTTTCGACTGCCCCGGAGGGGGCGCGTTTTCGATGCGGCGAAGATCGGCCGGCTCGCAACAGTCCTGTGAATTCAACGGCAGCTCCCGAGCCGGTCGTGAGAACCTTTCGCCGTGCGCGCAGATCCGCTGAAGGAAGACGCCCCTCTCGAGCGGGCGCTTTCGACGACGGACGCCGTTCTCGTGACGCTCGGCGCAACCCTCGGGACGGGCATTTTCCTGACGACTTCGGAGATCGCGAGAGCGGTGCCGGACCCCCGCGGCATCCTCATTCTCTGGGCGGGCGGCGGCCTTCTCGCGCTCGCCGGAGCGCTCACCTATGCGGAGCTCGGAGCGATGTTTCCGAAGGTGGGCGGTCAGTACCGATACCTGAAGGAGGCGTACGGGCCGCTCTTCGGCTTTCTCTACGGCTGGGGGTCGTTCTTCGTCATGATGACGGGCGGCATCGCCGTGCTCGCCGTCGGCTTCGGCGAGTACCTGGGGGCGTTTCTCCCGTACTTCTCGAGCGCGCACCGCCTCTGGACCATCCCCCTCGGCCCGATCGCATGGACCGCGACCGGCGCCCAGCTTGCCGGCGCGATCGCGATCGCGGGATTGACCGCGATCAATTACACCGGCGTGCGCGCCGGCACCCGGTTTCAAAACGCCATCACGGCGGCGAAGGTCGGCTCACTCGTGCTGCTCGGCGTCGTCGGCATTTTTCTCCCGGCGCGGGTCGGAGCGTTCCCGCACACCGGATCTCTCTTTCCGACAGGGTTCGCCGCGGCGGGCGTCGGGATGATCGCGGTCCTCTGGACGTACGACGGCTGGTACGGCGCCACTTTCCTCGCGGGAGAGATGCGGCGCCCCGAGAAGTCGCTCCCGGTCGGGCTGATCGCCGGGACATCGGCGGTCACAGGGATCTATCTCCTGGTCAACATCGTCTACGTGCGGGCGCTGCCCGTTTCGAAGCTGTCGACCACCCCTCGAGTGGCGGAGGCGGCCGCGCTCGCGCTGTTCGGCCCCGGCGGCGGGCGCCTGATCACGACCCTGGTGCTCGTCTCGATCTTCGGGTGCCTCGCGACGACGGTCCTGTACTGCGCCCGCATTTATCTGCCCATGTCCCGGGACGGCCTCTTCTTCGCGGCGTTCGGCCGGATCCACCCGACGCACCACACCCCGGGCGCCAGTCTCCTCGCGCAGGGCGCCTGGGGGATCGCCCTGGCGTTTTCGGGCACGTACGAGCAGCTCTACACCTACGTGACCTTCGCGATCTTTCTCTTCCACGCGGTGACGGGCATCGCGGTCATCGTCCTCCGGCGGCGGCGGCCGGATCAGCCGCGGCCCTTCCGGACGCCCGGCTATCCCTGGATCCCGCTCGCCTTCGTCGCGGTCTGTCTCGTCTTCGTCGGCAACACGCTGCGCGAGAAGCCCGTCGAGTCCCTGATCGGGCTCGGCATCCTCCTCGCGGGACTGCCGGCTTACCTGTGGTGGCGCCGCGAAGCGGTGGGGGAGGCCCGAGTCTCCCAGGCGAATCGTCGCCTCTGAAGACGGCGCGAAGGTCCACGGAAGCCACGGGGGCGTGGAAAAACGAGCCTCCGGAGGGGCTGAAGACTCGCGTGATATTCTGTAATTCTCCGATTCGGGCCGGGGAGCGGGCACTGGGGCCTCCTCCGCCGGTCTTCGGCGAGAAAGCGGGGCGCACCATGGTCGAATACTTCATGAGGACATGGTTCTGCAGGCACTGCGGTCGGTCGAACACGACCCCCGTCGCTCTCGACGGACGGGTCACGTGCGAGTTCTGCAAAGACGTCATCCGAATCCAGCCGAGCCGAGATCGTGGAGGCGAGACCGCAAGCCAGCTCTCACGCGTCGGGCCGACGAACCCGACCGGGGCGTAAGGCCGGGCCTCCTTCCTCGACCGGCGACTCCCGTCTGCGCGCGAGTCGCCGGTCCCTGACCCCCGTCGGGGTCTTCCCGCCCCGTTCCATTTCTCCCGCTCGTCTGGTCAACCGCCTCGCCTCCAGAGTCACGAACCGGCAGCAGACTCTTCCTGAAAACGGATCGACGATTTCAATTCTCCCGGAGGGGCGGCCCGATCCGGCAGTGGGGGACGACGATCTCGCCTCCCAAGGAGTTCCCCATGAAATCCGCTCTTCTCACCGGCGTTCTCCTTCTTCAGGGCATCCCGACACAAACCGCCTCCTCGCCCTCGCCCTGGCTGGAGGTGGATCGCGTCCTCGATCAGCCGGGAAAAGAGCAGCCGGGAGGCGTGCATCGTTTTTCGTGGCCGCGGACGGACCTCAAAGTCCTGGTCGACGGCGTCACCCTCGAGCCGGCGCTGGCACTGGGCTCCTGGGCCGCGTTTGGAAGGATGGGTGGCGAAGCGCAAGTCATGGGCGATCTGGTGCTGACCGGCGCCGAGGTGGCCCCGGTCGTCGGCGCCCTCCAGGACGGCGGCTTCGAGATCCTCGCGATTCACAATCACCTGATCAACGAAGTCCCCCGCCTCCTGTACGTCCACTATGACGGGCGGGGCGATGCGCGGAAGCTCGCGCAGGTCCTGAAAGCCGCGCTCGGAAGATCCGCCACCCCTCTCGCTCCGCGTCCTGTCGCGGGGCCGCCTAAGACCTCACCCGAGCAGGAACGGCTGTTCGCCGCGCTGACCCAATCCGTCGGACGCAAGGGAACCGTAGCGGGGCGCGTGCTCGCGTTCGGCATCCCCCGGGCGGAAACCATCCGCGACGGTGGGATGGACGTTTCGCCCGCGATGGGCATGGCGATCGCCGTCAACTTTCAGGCGGCGGGCGACCGCGTCGCGACCACCGGGGATTTCGTCCTGGTGGCGGATGAAGTGAATCCCGTCATGCGGGAGCTGCGCGCCCACGGGATCGAGCCGACGGCGCTGCACTCGCACATGCTCCGAGAGACTCCTCGTCTCTTCTTTCTGCATTTCTGGGGAGTCGACACACCCGAAAAAATCGGTGCGGGGATTCGCGCGGCGCTGGCGAAGGTCGCGACGAAGTAGAGGCGGGCCCGATCAGCGGCCGCGAGCGCGAGAGAATCGGGCCGCGAACGACGGAGCCTGGAAAGAAATTACCGCCCGGGAAGCGGGAGGTCCGCTCCGAACCCGCGGCGCGCGGCGGACCACCTCTTTGAACTGCTCGCAATTGGTGATGCGCCGCCGCGCCCTCTCGGCCTCCTCGGCATCCGACCCGGCGCAGCGCGTCAGCGCCTCCTGCGCGCTCGCCGCGTGCGCGTCGTAGTGCTCTCGCAGGTGCGGTTCGAAGTGGCCGCAGACGCGGCATCGGCGGGGAGCGGTGTCTGCCATGTTCCCGCGAGCCAACGCACGAAAGGTGCCATCTAGGACCCCGCCGGTACCGGTGCCGGGTGTTCCTCCCGAAGGACTCGAAACCCGTAGTCCGAATAGCGAAACGCGGGCGGGAGACTGCTGCGTGCGGAGGGCGCCGACCAGCGGATGCGGTGGCGCCACGAACCTCCGCGGCTCGCCCGTCGCGGCAGCGCCGCTCCGGCCGGCGCGGCGGATGGAGCAGGGTCACGCCAGTCGAGGCACCACTCGTGGACGATCGTGCCGGGGTCCAGAACGCCGAACGCATTCGGGGTTCCGCATCCGACCCTCCAGGGACCGGCCAGAGGCCCCACCGGAATCTCTCCCGAAGGCAGCGTTTCGCCCCACGGCGTTTTCGGGTGCGGCACTCCCCCGGAAATGGCCCGCTCCCATTCGGCTTCCGACGGAAGGCGCCACCGGCCCGAGTCGATCGCCGTGAGCCAGGCACAATACGCTGAGGCGTCCTCCCACGTGACGCCGACGACGGGTTGCCCGGGGCCGCAAAATGCGAGGTCGCTCCACCAGGGAGGCGGGGCGGCCCCCCCGCCCGCCAGAAAGGGCGCATATTCGCCGTTGGTGACGGGCGTTCTTCCGATGCGAAACGGGGAGAGGGCCGCGCGCGAGGCGGCGGTGCTCCCGCTCGAGAGCGCGGACGCCGCGGGAATCAGAACCGTTACCGGAAACAGCTGCGGCCTCCGCACTCGCCTGTAAGATCCCCCCTCTGAATTCTAGGCGCTCTCGACTGCGAAATTGGCGTCGAAAGGCGGTCGCTTGAACATCCGGAAGACGACGGTGTTTTCCCTGCTGATGGCACTTCTCGGGATCGGCTGCACGACCAGCAGCGGGTTTGATCCGATCGAAGTGGATCTCTCCGCGCGAAAGACGCCGGGCCCCGTCGCGACCGCCACCCCGGCACCGATGGCGACAGGCTCCCCGCGCGCTCCCACTCCGGCCGCAACCCCGGCCGAGCCCCGCCCGTCTGCGGCACCCGCATCGCCCATCGCCACCACGCCCGCTCCGACCGTGCGTCCGCCAACAAAGGTTGACGCGATTTCCCCCGTGACGCCCGAGTCTCTCGTCCGCTCGCGCATAGACGGTTACAACCGGCGGGACATCGAACGGTTGATGCGGGTCTACTCCGAGGACGCTCGGATTTACGACCCCCCGGACCATCTGCGCGATTCCGGCCAGGCTCGCATCCGGCAAGCGTACCTCCGCCGTTTTGCGGCGGCGCCCGACCTGAGACTCGCGGCGGAAGACTTCGGTTCGCAGGGCGCCTACGTCGTTTCCCGGGAAATCGAGTCGACGGCTGCCGGCCTGGGCTCCGCGATTCTCGTCATCTCCGAGATCCGAGATCAACGCATCGTCCGGGAGTGGATCCTCCGGTAAGAAAAGAGGGAGCGCGCACACCGCGCGGATCCCGGCAGCAGGCCGCCGTACGAGCTCGGCCGCACCGCCGGCTTCCAGGTCCGACCACCCCAAATTGCAGCGCCTGGACTCCCGGACCGTCCCCCTTCGACCACCCCCGGCGGCCCGAGAGTTGCACCGCACGCCCGACAAGGGGGCCTCGATGAAAACACGTCTCGGAATTCTCCTCACCTGCCTCA
>JBDUBI010000244.1:0-5113 GCA_040004225.1 Acidobacteriota bacterium
GGAGTCAACCACCCGGGCGGAGCACCCGGCGCTCCATTTCGGCCACGACGGCCTCGGGAGTGAGGTCCCCGGTATCGAGGACGACGTACCGGCCGTCCAGGGTCAGGGGGGAATCCTCCCGGCCGCTGTCGTCGGAATCCCGCTTCTCCATGTCGCGGAAAACGGCCTCGTACGCCTGAGGCGTCCCGCGCGCCGCGAGCTCGGCGGTGCGCCGGGCGGCCCGAACAGCCGGCGGGGCCGTCAGAAAGAACTTGAACGGTGTTTCGGGAAAGACGCGAGTTCCGATGTCCCGCCCTTCGAGCACGCCCCCCCGCTCCCGCCCGAGCCTCTGCTGTTCGGAAACCAGGCGCCGCCGCACGGCCGGGATGGCGGAGACCGCGGAGGCGTAAAGCGAGATTTCGGGTTCCCGGATGGCCTCCGTCACGTCCCGACCGTCTAAGAAAACGCGATCGCCCCCGCGGTTCGCGACGAGCTCGACCCGGACGGATTCGGCGACCCGTGCGGCCGCGGCGGGCTCGGTGATCGGCACCTGGACGCCTCCCTCCCGGGCGGCCAGGCCTACGGCGCGGTACATGGCCCCGGTGTCGATATAAGGAACGCCGAGACGAGCCGCCAGCGCGCGGGCCGCCGTCGATTTCCCGGCCCCGGAAGGCCCGTCGATGGCGACGATCAGCGGGGGGGTCACCGGGGGCGCGCCGGGGCCCGCGGGCGCCCGGGAGGGCCGGCCGGCCCGCGGCCGTCCTCCGGTGCGCCCCGCCGCTCGTCCGCGCGGCGGGGCCTCTCGCGTCCCCCGGCCGGGCGCGGTCGCCTTGCCGGCGGTTCCTCGCCACCCTTGGGGCCGGCGGCGAGAGAGGCCTTGAGCGCCGCGACTTCGGCCGCGGTGAGCCGCCGGAGCCGTCCGGGCGGGAGCTCTTCATCGCGGATCGGCCCTATCGCGACCCGCTTCAACTTGGAGACCTGGTGTCCGATCACCTCGAACATGCGGCGGATCTGGCGGCTTCGCCCTTCGCGCAGCGTGACTCGAAACCAGGCGTTGCCCTCCCCGCGGCCCGCCGTCGTGCGGATCGGCGCGATCTCGCAGGAGCGGGTCCGGATCCCGTCGAGCACGATCCCGCGCCGCAGCCGCTCGAGGTCCTTTTCCGAAGGCACCCCCGAAACCTTGACGCTGTATTCCTTGGCGCATCCGACCGAAGGGTGCGTCACGTCGCGGGCGAGGTCCCCGTCGTCGGTCAGGAGGAGCAGGCCCTCGGTCCCGACGTCGAGGCGCCCGACGGGACGGACCCCCGCGCGCAGAGTCCCGGGGACGAGATCCATCACCGTGTCCCGCCGCTCGGGGTCCGACATCGTGGTCACGTAGCCCTTCGGCTTGTTCAAGAGCAGATATGTCCTCTCCGCCGCGGGAGGACGGATGCGCTTGCCATCGACCTTCACGGCGTCCTTTTCCGGGTTCGCGCGGTCGCCCAGGGAGGCGACCTTCCCGTTGACGGAGACTCGCCCCTCCCGGATCCATTCCTCCGCCTCGCGGCGCGAGGCGAGCCCGGCGCGGGAGAGCACCTTCTGGAGGCGCTCGACTCCGTCGCCTCCGCTCACTGCGGGACCTGCCTTCGCCGCGTGGCGGCGAAGGCACCGGCGAGCGGCTCGGCCGGGTGCGGCCTCGACCGCTCGCCTCGTCCCTCCGTTCGCTGCGGCTCCCGTCCCGCGAGGCTCCCCCCTCCCTCTGGTCGGGAGACTCCTCCCGGGACGAACGTATTCGCCATTGAGGTGTTCGAGCCACACGGGGCACCCTCTCCCCGCGCTCGGGGAGAGGGTTCGAGTGAGGGGGCGGGCCGCGTTCCCGATCGATCGGCGTGCGCTCGTGCGACGTCAGTCGTCTTCATCGTCGTCCTCGTCCTCGTCCTCGCCGTCGTCCTCGTCCCCGCCGTCGTCGTCGTCTTCGTCGTCTGCCTCGTCGTCCACCTCATCTTCGGCGGCGGCGTGGGAGCCGACGAAAGCCCTGGCGCCGGGAGACGCCTCGGCGTCGTCCTCTTCCTCGTCCCCCTCGTGGTCGTGATCTTCCGTCGAGCCGAGGCCCGAAACGAGGCCGGCCGCGCCGGCTGCGGCGATCGGGAGGGGGTCGTCTGAAACCGTGGCGGCGAGGTCCTCTTCGATCTCCTCGGGGCGAGGCAGTTCTTCGAGCTCGTTCAACCCGAATCGCACGAGAAAATCGGGTGTCGTCTTGTAGAGGAAGGGCGTCCCGACCACGGCTTTCTTTCCCGCCGTCGTGATGAGCTTCTTCTCGAACAGCGTTTTCAAGACCGACGCGGAGTTGACGCCGCGGATGTCCTGGACTTCGGGGAGGGTGATCGGCTGGCGGTAGGCAATGATCGCGAGGGTCTCGAGCGCGGCGAGCGAGAGTCGGCTGCGCTCGCTGACCTCGTGGAAGCGGCGCAGGAGAGAGTCGAACTCGGGCCGCGTTACGAAACGCCACCCGCCGCCGACGTGTTCGAGGCGCACTCCGCGGTGAGGGGCGTCCGTCTCCGCGGCAAGCGAGGCCAGCGCTTCGCGGACCGCCTCCGGCGTCGCTTCGAGCACGCTGGCCAGGTCCCGCTCGGACACCGGGCGCGGCGAGGAGAAAAGGACAGCTTCCGCGGCGTCCCGGATCTTCTCGGCCCGGGTCTCCCGCGGTTTTTCGACGGCCGGAGGCGCCGCCGGCGCCGTCCCCTGGCCGGCGGGCGCGTCGCCGGTTTCGGGGCCCGCGTCCGGCGTCTGCGCGGGCGTCTCTTCGGACGCGGGGAAGGTCATCGTGTTCTCACCGGTAAGTATCCCGCACCTGGTCGGCCGCAAAAGCGACCTCTGTGCGGGACGCGTGGATCTCCGCAAACGGCGCCGCCTGAAAGACCCGCACCACCCCCAGCCGGATCAGCTCGAGACACGCCAGAAACGAGGTCACCGCTTCGGCGCGGTACCGCATCGTGCCGAGGAACTCGAGGAGAGGCATGACCCCGAAGCTCTCGAGGCGGTCGACAAGCTCCGTCATCTTGTCGCCGACCGAGAACCGGAGATGGTGGATCTCCAGCGCCGGCGGGTGGGCGAGCCGGTAGCGGTCCGTGACCTTGCGGAACGTGTCGATCAGGTCGAAGAGGGAGACCTCCAGCGTCTCCCCGTCCGGCGATTTCGGGATCTCCGTTCGAGGCCGCGACCAGAGTCCCGCGCGGAGGGCATCGATCTCGTGAAACGACTCGGCCGCCTCCTTGTAGCGCTCATACTCGAGAAGCCTCCGCGCGAGATCCTGCCTCGGATCTTCCTCGGGCTCGCCCGGGGCGCGCGGCAGGAGCATGCGCGACTTGACGTAGATGAGCTCCGCCGCGAGCGCGATGTAGTCGGAGGCGATGTCGAGGTCGAGCTCGCGCATCGCGTCTAAGTACGCCGTGTACTGCTCGGTGATCTCGAAGATCGGTATGTCCGTGATGGAGACTTCGTTGACGCGGATCAGGTGGAGAAGGAGATCGAGGGGGCCGGAAAACGCGGGGATGGCGACGGGCGGCAGCGCCTCGCGGGAGGTCTCTTCGTTCACTGGAGGGCCTGGCCGATGACGCGGAAAAACACTCGGAGGACCGGGCTCATGATCCGCCCGAGAATTCCGGACGAGGAGAGAAGGATCAAAATGAGAAATCCGAACCGGCCGAGCGTTTCGAAGAAGCGGCGCGTCGAAGGCCCGAGAATCGCCGCCAGCACCCAGCTGCCGTCCAGCGGCGGAATGGGAATCAGGTTGAACACGCCGAGGCTGATGTTCACGATCACGAACTGGAAGAGGAGGTAGGTCAGGGGTGCCACGGCGCCCGCCGCAAAGCGATGGCCGCGGAGGGCGTCGAAGAGGTCCGGCAGCGCCTGGGGAAACATGGACTTGAATCCCACGAGCGCGGCGAGGCCGACGCAGGCCAGGAGCAGGTTGGACAGCGGTCCGGCCGCCGAGACGCACAGGTCCGCCAGCCTCGGATTCTTCGTGCGGTCGAGACGGACGGGCGTCGGCTTCGCGTAGCCGAAAATCAGGCCGGAGGTGAAATACAGCAGGATCGGAAGGACGATGCTCCCGATGGGATCGATGTGCC
Organism: Acidobacteriota bacterium; assembly: GCA_040004225.1. Lineage (GTDB taxonomy): Bacteria > Acidobacteriota > Thermoanaerobaculia > UBA5066 > Gp7-AA6 > JALYUA01. Next base: position 4,089 of record JBDUBI010000244.1, read on the forward strand.
GGATGGGATTCAGGCTGATCCGGCCGAGGTCCTTCGCCGTCGTGTCCCCGAATCGCAGAGCCGACCAGGCGTGCGCGGACTCGTGGAAGGAGATGGCGAAGAGAATGACGGCGAGCTGGATCGCGAAGTCGACGACCTTGAACGAAATGGAATCCAAGCGGAGGACTATAAGCCGGGAGCGCCAGAAACGGTCGTTGGACCGCCTGCGGGCCGTGACGTCGCAGACCGGGGGGTCGGTGCCCCCCGGTCCCCCCTCGTGCCGCTGCGCGGGACCCCGGATCAGAAGGCCGCGGTGTCCGCCACGCTCGCAAGTTGCCCCGAAGGGTTCGAGTAGGTCCTGACCTGCCCGGTCTGAGTGTCCGTCACGGTGATCGTGTACTGGACGTCGGAAAGGGCGCCGTAGAAAACCCAGAACTTGTTGTTGAACGCCCGCCCGTCGACGACCTTGATCACGAGCTCCACGTTGTTCGAGGAGAAAAACCAGAAGTAGCCGGTGTCGCCGGTGAGCGCGACCGCCGTTCCCTGCCCGCTCGTCCCCTGCGAAGGCACCTGCCAGCGGACCTGGACGGTGAAGCGGCTCGCGTTCAAACACAGAGTCTGGGCATTCCCGGCGCAGGCCGCAAGGGCCTCCGCCGACTCGGCGCGCCGCGACGTCGAAGACTCCTTTTCCCCGGAAGGATCGGTCGCGGAAAGGCGCTCCTCCGCCGGCTGGTCCGGGGCTGCACCGAAAGCAGCCGCGGCTGGAGACGCGGTGGCGCCGGCGAACGCGGCGGTGTCGGCGACGCTCGCCAGGTTGCCGTTCGGATTGACGTAGGACTTGATCGTTCCCGTCTGGGTGTCCGTCACCGTGATCGTGTACTGGACGTCCGAGAGAGCGCCGTAAAAGACCCAGAACTTGTTGTTGAAGGCGCGGCCGTCCACGACCTTGATGACGAGCTCGATGTTGTTGCTCGAGAAGAACCAGAAGTAACCCGTGTCGCCGGTGACCGCCACGGCGGTTGCAGCGCCGCTCGTTCCCTGCGACG
>JBDUBI010000146.1:0-5108 GCA_040004225.1 Acidobacteriota bacterium
GCTCCCGCCCCGAGAGGCTCCGTCCTCCCTCTGGTCGGGAGACTCCTCCCGGGGCGAGCTCAGCCACCATCGGGACGGAGGTGCAGCGAAAGTGGCGCAGGAAAAGTGAGAGGTGCCCGTCGCCGCCTCAGCTGTCCCCGTAGATGACAGGCCTCTTCCTCCCGATGGCAGACCTGACGGGAGACCGCCTCCTGAGAGGCTAAACTCACAAAGTGACCGACCTCGTCTTCCCCGCCGCCGATGCCGCCGCCCTCTCGGAGATCGCCGGGTGGGACGGGTTCCGGCCGGCGACTTTCCAGGCGGCGGACTTTCCCGTCGACGTCGTCCGGCTGGCGGGGTCGTCCTCTCCGCCGCTGATGATCTCCCGCGGGCGGCGCGCCGAAAGCCTGAAGGCGCTGCCCGCGAGCCTGCGGGAGCGCGCCGGCGCCGCCTTCGAGAAGGCCTCCCGTCGCCCCGCGAGGCTCTCGCTCGCCCACGGCCGGTCGCTCGACCTTTCGTCGGGCCCGCTCGTCATGGGGGTCGTCAACGTGACGCCCGACTCCTTCTCCGACGGGGGGCTGTATTTCGACCGCGGCCGCGCCGTCGCCCGCGCTCTCGAGCTCTTCGCCTGCGGCGCCGCGATCGTGGACATCGGCGGCGAATCGACGCGACCCGGCACGTACGGACCGGCACAGGAGGTCTCGCCCGCGGAGGAAGCGGCGAGGGTCCTGCCCGTCATCGAGGACATCCGGCGACAGTCGCCGGCACCTCTGTCGATCGACACCCGGCGGGCCGGGGTCGCCCGAGCCGCCATTGAAGCCGGCGCGGACCTGGTGAACGACGTGACCGCGTTTCGATTCGACTCCGGGATGGCGGAGACCGTCGCGCAGGCCGGTGCCGGAACGATCCTGATGCACATGCGCGGGCTCGACCCCCGCACGATGCAAGCCGATACGACCTACTCGCACCTGCTGGCCGATGTCACGGCCGACCTCGCCGCGGCGGCGGCCCGGGCGGGGGCGGCGGGCGTCCCGAGCGACGCGATCGCGGTCGACCCCGGCCTTGGTTTCGGCAAGAGCCCCGAAGGTAACCTGGTCCTCCTGCGGCACCTCGGGGCGTTGCGCTCTCTCGGGTTTCCGCTCGTCATCGGAGCCTCGCGTAAAGGCTTCGTGCGGCGCTTCTCCGGAGTGGCCGACGACGCTCGGGCGGCCGACCGCCTGCCGGGCTCGCTCGCGTGCGCGGAGGCCGCGGCGGCAGGAGGGGCGGCGGTCGTCCGGGTGCACGATGCCGCCGAGACGATCCGTTTCTTTTCGATGCGCCGGGCAATCGTCACGCCCGTTCTCCCGTCCCCCCGGCGGGCGGATTCCGGATCCGTCGCGGCCGCCGGAGCTGCCGCCCGATGATCGACCCGATCTCTCGGCTGTTCGGGCCTCTCGGGCACTTCTCAGTCACGTGGAGGGACGCAATCGACGTCCTGGTCGTCGCCTTCATCGCCTACAGCCTTCTGCGGCTGATTCGCGGAACGCGCGCCGTCCAGATGGTCTTCGGGATCGTGGTGGTCTTCCTCCTCTACGAGCTCGCCGTGGTCCTGAAGCTCGCGGCGCTTCGGACGGTGCTCCAGGCGCTCTTCTTCTACGTTCCCTTCGCGATCATCGTGCTCTTCGCCTCGGAGCTGCGCCGCGCTCTCGCCACGTTCGGCCGCACGCCGTTCTTCTCCTGGTTTTCGGGGTACCACGCCGAGGAGACGATCTCGGACATCGTCCTCGCCGTGACCTCGCTTTCCGCGCGCAAGACGGGAGCCTTGATCGTTCTCGAGCGCCGCGAGGGGCTCAAGAACTACATCGAAAACGGCGTGCGCCTCGATTCCGCCGTCTCCTACGATCTGCTGGTGACCGTGTTCGCGCCGGGCACGCCGCTCCATGACGGCGCCGTGATCCTTTCCGGCGAGCGCGTCGCGGCGGCGGGCTGTTTCCTCCCCCTCTCCAACAACGAAGGGCTCTCGAAGCGGTACGGGACCCGCCACCGCGCGGCGATCGGCATCACGGAAGAGACGGACGCCTTAGCCGTGGTGGTCTCGGAGGAGCGCGGAACGATCTCGGTCGCGAGGGACGGCCAGCTGATCGAGGACCTCGACGGGAAGGGATTGAGAGACCTTCTCCTGCGGGAATTCGCGGTGGCGGCGTAATGGCGGGGCGCCCGGCGATTCTGCGAAATCTCGGCCTGAAGATCCTGGCACTCGGAATCGCCCTTCTGGTCTGGTTCGTGCTCTCCGCCCAGAGACGTGAGCGCATTTCCGAACGCAGTTACCGCATCGCGCTGTCTGTGGTGAACATCCCCGAGCGGACGATCATCGCGTCCTCGGTGCCTCCGACCGTGGACGTGCGGGTCCGGGGACCGTTTACCGCGCTCCGGCAGGTCGACCCGGATAAAATCGAAGCCGTGATCGATCTCCAGGGGGCGACCCGCGGCGAGCGGCTCTACCGGCTTGCTCCGGAGGACATCAACGTCGCCCCGGAGATCGAGGTGATCGCCATATCCCCCGCCGAAGTCCGGATCGTTTTGGACGCCGTCTCGGAAAAGATCGTCCCGATCGCGCCGAACCTGACCGGGACGCCGGCGGCGGGCTGGGTCGTCGGAGACGTGTCGATCGAGCCCCGCTCCGCCCGGATCGCGGGCCCCTCCGCCGTCCTCGGCAAGATGACCTCCGTTTCGACGGATCCGGTCTCGCTTTCGGAGAGGGGGGCGACTTTCAGCACTCCGGCGACCGTCGTCGCGGACGCGCCGGGCGTCCGGGTCCGCGAGGGACAGGTCGTCACCGTGACGGTCCGCCTTCACACCGTAGCCGGAACCGAGCCCCAGTCCACTCCTTCTCCCAGGCCGCGGAAAAAATGAAGCTGTTCGGGACCGACGGCCTCAGAGGGCACGCGGGCCAATTTCCGCTCGATGACGGCACGGTCCGGCAGATCGGCCGGGAGCTCGGACGCCGGCTCGCGGCCTCCGGCAACCCGACCGTCGTCGTGGGAGGGGACACGCGGGAATCGACGCCGCGCATCGTGGCCCAGCTTTCCGCCGGGATCGTCGAAGCGGGGGGCGCGGTGGCTTGCGCGGGCGTGATCTCGACTCCCGGAGTGGCGGAGGTCGTGCTGGGCCTCCATGCCGGCGCCGGGGTGTCTGTGTCCGCATCTCACAACCCCTGGCAGGACAATGGGATCAAGATCTTCGGCCCGGACGCCCGCAAGTGGCCGGACGCGGAAGAGGAGGCTCTCGAAAGAAAGATTCTCGCCGAAAAGGGGAAGGGGGCGCCGGCGCCCGCGCCACCCGTCGAAGCGGACCCGGCGCTCTCCGAGTTGTACCTCGATCGCATGGCGACGAGCGTCCCGGTGCGGTTGAACGGCGCGCACATTCTGGTTGATGCGGGCAACGGAGCCGCGTTCCGGCTGGGGCCGGAGGCCCTTCGCCGGGCGGGCGCCCGCGTCGATCCCATCTGCGACGCTCCCGACGGACGGAACATCAACGAAGGCTGCGGCGCCCTGCATCCCGAGAACATGCTCGGGGCCATGCGGGAAAAAGGGGCCGCCCTCGGTGTGGCCTACGACGGCGACGCGGACCGGTCGATCTTCTGCGACGAGAACGGCAAAATCCTGGATGGCGACGACGTGCTGTGGATCATCGCGAGCGACTGGAAACGCAAGGGCATCCTGAACCCCGCCGGCGTCGTCGGGACGGTGATGTCCAATTTCGCCCTGGAAGCCGCGTTCGCGCGCGAGGAGATTCCGTTCTGCCGGTCGGCCGTCGGCGACCGCAACGTCGCGCGACTCATGGAGGAGACGGGAGCGACTCTCGGCGGGGAGACTTCGGGCCATGTCCTTCTGCCGTTCTCTCCCGCCGGCGACGGAATCCTGACGACTCTCCTGCTGGCGTCGATCGTCGTCGAGAGCGGCCAGCCTCTTTCCCGGCTCGCGACCCTCCAGAAGACGCCCCAGTCCCTGCGCAACGTTCGCGTGGCGCGGCGCGTCGAAATTGACGACCTGCCCTCCGTCACGCTCGCGGTGGCCCGGGCGCGGGAGCAGTTCGACGGGCGCGGACGGATTTTCCTCCGGTACTCCGGGACCGAGCCGCTTCTTCGGATCTTAGTCGAGGGGCCCGACGCAGGCGAGGTGGTTCAGATCGCGACCGATCTCGAAGCCGCGGTGCGGGCCGAGCTGACCTAGAAGCACTCCGTCCGCCGCCAGTCGCGCCTCGAATCTCCCGGCAGGACAGACGCGTGAAAACATCAAACTCGCCAAAAGCCATCCTGTTCGACGCGGGAGGGACGCTCATCCATCTCGACGGCGACCGGATCTGCCGCGCCGCGGGTGTCCCGCACGCCGCGGGCCGGTTCGCCCACGCGGCGTCGGACGCGGCGGCGACGCTCGTGGCATGGATCGCCCGCAATCCCGCCTCGACGGACGCCGATCGCGTCCCCTTCTTTCTCGGCGAGATCCTCCGGGGCCTCGAACTCGGCGAAGACTCCGCGAGACAGGCCGCCGCGATCGCCGTCGCCGCCGAGCACGCGCGCTCCAATCTCTGGTCGCGCCCGGGCGAGGGGGCCGCCGAGACGCTTGCGGCGCTCCAGGACCGTGGATACCGGGTGGCGGTCGTCTCGAACGCGGACGGCAGGGTTCGGGCTCTTCTCGAGAGCGCCGGCCTGATGCCTTTTCTGGAATTGGTCGTCGACTCCTTCGAAGTCGGGTTCGAGAAGCCGGATCCCCGGATCTTTCTTGCCGCCACGGATCGGCTCGGCGTCCCGCCCGCGGAGTGCGTTTATGTGGGGGACATCTACTCAATCGACGTGCTCGGCGCGCGAGGCGCGGGAATGCGCGCGATCTTGATCGGCACCGGCGCCGCGGAAGGACCGGTCGAGCGCGTGCACACCTTGCCGGAGCTTCTGACCAGATTCCCGGGGCGGGAAAACGCGGGGTCTCGGTGAGTCTCCCGGCGTGAGTGTTCGTAACTCATCACAACTCTCTCCCCGGGAGCGGGTAGAGAGAGGTCCCGTCAGTCGCAGTTACGGGTAAATTCGGACCGCCTTCCTGCGGGCCCCCCTCACCCCAACCCTCTCCCCGAGCGCGGGGCGAGGGGGCAGAGCT
>JBDUBI010000058.1:0-5106 GCA_040004225.1 Acidobacteriota bacterium
CTGCGGGACCTGCGAACTGATGCACCCCTCCGGTTGTGCGCGAGGCTCACCTGCGACGGTCGCCCGGGAGAGGAGGGCCACCGCTTAAGATCCTTTGGGTTGTGAGGAGAAAGTCATGACATTTCACAGGGCATCCGTCGCGTCCTCCGTCTTTGTTTTTGCTTCCGCGCTCGCGCTGGCCCTCGAAGGCTCGGCGGCGGGGATGCTCTGGGCCGTCCCCGCGGGATGGACGGCAGCGGCGCCGCGGCAGATGAGGGTGGCCACGTACTCGATTCCCGCAAAAGCAGGCGGGGAGCCCGCCGAGTGCGGGGTCTTCTCCTTCGGGCAGCGGCAGGGCGGCTCGGCGAAGGAGAACATCGAACGCTGGGGAGCGCAGTTCGAGGGAGCGCCGCCGCCCGTCAGTTCCATCGAGACGGTCGCAGGGATGCGCGTCCACCGGGTGCAGACCTCCGGCACGTATCTCTCCCCCGGCGGTCCGATGATGCAGTCCCAGGGAAAGAAACCCGGCTATCGCCTCATGGGCGCCATCGTCGAGGGTCCCGAAGGGCTCGTCTTTTTCAAATGCACCGGCCCCGCGCCGGCGATTTCGGGCGCGCAGGCCGCGTTCGACGGGCTCGTCCGCTCCTTGAAGAAGACCTCGGTCACGAAGTTGTGATGGCCGCAAGCTCTTCGGCGAGCGCGCGGATCGTCGCCGGAGCGCAGCCCTCCGCCTTGTTGTTGACCAGCACGTAAACGGGTCTGCCTTCGGCCGCGCGGATGAGATCGATCGTGTCCCGCCGCATCTCCGGGTTCGCGTCGACGACGCGATCGAAAGGCACGAACTCCTTCCGGCGTTCGTCGTAGCCCGTGCCCGGCCGCAGAAGCAGGCGTACCACGACGAAGGGCGCCTCGACCGGGACCTCCCGCGCCTGCTCGCCGGGCATGGGCATTCCCGTCGCGGCGTTGTACACGTGCGCCGCCCGATGGCGAACCAGGACGCGCCGGTACTCGGGGGTCAGCAGCCTGGCGTCTCGCAGCTCGACCGCATAGAGGAGGTCCCTCGGGAGCGCTTCGAGAAATTCGTCGAGCGCCGACGCGAAGGCTCCGGGCGTCAAGCGGCACTCGCGGGGCGCGGGCGGGAACTGCAGAAGGAACGGTCCCGTGTGGTCGGCAAATTCCTCCCGGAAAGGCGCCAGCATTTCCTCTTCGAAACGGCCGGGATTCAAAAAGTCGGGGTTGGCGGCCCGCGTGCCGAGGAGGGCAGCCCCGGTCACGGCCGCGGGCGCCTTGGCGCAGCAAAGGAAACCCTCGGGCAGCTGCGAGCCGTACGCGCGGAGGTCCTCCCGCGGGATCGGGGCGTAGAAACTTCGGTCAATCCCGACCGTCGTCAGAAGAGGATGTCGCGCGTATTCGATCAACCCCTCGCGCGCGAGCCGGGACGCCGTGGCGCGCCGCGGATACACGATCCCCTCCCACCCCGGAAAGCTCCAGGAGCTCGTCCCGAAGCGGACATTCCGGGGGAGCCGCTCCTTCAAGACGAGTGCTGCGTCGCGCTCGCGCCCGAGCCGCTGTTCCGCGGGGCTCGGAGCCACCGCCGCGGTAGCGGCGGGAAAGAGCGGAATCTGACCGGAGGACGGGCCGCGCTCATTCATGGCGGGTCCGGGATTCTGACACGTTAGAATTGAGACACCGGAGGAACACGATGTTTGCCTGTCGGAAGGCGTTCCGCATCGCCGTCGCCGTGGCCGTGTTCCTCGTGACCCTGGGCTTGAAGGCGCAGAGCGGGCCGGCGCCTCCCGATCGAAAGGCGCCGATGGAGTCCATCGACCGGCTGGAAACGGAGCTCACGGCCCGATACGGAGCGGGGGAGCGGGAACGCGTCCGGCGCGGGCTCCTGCAGGTTCGCGAATTCTGGCGCACCTCCGACGGCAACGAGGACGCGCTGGCCGACTTCGTCCGGAAGAACTTCGCATCGGACGCTTCCTCGCGTGAAGCGCTTTTCTCGCGGCTCGAGCTCGCCATGGAGACTCTGGACGGCCACATGCTCGAGATCGGGCGGGATTTCCGGCGGCAGTCGGACCTCGACCTCGGTCCGATCTATCCGTTCGACGAGACTCTCGCCGGCTACGACCCGTCGGCTCACGTCAGCGACGATCTGTTCGCGAACAAGCTCGCCTTCACGGTGCTCCTGAACTTTCCCCTGACGACGCTTCAGGAACGACTGGGGGCCGGAGAGTCCTGGTCGCGGCGTCAGTGGGCGGAAGCGCGCCTCGCGCAGCGTTTCGGCAAGCGCGTGCCCGCGGAGGTCAACCTCGCGATCGGGCAGGCCGCCTCGGATGGGGCGCGCTATATCGCCGAATACAACGTCTGGATGCACCATTTAGTCGACGCGCGGGGCGCGCGACTTTTCCCTGCGGGCATGCGGCTTCTCTCCCATTGGAACCTCCGCGACCAGATCAAGTCGGACTATGCCAGCGGGAAAGAGGGGCTCGCCCGACAGCGGACGATCCAGAGGGTGATGGAGCGCATCGTCACGCAGACGATTCCGGCGGACGCGATCGACAACCCCGGCGTGGACTGGAACCCGTTCACAAACGAGGTCCGACCCGCCTCCGTCAAGGACTCCGACCGCCCGCTTCCGCCAGGGAGAACCGCCTCCCCCGCCCCCGAGCCGGACACCCGGTACGCGCGGCTCCTAGAGATCTTTCAGGCCACCCGCCGGGCGGACCCGTACTCCCCGACCGCCTCGACACTGATGGCGCGCCGCTTCGACGAAGATCGGGAAATTCCGGAGCCGCGGTTTCGCGAAATGCTCGAGCGCGTCCTCTCGTCGCCGCTGGTCCCCCGCATGGCTCGCCTGATCTCCGCGCGATTGCAGCGTCCCCTCGAACCCTTCGACGTCTGGTACGCCGGTTTTCGAGCGAAGAGCCCGTATCCGGAGGCAGAGCTCGACGAGATCGTACGAAAGCGTTACCCGACGGCCGAGGCCTACCAGAAAGACATCCCGAATCTCCTGGAGCATCTGGGGTTTTCGAAGGAGAAGTCGCGGTGGCTGGCCGCGCACATCGCGGTCGACGCCGCGCGGGGCTCGGGACACGCGATGGGGGCAGGCCGGCGGGAGGACTCCGCGCACCTCCGCACTCGAGTCGAGAAAAACGGCATGAACTACAAAGGGTTCAACATCGCCGTGCACGAAATGGGGCACACGGTCGAGCAGACCTTCTCGCTCAACTCGATCGATCACACCCTCCTTCAGGGCGTGCCGAACAATGCGTTCACCGAGGCGCTGGCGTTCGTTTTCCAAACGCACGACCTCGAGTTGCTCGGACTCGCCCGCCCGGATCCGGCGGCGCGGGCTTTGAAGACGCTGAACGATTTCTGGGGGACGTACGAGATCGCCGGAATCGCTCTCGTCGACATGGACGTGTGGGACTGGATGTACGCCCACCCGGACGCCACACCGGCACAGTTGAAGGCGGCAACTCTCGACATCGCCCGCTCGATCTGGAACCGTTTCTATGCGCCGGTGTTCGGTCAGCGCGACGCGGTGCTGCTCGCCATTTACTCTCACATGATCGACTCGATCCTCTACCTGCCCGACTACCCGCTCGGACACATGATCGCCTTCCAGATCGAGCGGAAGATCGAGAGCTCCGGGCACCTGGGGGAGGAATTCGAGCGAATGGCGACCACAGGCCGCATCGCGCCCGACCTCTGGATGAAGCGCGCCACGGGCTCCGCCGTCGGTCCGGAGGCGCTGCTCGCCGAGGCCGAGAGGGCGCTGAACGAGGTGCCGAAGTAACCGGGCATATGGGCCCTGACTCACGCCCCTCCCCACTCCACCCGCGAGGGCGAGGGGAGAAGACGGGTGAGGGCGGCAGGCCGAAGAAGCGTTCCCCCCCCAGGCAGGTTGGCCGCGCAAGCCGGGAAAAACGCGGACCCCGAAGATGAAAGCGCTCGCGTTTGAATCCGGCCGGGCTCGTGTCTCGGAAATCCCGACCCCCCGCCCCCGAGCCGGATACGCCCTCGTTCGAGTTCTCGTTTCGGGCATCTGCAACACGGATCTCGAGCTGCGCCGCGGGTACCACGGCTTTTCCGGAGTGCCCGGGCACGAATTCGTCGGCGTGGTCGAGGGACCCCCGGAATCTCCGTGGCTCCGCAAGCGAGTCGTCGGAGAGATCAACCTGGGATGCGGCCGGTGCGCTCGGTGCCAGGCGGGACTGGCGCGACATTGCAGCAAGCGCCGGGTCCTCGGGATCCTCGGTCATCCGGGAGCCCACGCGGAATTTCTGACGTTGCCGGAGGGCAACCTGCGGGAAGTCCCTCGCGGGCTCTCCGACGAAGAGGCGGTGTTCACCGAGCCTCTGGCCGCCGCATGCGAGATCCTGGATCAGATCGCCGTCGCGCCCGGATGCCGTGCCGCCGTGCTCGGACCCGGCAAGCTCGGCCGCCTGGTCGCGAGGGTTCTGACGAACGCCGGGGCGCGCGTGTCGCTGCTCGGCCGCGGCGCAAGGGCGACGCGCTCTTCCTTCGATCTCGTCGTCGAGGCGACGGGATCGCCGGCCGGGATCGCCCGGGCGATCGAGCTCGTCCGGCCGCGCGGCACGGTCGTCTGGAAATCCACGCATCACGGCCCGACGACCTTCGACGCCGCTCCGCTCGTCATCTCGGAAATCACGGTCGTCGGTTCGCGGTGCGGCCGTTTCGAGCCCGCCCTGGACCTCCTGCGCCATCGGCGAGTCCGCGTGACGGATCTCATCAGCGCCGAGTTCCCTCTCGCACGGGCGTCCGCGGCGCTCGCGGAGGCCGCAAAGCCGGGAGTCCTCAAAGTGCTGCTGCGTCCGTAGTCGAGGGAGCAGAGCGACGGTCAGGGACCGCGCCGGCATCCCAACGTTCTTTCCGGGCGAGAGAGAGCTCGGCGCAATCGCCCGCACCCCCATGCGCACCGAAATACCTGCGGTCCCCCTCACCCCAACCCTCTCCCCGAGCCCGGGGCGAGGGGGCAGAGCTGCGCCTCAGCCACGAGGATGACTACGCTCGCAGCGGGAGCCGCAGCGAACGAAGGGACCAGTCGGGCGGTCGAGCCAACAGGCGAGCCGCCCGGCGGTGCGTTCGCCCGCAGGCGAA
>JBDUBI010000014.1:0-17173 GCA_040004225.1 Acidobacteriota bacterium
GGAGCCTCTCGATGCGGGAGCCGAAGCGAACGAAGGGAGCAGGCGAGCGGTCGAGGCCGCATCCGGCCGAGCCGCTCGCCGGTGCCTTCGCCGCGCACGGCGAAGGCAGCTCCCGCAGTGAGCGAAGGCGACGTTTGGCGACGGTTTAGATTCCTCGCAGCCGCAGGCTTCCCCGGCTCGATTCGAACCGCAGAGTCGGTCCTCCGCCGTTGACGGATCCGCGCGCGTGCTCACCCCCGTGGCGTGCGGTCCGAGTTGCGACGGCGAAATCGCTGTCGACTTCTCCCCGGCGGCCGCCGTCCGCGTCGAGGTCGAACCGGCTGGCCTTCGGAAGGCGGACGTCGAAGGCGCCTTTGTAGGTTTCGAAGCGGCTCGCGTGGGAGTAGCGGGCGAAGGAGATCCGCACATCGCCCTTGTACGTGCCGAGGTCGGCGGCCCCGTCCAGATCCTCGATGACGACCTCGCCCTTGTACGTGTGCAGTTTCAAATCGGCGTGGAGTCCCACGACCTTCGTCTTCGACTTGTAGTCCTCGACCTCGAGCCGCGCCGTCGCGGGCATGCGGATGGTGTAGTGGACCAGCGGCAGGGTGCCCCGGGAGAAGCCGAAGACGCCCAGAAAGCCCCGCTCGCGCACCTTGTCGTAATCCGACTTGACCCGGACGGAAGAGCCCCCTCCGTCGATGCGAACTTCCGTCCGCGCGACTTTCTCTTCCGCGTCGTCGTCGGTGCCGTCCGGCTCGACCCGCGCGGTGACCTCGGCGTCGAGACGATCCCAGGCAGTCACGGTGATGCTGCCCTTGTACGTCGAGATCGAGAGGTGACCGTCGGCGGACAGAGGCAGGACCCGATGGAACTCGCGGACGGAGGTCGGCGAGGCGAGGGTGAAGACCGCCGCCAACAGGCCCGCGGCAGACAGGACGAGCCTCCGGGAAAAGGGTGGCATGGGAACCTCCTCCCTCTCTGTACGGGGCCCGGCTGCGTAAGTTCCCGGCTAGTGGCCCTTCACGCCATGGGGGCGATACGGTTCCTCCAGGCGGCGGCATTCCTCCTCGGAGAGGGTGACTTCGAGCGAGCCGATCGCGTCCGCCAGATGCTCGGGCCGGCTCGCTCCCACGATCGGGGCGGTGACTCCCGGCCTCGAGACGAGCCAGGCGAGCGCCACCTGCGCGGGCGGAATCCCTCTTTCGCCCGCGACGGCGACGACCCGGTCCACGACGTCGAAATCCTCGTCCTCGTAAAGCGTCCGCGCAAACTCGTCCGTCTGACCTCTCTTCGTCGCTCCGTCCCCGCCGCCGCGCGACCGCGTTCCGGCCAGCAGTCCCCGGGCGAGAGGGCTCCAGGGGATCACGCCGATTCCCTCGGCGCGACAGAGCGGGAGCATCTCCCGCTCCTCCTCGCGGTAAACCAGGTTGTAGTGATTCTGCATGGACACGAAACGAGTCCAGCCGTTCCGATCCGCGGCGGCGAGGGCGGCCGCGAACCGCCACGCGTCCGTGCTCGACGCGCCGAGGTACCGCACCTTGCCCGCGCGGACCAGGTCATCGAGCGCACGAAGAGTCTCGTCGATCGGCGTCTCGGGGTCGAACCGATGCGTCTGGTAGAGGTCGACGTAGTCGGTCTGGAGCCGGCGCAGAGAAGCGTCGATCGCGGCGAAGATGTGCTTTCGGGAGAGGCCGCGTTCGTTTACGCCCGCGCCCATCGGATAGAACACCTTCGTCGCGATCACGACGTCTTCGCGCCGGGCGAGCTCCTTAAGGGCGCGTCCGACGACTTCTTCGCTGACGCCTTCGGAATACATGTCCGCGGTGTCAAAGAAGTTGATCCCCGCTTCGAGCGCCTGGCGGAAAAAAGGCCGGCTGGCATCCTCCGACAGGACCCAGGGACGCCACGACGGCGTGCCGTACGTCATGGTGCCGAGGCAGAGCCGCGAGACTTTCAGACCGCTCGAGCCGAGCCGGACGTATTCCATGCGGGAAGCGTATGAGATCCGGCGGCGAAATCGAAGACTCGAATGCGGTGAGGCGGTCGGCGCTCACCCGGCGGGGACGCTATCCGGGCCGCGCGGCCTTGCCCTTCGCGGGCCGCCGCCGTGCCCGAAGAAGCACCGCGATCTCGTCGGGCCGCCCGTTCACGAACGAGAGACGGATCCTTCCATCCTCGGTCTCCGAGACCGCCGCTGGAATCGAGCTCGCGGTCAGGTACCAGCCCGACGGCAGGATGACGCTGTTGCGCGGACGGCCGAAGCTGCGGTCGAACACGAGCTCCTCGCCTTCGAGCCGATAGCTCTTCGGGTCCGTGTACGTCTCCGAAATGCGGATACGGACGGAGCGGCCCTTGCGGACCGGCGGAAACCGGACGACCACCGCCTCCGAATCGGGCTGCACCGGCTCTCCGATCTCGACCTTCGCCCTGGAGATCTCCTCGCCCCGCAGCGTCCGGGTCTCGAGGGAATCGCCGGTGTCGAGGAGCACCGCGGAAGGATTCGACGCTTTGCTGCCCTTCCGGACGACGTTGACGTAGCGATCCATTCCTTCCTTCGCCTCGGTGTAGTCGTGATGGAGAGAGAAGGCATGGGTCTCCGGCTCCTGAAGCGAGTAGACGATGTCCCGGTCCTGGGCGGCCCGATTCGCCAGTCGCGCGGCTTCGTCCTGCGCGGCGAGCGGGGCGGCGGCCGCGAGCGCGGCCATGACCCACCCGGCGGCGCTGCGCCTCACTGGGGGAGCCTCCGCGCGCGGACCGAGAGCATGGCGGCTTCCGGGTTGGAGTTCACGAAACTGATGGCAAGCCTCCCGCCAGGCTCCATCAGGACCTGCGACGGGACGTTGCACCGGACGAGCTCGTAACCGGCGGGAAGCACGATCGTGTTCCGCTTGATCCCGAGAGAACACTGGAAGACGATCTCGTCCCCTTCGCGCAGATAGCTGGCGGGATCACGATACGTCTTGTCGATGCGCAGCCTCACCTGGCCGCCGGGCGGCACGGGGCGAGGCAGGGTCACGCGGATGTATTGCGTGCCCGCCTCGGCCTCCCCGAACCCGGTCGAGCGCGCCTCCTCCGCAGAGACGACGTCGAACTTCAGGGCATCGCCCGTCATGCGATCGGTGACGGATTCGCGCGAGGCCTCGCTGCCCTTTCGGATCGGGTTGAAATATCGCGTCGCTCCCCAGCTCGTCGCGGTGACGTCGTACACGACTCGGAATTGCGAGGTCTCGGGACCGAGGAGCTCGTACCGTGTGTACTCGTCGGCCTGGGTTTGCGGAGCGGCGGCCGCTTCCGCGGCGGGCGCGGCGAGCAGGGCAAGACTCAGCGCAAGGAAGATCAAGGGCGCCAGTATACGAACGGCCCGGCCCTCCCGCTCCCCCTTACAATCGCCAGCCATGTCAAACCGAATCGCTGCCGCCCTCGTCGCTTCGTGCCTCCTCGCCCTCCCGGGATGCCTGCGCGCTCCGGTCACTCCGATGACCGCTCAGGACATCTCTCCGCCGGGCGCCCCGTCCGCACCGTGCCTGATCGTGTTTCTGCCGGGACGCCGCGACAGCCCGGGCGCGTACCGGCGCCACCACTTCGCCGAGATGGCCGTCGCCGCCGGAGTGTCGGCGAGGTTCCTCGAGGCCGACGCGCATCTCGGGTATTACCAGGCCCGGACCGCCTCGACGCGCCTCGAGCAGGACATCGTCGCTCCGGCCCGTGCCGCGGGCGCGAAGAAGATCTGGATCGTCGGGATTTCGATGGGAGGCCTCGGCGGCCTCCTCATGGCGCGCGAACACCCGGATGATCTCCGGGGCGTCGTGGCACTCGCCCCCTTCCTCGGAGACACGGAGCCCGGCCTCGTCGCGAAGGCGGGAGGGCTCGCCGCGTGGACTCCCGGTCCCCCGCGCCCCGTGGCCGACTACGAGCGCGAGCTGTGGGGCTGGCTGAAAAGATTCGCCGGGGACGGCGCCGCGCGGCCGCCCCTTTTTCTGGGCTTCGGGCTCTCCGACAATCTCGCGCCCGCAAACCGACTCCTGGGCGACGCGCTGCCGGCCGGACGCGTCTTCACCGCGAAAGGCGCCCACTCCTGGAGCGCCTGGACATCGCTCTGGGAGCAGTTTCTGTCGGCAGGCGCGTTGCAGAAGGACTGTGGCCGGTGAGCCGGGGCGTCCTGTCCGGAAAGACAGCCGTCGTCACGGGCGGTACCGGGGCGCTCGGCGGTGCGGTTGTCGCCGCCTTACTGGCGGAAGGGGCGCGGGTCGCGGTTCCCTACCGCAAGGAAGGCGAGCTCGAACGACTCCGCGGGGATCGCTCGCTCGACGGGCATGAAGACGCGCTTTCGGGCGGGATGCTCGACCTGACCGACGAAGCCGCCGTGATCGCCTGGGCAAAATCCGTCGCGCGGGATCTCGGCCGGCTCGACATTCTCGTCAACGCGGCGGGCTCGTTCTCCGGCGGGACGCCGGTCCACGAGACACCCTGGGACGTCTGGCACCAGCAGATCGACACGAACCTGAAAACCGCGGTGCTCGCCTCACGCGCCGTGGTGCCGGCGATGATCCGGGGCGGCGGCGGCGCGATCGTGAACGTCTCGAGCCGCCCGGCGGAGGGCTCCGGCCAGGGTGTCGGCGCCTACGCGGCATCCAAGCGCGCCATCCTGCAGCTCACCGAGGCCATGGCAGCGGAGCTGCGGGATCAGAGCATCACCGTCAATGCGATCCTGCCCTCGACAATCGACACTCCGGCAAACCGCCGGGCGATGCCGGCGGCCGACCCCTCGAGGTGGGTCTCCCCCGACGAGATCGCTCGCGTCGTGGTCTTCCTCGCCGGCCCCGATGCGCGCATCGTCAGCGGCGCGCACGTCCCCGTCTACGGAAAAGCCTGAGGCGGGGTCGCCGGCGGCACCCCGACGGCCCGGCCGCGGTCGACCGGCCACGGGTTCAACGCGAGATACCAGAGCACGATCAGGTTGACGACCGGGACGTACATCAGAAGGCTCATCGGACCCGGAAAGCCCAGCCGTTCGGCGATCCGCCAGATCGGCCAGCCGACGGCGGCGAGAACGAACAGCGTGAAGAGGCAGCTGGCGAATCCCGAAAACATAATCGGCCTCCTTATGAACGACTTTCGGACCGACTCATCGTCCCGCCGGGCGCGTGACGACCGGCTCCCACGGCCCCGCATCGGGACCGAAGTTCTTGACGAGGTATCCGATCAGCTCCTCGCGCCGATCGGCGGGGAGGTCCGCGCCCCAACCCGCCATCTTGGTGACTTCGGCTCCCCACTGCTTTTCGGTCAGGCGTTGCTGCGCGACGAGATCGACCGAGTGGCAGGCGAGACAGGCCTGGTCAGCGAGAGCCTTCGCCGGCCCCGGGGGAAACTCGGCCAGCTTCGTTCCGAGGAGCGGGAGATGGGGATCGAAGCGCGGCGCGGCGACGACCACCCTCGTTTTCGCGGCAGACTTTTTCTTCTTCCCCCGCCGCGCCGAGGCATCATTCGGGCAGACGAGAAGCGCCGCGAGGGCCAGCGCCACGGCCGAAAGGGCGCGGGTGCGCCTCACGCGTCCACCTCGATCACCGCCGGATGCCATCCGTTGTGCAGGTAACCGCTCGGGTTCCACGGCGCTACCCTCGGCTGGACCGCTCCCTGGCTGTCGGTGGCCCGCACGTGGAGCGTCCTCCGCCCGGGTGTGGACGGGCTCCAGCGGAAGGACCAGAGCCTCCAGGCCCAGGGATCGTGCTGAGAATCGAGCTCGGCCGGCTGCCAGGTCTGCCCTTCATCTTCCGTGACTTCGACCCGGGCGATGTCCGGCGCCCCGGAGAACGCGAACCCCCGCAGGACGACGGCGGAGCCCACGCGGGCGCGCGGGGGAGCCTCCGTGACGTTCGATTTGACGACGAGCTCCGTCACGGGGCGCATGTCCGAGGCGGGGATCACCACGCCCGGGGGTCCGATCTCCTTCGGGTACC
The DNA here is from genome assembly GCA_040004225.1 of Acidobacteriota bacterium. Taxonomy (GTDB): domain Bacteria; phylum Acidobacteriota; class Thermoanaerobaculia; order UBA5066; family Gp7-AA6; genus JALYUA01. The sequence goes on from JBDUBI010000014.1 coordinate 5,940, forward strand.
GATATGCCGTGTCCATGTAGAAGCCCTTCTGGGGCTCGGCCTGCACGGAGAGCCGCTCGAGCCACTTCATCCAGTGTTCGCCGGCCCAGCCGGGAACCACCAGCCGCGCCGGCCCGCCATGCAGAGCCGGCAGGGGCTCTCCGTTCATCTCGTCCGCGACGATGGCGTCCGCGAGAACCTTCTCGATTTCGACGCTCCGATGAAACGGGGGCACTCGGACGGGCGGCTTGTCGCTGCCGAAGGCATGCAGGTGTCGGGCGGCCGGCTTCACCCCCGCCTGGTCGAGGAGATCCCGCAGGCGCACGCCGCCCCAGCGGGCGTTCCCCACCGCTCCGTACTTCCATTGCACGCCCGGGATCGAGGGCTGGAAGAGCCCCCGGCCGTTTCCGGCGCACTGGAGAACGCAAGTCACCGTGGTGCGCGGGAGCCGCCGGAGGTCCTGGGCCGTCAGCCGGAGAGCCCGTTCGACCTCTCCGTCGACGGTCAGCGTCCATCCTTTGTGCCCTGAATACTGAGGAGTCCAGTGGTGACGCACGAAGAAGAGGTCGTTCGGGGTGAGATAGGTCGTGAGAGCGTCGAGCGGCGTCTCCGCGTCGAGGGCGTAGCCGTTTCGCTGCAGCAGGCGGCGGCGCGCCACCGGGATTCCATCGGTCAAGGCCGCGAGCGCGGCTCCGGGAACGAGCGCCGCGGCGCTCAGTGCGAGAAACCGGCGGCGATCGATCGAGACGCCCCCGCCCGAGTCGCGATGACCCTTCTTCATTGGCCCTCCGGGTCTGGAGAGTCTAGATGAAAGGAGGCCGCGAGACACCGGTGAGGCGGCGAGGTCCGGACATCGGAAAAGTTCGGCTACCTTACGCAAAGACGGCGACCACGGGAGCGTGGTCGCTCGTCCCCGTCTCGCGTCGAACGACACATTCCTGGACGCTTTCCGCCAGAGGAGCGCTCGCCAGGACGTAATCGAGCCTCCAGCCGATGTTGCGCTGCCTCATGTTGCGCCACGGCGCCCACCAGGTGAAGAGGCCGTCGTTGTCCGGCTCCCGGGCGCGCCCCACGTCGACGAGTCCGTGCGCGAGGATGTTTTCCAGGAGCTCGCGCTCCTCCGGAAGCTGTCCTATCACCGGCCTGCGCTCCTTCGGATGCACGTCGATGTCCGCCCGGGCGACGTTCAAGTCACCGCACAGGACGAGCGTTTCGCCATTCTGTCCCGCCGCGGCGGCGTATTGCTCCAACGAGCTCAAGAAACGCATCTTCGCCGGGAAGTCCTTTCCGCCGTTGGGGACGTAGATCGACGCGACCGTCAGGCCCGGGAGACGCGCCGTGACGATGCGGTTTTCATGATCGAAGCCGGGATGTGCGAAAACCGGCCTGTCCGGGAATCGCTCCTTCGAGACGTGCAGCCCGACGCCGGAGTAGCCGCCTGCCCCGTGCCAGTAGCACCAGTAGCCCTCCATCTCGCAAAGCGCCGCGGGAACCTGCGCGGAGGAGGCCTTGATCTCCTGGAGGCAGACCACGTCCGGACGCTCCTGCTCGACCCACTCCTGGAACTGCGCCTGCCTCGCGCGGATTCCGTTGACGTTCCAGGTGGCGATCTTCATTCGGGCGGCGACCGGATGACGTCGAGCCGGGTCTGCAACTCCTGGCGCGCGGACTCCAGGGCGCGGCGGCGCGCCTCGTTGGACGTCTTCGAGAGCTGGTCCTCGATCCGCGCCAGCGAGAGCTCCAGGGAATGCGCCTCGGTCCGGCGGCGGGCGTCGCGGCGGGCCCCGCTGTCCGGGGCGCGGCGCGCTTCGCGCGCGTGCTCTTTCTCCGCCCCGAGGTCCTCTTCGCTGCGCCCCCACCCGCGCGCCATGGGCGGAGCATAGTGGAGGAGAAGAGGAGAGGCGCCGAGAAAGCGAAGCGGGAAAGAGACAATCGACAGCCGAGACGGCTTTAAACGGGGGCGGGCAAGCCGTCCACGAAACCGGCGGCGGCGGCGATCCCCTCGTCCACGTTCTCCTGAAGCGTCCGACCGGAGCGCGCTCGCGGCTTCCAGGAGTGGTCTCCATCCTCGATCCAGGTCACGCGGATTGTCGGCGAAAGCGAGTATCCGGCGACGTCTTCCGGCGTCCCGAACGGATCCCGGGTGCCCTGGAGCACGAGGGCGGGCGTGCGCAGCGACGCGAGGTGGCGCGTTCTCAAGCGTTCCGGCCGCCCCGGCGGATGAAAGGGGTATCCGAGACAGAGAAGACCGCGAGCGCCGACTTCATCGGCCACCAGGCTCGCGATCCGGCCGCCCATCGATTTCCCGCCGATCACGAGCCTCGGACCTCCGCCGAGATGCCCGACGGCACCGCACCACGCCTCTCGCAGCGCCGGCTCGCGATCGGGAGCGCCCGCGCGGCGATTTTCGCGACGCGCGCGCATGTAGGGGAACTCGAATCGCGCGACACGAAATCCGCGCGCGGCGAGGCCCGCGGCGAAGTCATTCAAAAAGGGAGAATCCATGGGGCCGCCGGCGCCGTGCGCCAGGACGACTGTCGGGGCCCCTTCCGCCCCGTCGAAGAGAAACTCCGGCACGGTCACGGACGGCCTCGCTCTTCGAACCTGACTTCGACGACGGGATGCAGCTCGAACCCGCTCGCAGCGGCGCCCGGCTGAAAGTGGGTGAAATCGAAAAACCCGACCCCGGTGACGACGACAGGCCATCCTCCCGCCGGCGGCTTCCCGCTCGCGTGCGCCCGCACTTCCGCCCGGGCGCGGCGGAAGCGTTCCTCGAAGCCGGTTCCCCGCGCCTCGGACGGGTCCGGGATTTCGACGACCATCGTCTGATCGGGCGCGCCCGGGTCGGAGATGACCAGATGCAGATCGCGGTCGAGCTGCCAGTGCACTTCGACGAGCCGCGCGGGAACCCGGTAGAGAGTGGTTTCCCAGGGAGACACCCTCGTCTCCTCTGAGAGCGGAGCGGGAGGCCGAGGCAGGGCTCTCAGAATGGACACACGGGTCTCGACGGGAACCCGGGCGACGCGTCCGCTCGTGGCATCCGTCAGCGTCTTCACGTTCCACCGTTTGTGCGAGAAATAGTGCTCCAGGGCGAAAAAGAGAATCAGAAACTCGATGACGAGCAGCGAGAGGAACGGGGTCTTCGAGCCTCGGCGCGTCATCCGGCCGAAGTCTGTCATTCCCCGCGTCGACGGCGGGCAAGCCTGCGGTTCCGGCCCGCGGAACGACGGGTTGGCGGATGGAAAAACCTTCTTCCCGCCCGCCCGTACCACCTCTTGACATTCGACAGGAGTGCGGCAAGACTCCTGTCGAACCTCGAAAGGAGATCCCATGGCCGACCCCAGAAGTGACCTGCTCCAGGGAACCCTGGACGTCCTGATTCTGAAGACGCTTTCCGCAGCGCCGATGCACGGATGGGGGATCTCCCAACGGATCCAGCAGGTCTCCGAGGACGTCCTGCGCGTCAATCAGGGCTCTCTCTATCCCGCGTTGTACCGCCTCGAAAATCAGGGCTGGATCCAATCCGAGTGGGGCGTCTCGGAGAACAACCGCAAGGCGAAGTTCTACGAGCTGACACGCGCCGGCCGGCGGCAGCTCGCCGACGAGACGGAGAGCTGGGAGCGCTTCTCCTCCGCGGTCGCCCGCATTCTGCAGACCGCCTGAAAGGAAAGGGAGATGAACGACAGGATCGCGCCCGGCCTTCGGAACCTCGTGTCGAAGGAGAAGATCGAACGCGAGCTCGACGACGAGATGCGGTTTCACGTCGAGATGGAAATTGAAAAGAACGTGGCGCGGGGTCTCTCCCCCGAGGACGCGCGCCGCGAGGCGCTCCAGAGCTTCGGAGGGGTCGAGAAGTTCAAGGACGAAGTGCGCGATCAGAGCGCGCTCAGGTTCCTGGAGACCGTTTTGCAGGACCTGAAATACGGTTTGCGGTCGCTCTGGAAAAACCCGGCATTCTCCGCCGCGGCGGTCCTGACGCTCGCGCTCGGCATCGGAGCGAACACGGCGATTTTCTCGGTCGTCCACGGAGTCCTTTTGCAGTCGCTGCCGTACGGCGGCGGCGAGAGACTCGTGCGGCTGCGGATGGACGCGCCCGCGGCCCACATCGAGGACGCCGGCTTCTCCCCGCTCGAATTCGCGGACTACAGAAATCAGACGCGAAGCTTCGACGGGCTCGTCGAATACCACTCGATGTGGTTCGTGCTGCTCGGCCGCAAGGAGCCGGAGCGGGTCCAGACCGGCGTCGTCTCGGCAAACTTCTTCGACATCCTCGGCGTCCATCCGCTCGTCGGGCGGACGTTTCGCCAGGGGGAAGACGCTCACGGCGCCGAGCCCGTCCTGGTCCTTTCTTACGCCTACTGGATGCGTGCCTTCGGCGGAGACCTGAAGGTGGTCGGCCGCGTCTTCGAGATGAACGACAAGTCGCACACCGTGATCGGCGTCCTGCCCCCCATCCCGGGATACCCGCAGGAGAACGACATTTACATGGCGGTGTCAGCCTGCCCCTTCCGTTCGCGTCCGACGACCGAATCCAACCGGCGGGCGAGGATGCTTCAGGTCTTCGGCCGCATGAAACCCGGCGTCTCCCTCGCCTCGGCGAAGACCGACCTGATGACCGTCTCCGGCCGCCTGAAGAACAGTTATCCCGACGCGTATCCCAAAGCCGGGTTCACAGTGTCGCCGCTGTCGCTGCGGGAAGAGATGACACGGCAGGCGCGCCCGACGTTTCTGATCCTGCTCGGAACGGTCGGGCTCGTCCTGCTCCTCGCGTGCGCCAACGTGACCAACCTTTCGCTCGCGCGGCTCATACGGCGCGAGCGCGAGATGGCTCTTCGATCGGCGCTCGGGGCCGATCGCCGGCGTCTCGCCCGGCAGCTTCTGACGGAGACCACCGCCCTCGGTCTCGTCGGCGGCGCGCTCGGTCTCGTGCTGGCGCGTGCGGGTCTGCACCTCTTAGTCGCGTTCGCGACGCGCTTCACGCCGCGCGCGAGCGAGATCCGCATCGACGCCTCCGTGCTTATTTTCACCCTCGCCGTCTCCCTCGCCACCGGGATCGCCCTCGGCTTGATTCCCGCGGTCTCACGCCGGCGCGACCTCGTCACTTCTCTGCACGAAGGGGGAGAACGCTCGAGCGCCGGAACCGGGCGTCACCGCGTGCGCAACCTCCTGATCGTCTCGCAGGTCGCGATCTCGTTTGTCCTCCTCATCGGGGCCGGCCTGATGGTGCGCACGCTCTGGAACCTGCAGCAGGTCGATCCGGGGTTCCAGACGGAGAAGGTGCTGACGATGCGGGTGGACTTAAACTTCACCAAGTACGACACCCGGGACAAACGCCTCGCGTTTCACGAGCGGCTGCTGCAGCGAATCCAGACGGAGCAGGGCGTCGTCTCGGCGGCGACTTCCGCGACCTTTCCCTTGAACGAAGGCGGGCCCGCGAACGGAAACGGGCAGTTCGAGATCGAGGGACGGCCGGAGGCGGAGGCGGACCTCCGTCCCCAGGCGGACTTCCAGCAGGTGAGCTCGGATTACTTCCGGACGATCCAGGTCCCCGTCCTCCGAGGGCGTCTGTTTTCCGAGGCCGATCGGGTCGACCACCCCCTCGTGGCACTCATCAATCAGACGATGGCGCGCCACCACTGGCCTCGCGAGGACCCCCTCGGGCGCCGGTTCTCGTTCGACCAGAAGAAGACATGGGTGACCGTCGTCGGGGTCGTCGGCGACGTTCGTCAGTATGGTCTCGCCGCCGCGCCCTCGGACCAGATCTACCTGTCGCTCCTCCAGTACCCGACGATTTCGTCCACCTTCCTGATCCGCACGGTCTCAAACCCGATGAGCATGGAAAAAATCGCGCGAGACACGATCCATGGGATGGACCCGGACCAGCCGGTCGACCATTTCCGAACCCTGGAGCAGGTGCGCAGCAACAGCCTCGCCTCGCCGCGGCTGACCGCCCTTCTGCTGGCGCTCTTTGCGGCTCTCGCCCTGGTGATTACGGCCACCGGAATCACGGGCGTGCTCGCCTTCTCAGTCAGCCAGAGGTTTCAGGAATTCGGAATTCGCATGGCTCTGGGGGCAGCGCCCGCGTCGGTCCTCGGGATGGTTCTCCGGCAGGGATTGTCGCTCGTTGGCGTCGGCCTGGGGCTGGGCCTCGCCGTCGCTCTGATCTTCACGCGCCTCCTTTCCGGGCTCCTGTTCGGAGTCCGGCCGACGGACCCTCTCACCTTCGGCGCCGTGGCGTTCGTGCTTCTGGGCGTCGCGGGGGCCGCCTGCTTCTTCCCCGCGCGCCGGGCCACCGCGGCAGACCCGATGCACGCGCTTCGGCACCGGTGAGTCGAGAGGGAGAAGGCGCGATCAGCGCGACCTGATCTCATCGAGCTCCCGCTGCATTGCCTCCCGCACTCCGGCGGCAGCGGCGGCGATGGCGGCTTCCCCTTCTCCGACCACGACGGGATTCAGAACCCGAATGGGGAGGCGCCCGGGGCGCGCCACGAACCGGGCTGTATCCACGATCGCGCTCAGAGGGGCCGCGACGACGGGCACGACCGGAACGCCTGCCGCGGCCGCGAGGCGGAAAGCACCCGTCTTGAACGGAAGGAGCTCGGGACCGGCATTTCGCGTGCCCTCCGGCATGAACCAGACGGAGACGCCCTCCCCCTTGAGCCTCCGCGCCGCGGCGGCGAGCATCTGCCGGGCCGCCTCCGAGTTCCCGCGCTCGATGACGAGGTTTCCGGACGCGCGAAAAAACCAGCCGAAGAGAGGAATCTTCGAAATCTCCCGCTTGCCGACCGCAACCGTCATGCGCGGCACGATCGATCCGTAGACCAGCAAATCCATGATGCTCTGGTGGTTGGAGACGAAGACGCATGGGCGCGAGGCGGAAAGCCGCGCGGCGTCCACGTCGATCTTCCAACCCATCAGACGAACGATCCCGCCGCAGAAGAAGCGCGCGAACAGAAAAACGTTGTTCCGGCTGCCGTGGGTGACGAGAAGTGCGATGAGCCCGGCCGCGGAACAGAGAAAAAACCAGATGCCGCCGGCCAGGAAGCCGAGCAGGAACGCCGCCCGCTCGAGGAGCGTTCTCAGGTCGGCTGCCCGTGTTTTCGCCGCATCGACTCTCTCCAGGCCTCCGAATCCCCGCGAGCGATGGAAATCGAACGCCACCGCGGTCCCACGAAATGCTTCGCGAGAAAAACGATCTGCCCCGCGTGGTACGCGAAATGCGCGAGATGCCGGTTGATCGCGCCCAGGACCGTATGCGGCTCCGAGTTGATCGTGATCCCCTTTCCCAGATCCGCCGGGGTCAGAGACTCGAGGGTCGACAATGCGAGAGCCCAGGCGGATTCCCAGCGCGCCATGAGGGCTTCGCGGCTCTCCCCCTCCGGCAGAAACTCCCGGTCCCGCTGGCGGTCGTCCTTGTCTCCGTCCGACGTCAGGAAGTCCGTGAAACGGGAGCGCATGTTCCCGCACAGGTGCTTCACGACGATCGCGATCGAGTTCGACTCGGGGTCCAGGGCGCGGAAAAAGTCCTCGTCTCCGACCTGCTCGAGCGCCCGCTCCACGAGTTTCTTGTGGCCGCGCAGGCGCCGCAGGGCATCGGGGAGATAGCCGGCGAGGGCATCGCCCTGCGGGGCGGAGTCCCCTGCGCTCACGCTCCGGCCCGCGTCTTGACCGGGTACGGCGGGCGGACGGCGGGCGGCGCCGGATGCTTCTTCAACTCCTCCATCACGACCGAGATCGCTTTCTCGAGCTGGGGGTCCCGGCCCGCGATCACGTCCGCCGGCGTCTGCTCGACCTCGATGTCCGGAGCCACGCCCTCGTTCTCGACGATCCAGCCTTTCTCCGCGTCCCAGATGGCCAGGTTCGGCGCGGTGATCGTGCCGCCATCCATCAGAACCGGAAATCCGAGGATGCCGACGAGCCCTCCCCACGTCCGCTGGCCGATCAGCGTCCCGACGCCGAATTTCCGCCACATCCAGGGAAGAAGGTCTCCGCCGGAACCCGCGTTCTCGTCGATGATCATCGCCTTCGGCCCCTGGATGGAAGCGCTCGGCGTCTTCATGTCGGCACCGTAGCGCATGGCCCAGTACGCGATCAGCGGCTTCTGCAGGACATCGACGTAATAGTCCGCCACGCTCCCGCCGCCGTTGTAACGCTCGTCCAAGATCACCGCGTCCTTGTACGCCTGCGGGAAGAAATAGCGCTTGAAATACGTGTGGCCGAGGCTGCCCGTATTCGGGACGTACACATAGGCCACGCGTCCCTGAGTCGCCGCGTCCACCTTGCGGATGTTCCCCTCGACCCAGTCCCGGTTCCGAAGAGCGGCCTCCGCCGCAATGGGGACCACCGTGACGGTGCGGGCGCCGGAACCGTCGGGATTGCCTCCGACCGTGATCTCCGTCAGCTTCCCGGACGTGTTCTCGAAGAAGCTGTAGAGGTTCGCGGGGGACCTGACGTCCCGCCCGCCGACGGCGATTAAGTACTCGCCTGCGCGGACGTTGACGCCCGGTTCGGTCAGGGGTGACCGCAGCTCCGGGTTCCAGTTCAGGCCTCCGTAAACTTTCTTGAACTTATAACGGCCGTTCTCCACGGCGTAGTCCGCGCCGAGAAGACCCCCCGGAACGGAGGTCGGCTCCAGGAAATGGTCTCCCCCGCCGCCCCGGTGATGTCCCACCGACAGCTCGCTGCACATCCACTGGATGACGCGGTTCAGGTCGTCCCGCACCACCACGTGGGGCAGAAATGCCGCGTACTTCTCCCGCATCGCCTTCCAGTCGACGCCGTGCATCTTCGGGTCGTAAAAGTAGTCCCGGTTGATCCGCCACGCCTCCTGAAAGATCTGGGGCCACTCCGCGCGCGGGTCGATCCGCACTTCGAGCGCATCCATCTTGATCTTTCCCTCCGACGTGTCGATCTTTTTAGTCGACGACGCGGAGATGGCCCACGCTTCCTTGACGCGATAAAGGACCTTCTTTCCGTCCGCCGACACTTCAAATCCGTCGGCCTCGGCCAGTAGAGTCTCCGTCTTGCGGTCTTTCAGGTCGAACCGCTGGAGCGCTTTTTTGCCGTCCACTTCCCGCAAATAGAAGATCTGACCGGCGGGACCGGTCTGGAGGCTCGAGAGCTCGGCCGCCGGAACCGGGAGGTCGAGAATCCGGAATTCGAGTCCGTCCCGGTCGATCCTGACCCGTTCGACGGGTGGCGGCGTGCGGGGCTTTTCCTCTCCCGACTTCTCCGACGGCAAAGAGGAGGAAGCGGCGGCGGGCTTCTCTTCCTCCGCCACCGGCGCACCCTTCTTATCGTCCTTGCCCTTCTGCTCTTTATCGCGCTTCTCCTCCGGTGTCAGCTTTTCCTCGTCGCTTTCCTTGACCAGCGGCGACGGCAGATCTTTCCGCAGGACGGCCATGTAGATGGAGCGCGTGACGCGAATGTCTTCGTTCTCCATCGAAAACCAGTTGCGCACCGGGCCGGCGTTCGTCGAGGCCAGGAAATAGAGGTACTTGCCGCTGCGGTCAAAAACGGGCTCAGACACGTCGGACAATCCATCCGTGACGGCAAACGCCTTGTCCTGCTCGAGAGAGTAGGCGTACACCGTCTGGATGTACGTGCGGTTGGCGAGCGTGTAGACGATCCACCGCGAATCGGGCGACCAGGCAGGCCGGACGGTCTTGTTCGGCCCGTAAAGATATTCGGATCCCACCTTCTTCACCGCGCCGGTGCCGACGTCGATCCAGAAAACGCTCCAGGAATTGTCGGTGAACGCGATCTTGCGGCTGTCCGGAGCCCAGACAGGGCGGTCGTAGTACCCGGCGCCCGGAAGCTTGAAGCGGGAGGGCTCCCCTTTCCCGTCCTGGCTGCGGACGCACAGCTCGTACTCCCCCGACTCATCCGAGAAATAGGCGATCCGCCGGCCGTCTGGCGACCAGATCGGCGAACGCTCGTGCGCGCCGGTCGTGTTCGTCAGATTCCGCACGTCCCCCTTGTCGGCGGGCACCGAAAGGATCTCGCCTCGAAATTCGACCGCGACCCGCGCTCCCGAGGGCGAGAGAGAGGCCGAACGGACGTATTTGGCGCCCTTGACGAACCGGGGCCGTGTCTCCTGGAGATCCGAAGCGGCGCCGATCGGCACGCGGAGAGAGCCTCGCGCCTTCGGGTCATAGACGTGAATGTAGCCCGCCTGTTCGTACACGATCGCGCCGCCTCCGGCCGAAGCGTTCACGACCGGAAAATCGGAGTGCGTCGTCAGCCGCGACACGGTCTTCCCGCGCGGGTCCCACGAGTAGAGGTTGAACTCTCCATCGCGGTCCGACAGGAAGTAAACCGTTTCGCCCAGCCACATCGGGGCCGCGTCGTTCGAGCGGCCTTTCGGCTGAGGCACCTTTTCGACCGCATGGGTCTCCACGTCGTAGACCCAGACGCGCGAGACCAGGCCGCCCCGGTAGCGCTTCCACTGTTTGTACGCCGGCCCGAGCGGGTTGTAGGCGATCCGACGCCCGTCCGGAGAGTACGCGGCGCGGTCCGCGTTGGGAATCGGAAGCGCCGTATCGTTGCCCCCGCCGACCGGCACCGTGAAGAGCTGCCGGTAGCGCGTCGTGTGGACGGCGCGGGGCGATGTGAAGAGCACCGCCGAGCCATCCGGCGTGAAGGCCTGGACTATATCGGCGCCGGGATGCCAGGTGAGCCGACGCGGAACGCCGCCGTCGACGGAGACCACGTACACATCGATGTTCCCCTCGTACTGGGCGGAGAAAGCGATCAACCGTCCGTCGGGGGAAAACGCAGGGTTCGATTCCGCACCGACGTCGGAGGTCAGACGGCGGACGTTGCGGCCGTCCCGGTCGCACACCCAGAGGTCGCCCGCGTAGATGAACGCGATCCTTTCGGCGCTGATGGCGGGCTCGGACAGCAGCCGCGTGTCGTGGATGTCGATGCCCGGCCCCGCCGCCGGCGGCGCCGGGGCGGCGGCGAGCGCCCGAGGCGCGAGGCACCCGGCCGTCAGCAGCAGAGCGCAAAGGGGAGCGCGGAGTCGCATGGCAGTTCCTCTTTCCTTCTCGCGCCGCCCGGGCGCGCAGAAAACCCTCGAGAAGGCCGGGATTATATGGACGGAAGGAGAACGGCCCCTCAGACGAAGCCTCTTCCTGAGCGCAGGACAAGGGACGTGTTTGTTCACCGCAGCCGCCAAGACGCAGCGCCTACCGCGGGCCCCCCTCACCCCAACCCTCTCCCCGAGCGCGGGGCGAGGGGGCAGAGCTGCGCCT
>JBDUBI010000246.1:0-17087 GCA_040004225.1 Acidobacteriota bacterium
GCAGTCGGTGGCGAGGCCCTTCCCGGTGTCGGTCTTTCCCATGGGACCGGCGAGCGCTCCGGGGCGGATCCTGTCGGCGCATCTCGGCGCGGCGCTCGTCTTTGGATCGGTCGGAGCGCCCACCGCCCGGGGGCAGCTCTCAATCGCCGAGCTCACCGGCACCTATGGAACGGCCGCGCCGTTTCTCCCGGACGCCCTTTATGGAATCGTGGCGGGCGACTCGACACGCTCGCTGTCGCCGCATCTTCACAACGCGCTGTTCCGCGCCCGAGGCCTCCGCTCTCTCTACCTGCCTCTGCCGACTCCCGACTTCCTGAAGGAAAATCCGGCGGAGCTTGCGAGCGTCGCGCGCTTTCGCGGATTCTCGGTCACGCGTCCCTGGAAGCTCGATGCGGCGTCTCTCGGAGTTCCGTCGGAGGACGTGCGCGCGGCGGGATCGGCCAACACGCTCGTCTGGCAACGCGGCCGTTGGCGCGCGGAGAACACGGACGTGGACGGGATTTTCGACCCCCTCGCCGACCATGACACCGGGGAGGGGCGCTCGGCCGTGGTGATGGGGGCCGGCGGTACCGCGCGCGCGGCGATCGTCGCCGCCCGCCGGATCGGATACGACGTCGTCGTCGCGAGCCGGAGGAACGAGGCCGCCGACGCGCTCGCCGCGCAGATGAACGTCGACGCCGTCGCGTGGAACGACGTCTCCGAGACCGAAGCGGACCTCTACGTCAACACGACCCCGGTCGGTTCCGCCGACGGGGATCCGCCGGGCATTCCGGCGAGGGTCCTCGAAAACCGCCCGCTCGTCTTCGACTGCGTCTACCGGCGTTCGGGGGAGACGGCCACCGTCGCCGCGGCGCGTCGGGCGCGCTGCGCCGTGATCGTCGGGCTGACCCTGTTTGCCGGGCAGGCGCTTCGACAGGCGCGTCTCTTCGGGATGGAGGACGCCACCCTGGAAGAGGTTCGGGGAATCCTCTCGGAGCGTCGGCCGTGAGCGCGCGGCGGGAGGCCGAGCGGCAGGCGTTCGCCTCGCGGGCGGCGGGCGGAGTCGCGACTCCCGTGGCCCGGGCGTTTCCGGCGGATGCGTTGACGCCGGTGACTCTGTTCCGCCGCATGCGCGCGGGGGGGTCCGAGTGCTTCCTGCTCGAGAGCGTCGAGGGCGGCGAGACGATCGCGCGTTACACCTTCCTCGGGTGCGAGCCCGTCTCGCGGCTGACGGCGGACGACCGCGGCATCCGGATCGAGGACCGAACCGGGGTCCGGGCGGCGGGCGGGAACTTTCTGGCCGCGCTCGATACGCTGGCGACGCGGCCGGGTTTCGTCGGAGACCCCGATCTTCCGCCGCTCTCCTCGGGAGCCGTCGGGTTTCTTGGTTACGACGCCGTGCGTCTCTTCGAAGACATTCCCGACTCGCATCCCCGGGAGGGGAGAATTCCGGACGCGCTCTTTCTCCGCTTCGAATCGGTCGTCGCTTTCGATCACGCGCGGCAGCGGCTCCTTCTCGTCACCGACGTCGTCCCCGAAGGAACGGGCGAAGCGGCGGCGACGGCGGCCGCTGCGGCCGCGATCGCGCGGCTCGACCGCCTCGAGGCGTTCCTTCGCGCCCCCGACCCCGCCGGCGCGGCGGGAACGAAGGGGTCGGAGCCCCCCCGGGCCGGCATGCCGCGCGAGCGTTTCTTAGAGCGCGTCCTGCAAGCGCAGGAGGCGATCCGGGACGGAGAGGTGTACCAGGTGGTTCTGTCACAGCGCTGGACGCTGGAGCTCGACGTCGACCCGTTCGAAGTCTACCGGGCGCTCCGGATGCTGAATCCCTCGCCCTATCTGTTTTTTTTGGAGACGCGCGAGGCGTCCATTTTCGGAGCGTCTCCGGAGATGCTCGTCCGGTGCCGCGGCGGGCACGCGGAAACGCGGCCGATCGCGGGGACCGCCCCCCGCGGGGCGGTCCCTGCCGAGGACGCGGAGCTCGCCCGGCGGCTTCTCGCCGATCCGAAGGAGCGGGCGGAGCACGTCATGCTCGTGGATCTTTCCAGAAACGACCTCGGCCGCGTGTCCGCCACCGGCACCGTCCGTGTCCCTCGGTATGCCGCGGTTGAGAAGTACTCCCACGTTCAGCACATCGTCTCGGAAGTGCACGGAGACCTGGCCTCGGGCCGACGCGCCACGGACGCGCTGGCGGCGTGCTTTCCCGCGGGCACGCTGACGGGGGCCCCGAAGATCCGCGCCATGGAGCTCATCGACGGCTACGAACCGTCCCGGCGGGGGGTGTACGGCGGCGCGGTCGGGTATCTCGATGCCGCCGGGAACCTGGACGTGGCGATCGCGATCCGGACGGCGGTCGTCGAGGGCGGAGTGTGCCGGATCCAGGCCGGCGCCGGGATCGTCGCGGACTCCGTGCCGGAGACCGAGTACCGCGAGGCCGAGGCCAAGGCCGCCGCGCTGTTCCAGGCGATCGCGATGGCGCGGGAATGGGCGGCCGAAGCGGCCGAGGGCGCGCCACGATGAATGGTCGGGCACCGATGATCGTCCTCCACGGAGTCATGACGCGATGATTGTCATCATCGACAACTACGACTCCTTCACGTGGAATCTGGCGCAGGCCGTGGGCGCGTGGGATTCCGACATCGTCGTCGTGCGCAACGACCGGTTCGAGCCGGCCGAGACTCTCGACCGGGGGCCGCGCGCGGTGATCATTTCGCCCGGCCCCGGCCGCCCGGAGGACGCGGGCCGCTCGATCGACATGATCCGCGCCTGCGAGGATCGGGGCGTTCCGCTCCTCGGCGTCTGCCTCGGCCACCAGGCCATCGGCGTTTTCCACGGAGCGGTCGTCGAACGGGCGCCGGCTCCGCGGCACGGAAAGAGCTCGGAAGTCCGGCACTCGGGGGAGGGGATCTTCTCCGGCGTCTCCGAACCGTTTGCCGCGGCGCGGTACCATTCGCTGGTTGTCCGCGAAGAGAGCCTTCCCCCGGAGCTCGCCGTCACGGCGCGCAGCGACGACGGCCTGGTGATGGCGATCGCGCACCGCAGCCGGCCGGTCTTCGGCCTCCAGTTTCACCCCGAGTCGGTGCTCACTCCCGAGGGGAATCGCATTCTCGCCAACTTCGTCCGCGGGCTCGCGACATGACGCCGGACGTCGCCGAAGGGCTGCGGGTCGTCGCCGGCCGCCGGACCCTGCCGCGCGATCTCGCGGAGCGGATGTTTCTGGATCTCATGGACGGGAAGGCGTCGGAGGCGCAGAAGGGGGCGATCCTCCTCGGCATCGCGACGCGCGGGGAGACGTCGGAGGAGATCGCGGGCGCCGTGGCCGCGCTGCGGACGAGGATGCGGCGGGTGCCGACCTCCCGCGCGCCATTGCTCGACACGTGCGGTCCGGGCGGCATCGGGCGAGATCTCTTCAACCTTTCGACGGCCGCGGCCATCGTCGCCGCGGGCGCGGGCGCGTCGGTCGCCAAGCACGGGAACCGGTCGATCTCCTCGCGGGTCGGCTCGGCAGACGTCCTTTCCGCCTGCGGCGTCGCCGTCGACCTCGAGCCCGAAGCGGCGGGTCGGGTCTTAGACGAGGTCGGGCTCGTCTTCCTCTTCGCGCCCTCTTTCCATCCGGCGATGAAGGAGCTCGGGACCGTGCGACGGGAGCTCGGTGTCCGGACGATCTTCAACGCGCTCGGTCCGCTGGCCAATCCCGCCGGCGCGACGCGACAGTTGATCGGCGTCGGGCGCCCGGAGCTCGTGCGGCTCCTGGCCGACGCCCTGGCGTCTCTCGGCGCCGAGAGGGCGATCGTCTTTCACTCCGCAAACGGCCTCGATGAGTTCATCCCGGGCGTCGAAGCCTCGGGGGTCGAAGTGCGGGATGGGTGGACCCGTCCCTGGAAGCTCGACCTGTCGCTTCTTCCCAACGACGCCGTCTCTCCCGAAGAGCTCAAGGGGGGCGACGCCGCCGAAAACGCGGCGATGCTCCGGGCGCTGCTCGAAGGAGAGCGGGGACCGCGGCGCAATGCCGTGCTCTGGAACTCCGCCGTCGCGTTGACGGTCGAGGGGAGCGCACACGACGTCGCGGATGGGTACGAGCGGGCCGCCCACGCCCTGGACGGCGGGGGAGCGCGAGCGATCTTCGAGCGGCTGTGCTCGGAGAGCTCGGCCGCGGCGGGGGCTCCCGCATGACGGACGTTCTCGCCAGGATCGTGGCAGACAAGAAAATCAGGCTCGGTCGGGGAGAGTACGAGGCGTCCGACCGCGACGCCTCGGTTCCGGCCTCCGACGGCGGCCGATTCGTGGCGGCGCTTCGGGAACCGGGCGTGCGAATTATCGCGGAGATCAAGCACCGGTCCCCGTCCGCCGGCGAAATCCTGCCCGGGGCGGCGGGCAAGGTGGAGACGATGGCGCTCGCTTACCGCCGGGGCCACGCCGCGGCTCTGTCCGTCGTCGTCGAGGAGGACCACTTCGGCGGCCAGCCCGGGTGGCTTCCCCGCGCGCGGCGCATCGCCGGGCTGCCCGCCCTCTGGAAGGACTTCGTGGTGTCCACCCGGCAGATCGAGCTCGCCGCCTCTCTGGGAGCCGACGCGATTCTGCTGATCGCGAGAATCCTGAGCGACGCGGAGCTCGCCGAGTTTTCGGACGCCGCGCGTGCCCTCGGAATGGCGGTCGTCGCGGAAGCGCATGACGCCGGAGAAATCGGGCGCGCCGCCGCGGCGTCTCCCGACGTCATCGGCGTCAACGCCCGCGATCTTTCGAACTTCTCGACCCGTCTCGAGACGCTCGAGGCCCTGGCGCCGGCTCTTCCCGGGGGCCCCGTTCGCCTCGCCGAGAGCGGAATTCACGGACCGGCGGACATCCAGAGGCTGCGCAAGGCGGGCTACGAGGCGTTCTTAGTCGGAGAGGCGCTTCTCCGTTCGGAAGACCCCGAGAACGCTCTCCGGGAGCTGCGCGCGTGACCGACGTCAAGGTCTGCGGGCTCACCCGTGCGGAGGACGTCGCGCTCGCCTGCGAGCTCGGTGCGCGTTACCTCGGGTTCAACTTCTCGGCCGCCTCGCCCAGGCGCATCTCGCCGGCGGTGGCGGGACGCCTGGTTGCCGTCGCGCCCCCGCACGTCCTGCGGGTGGGCGTGTTCGTGCACGAAAGCGCGGAAGAGATGCGCGAAGCGGCGGAGGCGGCCGCGCTCGACTTCGTTCAGCTTCACAGGCCGCTGCGGCGAGAGGACCTCGACGCGGCGCCCCGGCCTGTCTTCGCCGTAACGCGGATCGGGAACGGGGGACCGCCCGGCCCGGACGCCACACTCGCGCGCTGCCGGGCGATTCTCTTCGACACGGCCGTTGCCGGACTGGCGGGCGGAACGGGAGAGACGTTCGACTGGAGCCTCATTGCCGGGACGCGGTGGCCCGTGCCCGTCTTCCTGGCGGGGGGGCTCGCGCCGGAGAACGTGGGCGAGGCGATCGCCCGCGTGCGCCCGTCGGCCGTGGACGTGGCGTCTGGAGTGGAATCCGCGCCGGGCGTCAAGGATAGAGAAAAGATGGCCCGGTTTTTCCGCGCCGTGGAGGAAGCCGATGCGCGTCTCGCGTGAGAAAAAACGCCCGGGATACTTCGGGCCGTACGGAGGCCGCTTCGCACCCGAGACGCTCATGGCGCCGCTCGAGGAGCTGGACCGCGCCTGGACGCGGTGGCGGCGCGACCCGCGATTCCGCGCCGAGCTCGCGTCGCTCCTTCGCGACTACGCGGGGCGGCCCACCCCGATCACGGTCGCAGAGAACCTGACGCGGGACGCCGGCGGAGCGCGGATCGTCTTGAAACGCGAAGACCTCCTGCATACCGGGGCCCACAAGCTCAACAACTCCCTGGGCCAGGTCCTGCTCGCGAAGGCGATGCGCAAATCGCGGGTGGTCGCCGAGACGGGCGCCGGGCAGCACGGCGTGGCCACGGCCGCCGCGGCGGCGAAAATCGGGCTGCCCTGCGTCGTGTACATGGGCGTGATCGACATGCAGCGCCAGGCGCCGAACGTCTCCCGCATGAGGCTCCTCGGCGCGGAGGTGGTTGGCGTCGACTCCGGGTCGCAGACATTGAAGGACGCGATCAACGAAGCGATGCGCGACTGGACCGAGAACGTCCAGACGACGCATTACGTGCTCGGCTCGGCGCTCGGCCCGCACCCCTATCCCTCTCTCGTGCGCGACCTTCAGTCGGTGATCGGGAAGGAGGCGCGCTCGCAGTTCCGGCGGCTGGCCGGGAGGGATCCCCACGCCGCGGTGGCGTGCGTCGGCGGGGGCTCCAACGCGATAGGCCTCTTTTCGGCCTTTCTGCGGGGTAAGACGAAGCTCTTCGGCGTCGAGGCCGGCGGGCGAGGAACAGGCCCCGGCGATCACGCCGCGCGATTCTCCGGTGGCTCGCTTGGCGTGCTGCACGGGACCCTGACCATGCTTCTTCAGGATGCGGGCGGACAGATCCTCGCGACGCACTCGGTTTCCGCCGGGCTCGACTATCCGGCGGTGGGACCGGAGCACGCCGAGCTCGCGCGCTCAGGCCGGGTGACCTACGTGCGAGTCGACGATACCGAGGCGCTGAAGGCGTTCGCGGCGCTGTCTCGCGCGGAAGGCATCATCCCGGCGCTCGAGAGCGCGCACGCCGTCGCCTACGCCTGCCGTCTCGCCTCCGAGATGCCTCGCTCCGCGTCCATCCTCGTCAATCTGTCGGGCCGGGGCGACAAGGATCTCGCCGAAGTCGAGCGCGTCCTTCGCGGCGCCGGCTCGTGAGGGGCCCTCGGCCGTTATCGGGCAGCGGGTCCCCCTCCTCCGGCCGGATCGCGGCCGCGTTTGCGCGCGCTGCTTCCGAGAACCGGGCGGCGTTCATCCCGTACCTGACGGCGGGCGACCCCGACCTCGAGACGACGGCGGTGCTCGCCCGGGTTCTGGAGGAGAGCGGCTCCGACATCCTCGAGCTCGGAGTGCCTTTTTCGGATCCGATTGCCGACGGTCCCGTGATACAGCGCGCGGCCGCCCGCGGCCTGGCATCGGCGACCACGCTCGAGGCGGTACTCTCGACCGCGGCCCGGATCCGGCGAGAGACGTCCCTCGCCCTCGTGCTGTTCACGTACCTGAACCCCCTCCTGCGGTTCGGTTTCGAGCGCGCCGCCCGCGAGGCGAGAGCGGCCGGCATCGACGGCGTGCTCATCACCGACCTTCCTCCCGACGAGGCACCCGCGTACCAGCCTGTCCTCCGCACCGGCGGTCTCGATACGGTGTTCCTCGTATCCCCGACCTCGCCCCCCGCCCGGATGGCCGCCGCCGGCCGGCTTTCGAGCGGCTTCCTCTATGTGGTCTCACGCTCGGGGATCACCGGGGCGCGCGGCGCCCTCTCGCCGGATCTGCAGGAGACCGTCCGACGCGCGCGGCGGAATTCGGGAGGCCTTCCGCTCGCCGTCGGCTTCGGGATCTCCACACCCGATGCGGCGCGGCAGACGGCGCGGCTGGCGGATGGGGTCGTGGTGGGATCCGCGCTCGTCCGCGCCGCGGAGGAGGCGCGGAGCGCCGGCCGGCCGGTCGCGCAGGCCGTGGGCGCGCTGGCCGGATCCTTGGCTCGCGCCTGTGCCCGCCGAGGAGAGGCGGGGAAGGGGAGCGAGGACCGCCGAAGCCGCCGGGAGCGTCGGATCCGGAGCTGAGCGTGTGACGGAGGGCGCCCTTCTCAAGCTGCTCCGGCAGAGCGATCTGCCTCGCGAGCGTTTCGAGGAAATCCTTGGGGACCGCTCCGCGCGTCGCTCCCACGTCGTCCGTCGGTTGCTCGCGGCCCATCCGAGGACCCCCCGCCGGGAGGCGCTTTCGCTCGTTTCGACCCTCTTCTGGCGGGACCTCGCGCACATTTCCGCCGACGTCCGCATCCACCCGGAGATCCGACGGGCCGCCGAGCGCGATCTTCTCCGGAGGCTCTCGGAAATGGCCCTGGCAGAGCGGATTGACCTCGCCCGCTCGGCGGGGAGGGGCGTGCTGGCGTCGCTGAGGGTCGACCCGGATCCCCGCGTCGTCGCGGCTCTGCTCGACAATCGCTTCACGACCGAGCCGGACGTCGTCCAGGCGGCGGCCCGGCCGGAGGCGAGCCCCGCCGCGCTGGCGGCGATCGCCGCCCACCCCCGCTGGACCCTGCGGCCGGGGGTGCGGACCGCCCTGCTGCGCAATCAGGCCCTCCCGACGGCCGCCGGCCTCGGACTTCTGACCTCCACCTCGTCCCGGGATCTGAGGGAACTGCTCGAAAATCCCGGGATCTCCAGGCTCCTGGCGGCGTGCGCGGAAAGAGTTCTTGCGGAACGGGACGTGCCCGGCTAGCATTTACCTTCAGCCCGGGAAACAAAATGACCGACTTCCCCGCGCTCGCATTTGGCGAAGAGCTTCGCCGCGAGCGACAGATTCGCGAGATTTCGATCGAGGAAATTTCCTCGGCGACGAAGATCTCAATTCGCCTGTTGACGGCTCTCGAGGAGGGGAACCTCGAGCGGCTGCCCGCTCCCGCGTTCACCCGCGGGTTCATTCGCGCGTACGCTCTGCACCTCGGCATCGACCCCGAGGAAAAAGTGAATGCGTATCTGGCGGATCTCGCCGGCGGCCCGAGGGAAGCGGCCTCCCCGAAGAAAGCCCGTCCCCGCTCCCGGTTTTTTCGGGGGCGGAGAGGCTCGGCCAGCCTGATGGTCGGGGGCGTCGCCGCGATTCTCTTGGTGCTCGGGTTCATCGCCAGCCCCCAGCGTCACGATCGGTCGGCGGCGCCAACCGTCGTCGCGCCTCGCTCGGAACCTGTCGCTTTCAAGAACGTCGGCGTTTCCAACGAGGCCACTCCCTTCATCCAGAACAGAATGGATCATGCGGCCGCGAACACGCCGGCGACTCCCGTCGCGGGCGAGGCGGAGCCGGTGGCGCTCGAGAATGCGCCCGTCGCCGCTCGCGGAATCACGCTCACGCTCGAGTTCGCCGAAGACTCCTGGGCGAAAGTGGACGCGGACGGAAAGACGATCTTGAACGGCATGGTGCACCGCGGCGAGACCCGGCGCCTGCAGGCCCAGGACGGATTCCGGCTCACGCTCGGCAACGCCGGCGGAGTTCGTGTCAGCGTCGACGGCCGCGCCCTCGAGCCGCTCGGCGTCGCGGGCGAGGTGGTCCGCGATCTCCCGCTCCCGGCCGCGTCGTCCCGCGGCTGACCTGCGTTGGCGGCTACCAAATCCCAGGATCCCCAGGACCTCGTCTCGCTTCTTCGTTCCGGGGAAGCGCCGCCGGAGGTCCGGCAGTTCGCCGCCCGTAACCTCCTCCCCCTCGACGTCCTCGACCAGACCCGGGCGTTGCTCGCGGTGCTGGAGGACCTGGATGTCGGCGAAACCGCCCGCCAGACGCTTCGGAACACCTCTCCGGACACGCTGGCCGGCTTCATCCTTTATGCGGACCCCACGGCTTCGGATCTCGAAGCCATCTCCGCGACCAGCGAGGATCCGCTCGTCTTAGAACAGGTCATCCGCAATCCCGCGGTATCCGACGCGACCCTCAGCCGCCTCGCCCGCACGGTCAGCGGCGGGCCGCAGGAAGCGCTCGTCGTCAATCAGGTGCGGCTTCTCCGGAATCCGGAGCTGATCGACGCGCTCTTCGAGAACCCGGAGCTCACGACGGACACGCGCCGGCGGCTTCTCGAGATCCGTGAGGAGTTTTTCGAAAAGGGAAAGCGAAAGCAGGCGGCGGACGAGGCGAAGGACGAGGAAGACGAGCGCCTCGCGGTCGAAATCGCGGAAGCGGAGGCGGAAGAGGTGAGGGCCAAAGCCATCCGCGCCGCGGGTCGGGACCCCGGACTGGCGGACCTCGAGACCTCGCTCACGACGGCCGCGGCCTACCGGCGCATCGCGGTCATGACGGTATCGGAAAAGATCAAGCTCGCCTACAGCGGCGGCAAGGAAGAGCGCCGGATCCTGATGTGCGATGCCAACAAACTCGTCGGTTCAGCCGTTCTGAAGGGGCGGGGGCTCACGGTCAACGAGGTGGAATCTTTTTGCGGCATGCGCCACCTGGACGAAGACATTTTTCGAAAGATCGCCCAGAATCGCGAGTGGATGCGAAAGCCCGCGATCATCAGCGCGCTCGTCAAAAATCCGAAGGTGAACCTGGCGGTGACGCTTCCTCTGATCAAGAGACTGGTCGAGCGCGATTTGAAGGCGGTGATGCGGGACCCCAATCTCCCCGAAGGAATCCGGATTTCCGCGCGAAAGCTCTTGCTGGAGCGCCGCAAGTAGCTCGCGGAATCCCGGCGTAAAAACGTCCTGCCCCGCGAAGACCTGAGTCGCCACTCCGCTGCCTGGCCGGGACCCGGGGCGCGAGCCCGGTCCCGCGTTTGGAAGCTGGCGGCATCACTTCCCGGAGCGGGTTAGAGTTGCCGAAAAGGTTCCGGACCTCCCCAGCGGGAATGGCGCGGGTTGCCGGGGCGGTCGGATTCCCTTATGTTAGTCTTTTCAGTAACTTTCGGACGCGGAACAGGTAACCCATGCCCCGAGATGTTGACCACTACGAGCTGCTGGGAGTCGCGCGCGACGCGACAGAAGTTGAGATCCGCGAGCGCTTTCGAGGGCTCGCGCGCGAAGCCCATCCCGATCGGGCACCGGCCGAGCGGCGTATGGAGGCCGAGGCCAAATTCCAGGAGTTCGCCGAGGCTGTGAACGTGCTGACAAATCCGGAGCGCCGCAAGATGTACGACTTCGAGCGGTCGATGGTGGTTGCGACGAGCGCCGGCAATACGGATTCCGACGCTGTCGCGCAGACCTACGTCGCCCAGGGCATCGTCGCGTACAAGGAGCAGAAATACGCGGATGCGGCGGGCAACTTCTCGCTCGCCGCCCACCGGAATCCGACGGATGTCCGCGCGCAGCATTACCTCGGGCTGGCGTCCGCCCGGTCCGGTGACCTGAGGACCGCCGTGAAGGCACTCGAGATCGCGATTGCGATCGAGCCCCAGAACGTGCGGCTTTTAAAGGACGCCGGAACGGTCTTCCGGCAGGCAGGCCTCCTCATGAAGGCGGAGAAGGCCTTTCAGGAAGCGATGCGCTGGGATCCTTCGGCGCACGACGTCCGCAAGGCGCTCGAAGACATTCGGGCACAACGCGCCGTCAAGGGGGCCTGACTTCTGAACATGACGAGCATCGAGGTCTTCGGTCTGAGTGACGTCGGCCGAAAGCGTAAACACAACGAGGATTCCTTCGCGTTCGACGCGGAGGAGGGACTCTTTATCGTCGCCGACGGGATGGGCGGCCACGCGGCCGGCGAGGTCGCGTCCAAGATCACGGTCGAGACGATCAACGAGTTCATCGCCGCCACGCGCCAGAAGGAAGAGGCGACCTGGCCTTTCAAGTACAACCACGAGCTCGACTTCAACAGCAACCGTCTCGCGGTCGCGATCGAGAAGGCGAACGAGCGCGTCATGTCGGCGGTGGCCGCCCAGCCGTGGCTGAAGGGGATGGGGACGACCGTCGTCGCCGGGCTGCTGAACGAGAAGATCCTTTCTCTGGCCCATGTCGGCGACAGTCGCGCCTACCTCCTGCGGGACGGGCAGCTCTCGTGCCTGACCGATGACCACTCGTGGGTCCATGAGCAGGTCAACGCCGGGATCCTCACGGAGGAGGAAGCGAAATCGCATCCGCTCAAAAATGTCGTCACCCGCGCCCTCGGCGGTGGCCCGTCCGTCTCTCCGGACCTCCAGGAGCTCGTTTTTCAGCCCGGAGACCGATTCCTCTTCTGCTCGGACGGCTTGACCACGATGCTCGGCGACGAGGAGATCCGCGAAGTCGCGCTCGCCGAAACCACCTCCCAGGGAATCTGCGAGCGGCTGGTGGACCTCTCGAACAGAAAGGGCGGCGTCGACAACATCACGGTGGTCGTTGTGACGATCCCCGCCGGTTCCCCGGCACCGCCGGCGTCCTCGCCCGCCGTCTAGGCCTCGCCGCGCCCGTCCTCGCGACAAGAGGGGATCGAGCCCGCAAGAAACGACCAGATCGCCTCGACGCGGGCATTCCGAGATCCGTAAAAGCGTTGACGAGGCCGCGCCCGCAGACTATTCTGAAATTGATGCACCACAACTGGACCGCCGGTATCTCGCGTAAGCTGCTGATCTGCGGTGGGTTGTGTCTTTTTGCGACGCAGGTTCCCGCTCTGGAGCGAAGCGGTGATGTTTCGGCCCGAAGCGAGTGGGCATCGAGTGCCTTCCACAGTTTCAGCGCCCCTCAAGCCCTCCTGGAAGGGAAAATCGATCTCGCCGACGAAGGCGAAGACTCCGCCTTCCGCGCTGCCCTGGCGACAGAGTTGAGGCGGCTTCGGACGGAGCTTCACGAGCGGCACGGCTGGGCGGATCCCCTCTCCGCGGGCGACCCGCTGCGGATCTACGTCGCGCGCCGGGACGGACAGGGTCTTCGCCGCCTGGCCGTCCATGGCGTGGACCGGCACCGCCTGGTCGGCGCTTCGATCGAGGTCGACGCGACGGGACTGTCCGCCCGCGAGACGCTCCGCGCCGTCGCGCGGCTTTATGCGCAGGCGACGCTGGAGGCCTACGGAGCCCCGGACCACAGCTTCCTCACCTCTGCCGTTGCCGAAGCTCTGGCGGGACGGGAAGGCAGCGACGAGCGCCTCGAAGGTCTTCGCGCCGCGGCCGCCGCTCCGGGGCTCGACCTGGCGCGGCAGGCCGATTCGTTCGGCCGGCTCTACGTCGAGGAGTTTGTCAGGTCCGCCGGTCCGGCCGCGCTCCGCACGATCTGGGAGCGCGCCGCGCAATCCGGCGAGGAAGTCCTGCCCCTTCTGCTGACGACCTGGACGGAGACGACGGGGGAGAAGGAAGACCTGCTCCTGCTTCGTTCCGCCGCCCGCATGTACACGATCGTGGAACCGGAGGCCGCTCCTTCGCGAGTCCAGCTTGCGGATCTTCAGGCCGGAGCGCTCGACGCCGTGACTCCTGCGACATTTGCCGTCCGTCACCGGACGTTCCTGCCCGGATCCGACGCCACGGGCGCGCTCCGGGTCACGTGGCCGGAGCGGGGGGCGGCCGCTGCCGCGGTCGTCAGGTACCGGGATGCGGCGCTTCCGCCAGACGTCGTGTTCTGGGCGGCCGGAACGACCCGCACCCTTCCGCTGTCGGGAGTCTCGCGCATCGACTGGATCGTCGGAGGCACGGCCGGCGGGCCGCCTCTCGAAGAGCTTTCCGCGGCGGTCGAGCCCCTCGCCGCCTTCCCGTTCGCCAATCTCGTCGCCCAGGCCTCGGCCGGCCCCGGCGCTCCCCGGATTTCCTGGACCACTTCGGGTCACGAGCGCCTCGTGGGCTGGGCTCTCTTTCGCGAAGAGGTCGCCGCGGATGGACGGATCGTCCGAACCGGCCCGCAGATTCTGCCTTCCACGCTCGAAGCGGACGGGTCGTTTCGATATGCCTTCATGGATTCGGACGCGGCGGCGGGGACCTTCTACCGCTACAGCGTGTGGGCGGTCACGGACGACGGCCTTCTCGCGCGCGCCTTCTCGGCGACCCTTCGAACGGCCGACTGACCTCCTCCCTACCCTCGATGCCCACTTTTGTCTCCGGTGCCGGTGCGGCGATCCGCCGATGAGAGAGCCGCGCAAGGTGCGCCGCCCCCCGGACGTCGCGCGAATCATCGACCGCACCATCGTGCGCCTGTGGGACACGATCGAAGAGCTGGAGTCTCTAAATCCCGCGGAGCTCAACTTCTATCGGGTCGCGGTGTTCGGCAGCGCCCGCGTTCAGACCGGCGACAAGGAGTATGCGCAGGTGCGGGAGGTCGCGTCCCGGCTGACGGAGCTCGGGTGCGACATCGTCACCGGCGGCGGCCCGGGTCTCATGGAGGCCGCGAACGAGGGGGCCGCCTCGATGCGCGATCGCGGGCCTCGCAAGACCCGCTCCTACGGGCTGACCATCGCGATTCCCTACGAAAAGGCGAACCCTTATCTCGACAGCGTCACCGCACACCGCACGTTCTTCTCACGCCTCCACCACTTCGTCCGGATGTCGCAGGCCTTCATGATCTTTCCGGGCGGGATCGGCAGCACTCTCGAGTTGATGATGGTGTGGCAGCTGCTCCAGGTCGGTTTCATGACCGAGCGGCCGGTAATTCTGGTCGGAGACATGTGGAGCGGTCTGCTCGAGTGGATGCGCCGGGACATGGTGCCGCGCCGCCTCATGAATCCCGAGGACCTCGACCTCGTTCACCTCTCCCCGTCGCTCGACGACGCCGTGGCGCGCATCGAACGGCACAAAGAGAAGTTCGACAAGGCGCGCGAGCTCGTCATCCTCGAGAAGCGGCGGTCCGAGCGCGCCGAGAAGGACCCGCCGCCCGCGGTGCCCGCCGGCGAGGCCGCCGAGCCAACTGTTCGGTGACGATGTCCCGGTGATCGAAGGCGAACTCCACGCCTTCGAGCTGCTTCTCCGAAAACCACCGGGCCTCGGCCGCGTCGTCGCCGCCTTTCGCCCTTCCTCCAACGGGGATCGCGTCGTACAGCACGGTCACGTTGTGCCCTCGCGGGTCGCGGTCGGGATCCGAATAGACGCCGAGAAGTCGTCCCACCTCGACTACCAGGCCGGTCTCCTCGAGCGCCTCCCGGGCGCAGCACTCCTCCGCGCGCTCCTTCCATTCTAGAAAGCCGCCCGGGAGCCCCCATCGCCCGATGAAGGGACGGCGGCCGCGCCGGATGAGGAGAAGCCGCCCCGTGTCGTCCCGGATCCACGCATCCACGGTGACGCGCGGGACCCTTTTTCTCCGGTAGAACAGGTCTGGATCCATCAGGCGTCCTCCGGTTTTCCGGCCCTGTAACTCTCGAAGAACTCGCGAATTTCCCGCGCGGGATGCTGCGTGATCAGCTCGGACGGGCTCTCGTCGTACCAGTCGCGGGGCAGACGCGAAGCATACGGCTCCTCGAGAAACCGCCGGCAGATGAGCGCGATCACGCCGCGGTCGGTCTCGCTGCGGATGAGACGCCCCGCCGCCTGGACGACGCGCGTCATTCCGGGTTGCAGGTAGGCGTAGTCAAACCCGGCGTCCTCGCGGTCGTCGAAGTAGCGACGCAGCAACTCCCGCTCGAAGGAGACCTGGGGAAGGGCCGGTGAAACCACGAAGACCGCGGAGATGAGCTCGCCCGGGTAATCGACGCCCTCCGCGTACATCCCGCCGGAGACCGCGAGGAGAAGGATTCCCTGAGGCGGCGGAGCGGCGAGGGAGCCCAGGATGTTCTGCCTCTCGAAGTCGGTCAGGTTCGGCCTCTGAACGAGCAGGTGCGCGCGGGTCTTCGGCATCAGCGCCGCCACTTCGGTCAGGAACCGGTACGACGGGAAGAGCACGAGGTCATTGCCGCCGTGCGCGTCGGACATCTCCGCGATCAGCTTCGCGATGCGTCCGTAGTTCTTCTCGCGCGCCGAGTACGTGGTGCGAACGTTCGGCAGGATCATCAGCTTGCGGTTTTCGCGGGGGAACGGAGGCGGAAGGGAGAGCGCCGAGGTTCGCGCGGATTCGAGCCCGAGGACCCGCTGGAACGCCTCGGGAGGGGAGAGCGTGGCCGACAGAAAGATCGTCGAGGATGCAGCCTCGAAGACGGGACCGAGCACCTTCGCCGGGTCGAGACAGATGATCGCGAGGCGCGTGCCGCCCGATCGGCGCTCGACGACGCACGTGAACTCGGGGCCGTACAGGTTGAGCACGGCCGCGAAGCGCTGGAGCCCGAAGTGGACGTCCATCACGGGATCGTCGACGAGGGCGAGCTTCGATTCCCGCTTCCACGCCAGATAACGCAGCAGCTTCGGCTCCCAGTCGGAGCGCAGGGCGCGGATCGCATCGGCCGGAGGCTCGGTTTCGGCGATCGCCTCGCCCTCAGGCAACTCGTCGGCCGCGTTCTCGAGCAGCGCGAGCAGGTCATCGATTGAGAGGAGAAGGTCCGCGAAGATCTCCCCCGGCTGGAGGGAGAGGCGGTTTCTCAATCCCCGCAGTTCCTCTTCGAGCAGCTCCGGGGAGAAGATCTGCCGGGCCCGGTCCGGCAAGTTGTGCGCCTCGTCGACCAGCAGGATCGCGTTCGGAAGGCCCTCGGCGGTCAAATGCCGCAAAGCGACTCCGGGCTCGAACACATAGTTGTAGTCGGCGACGATCGCGTCGGCGCGCGCGGCGAGCTCGAGCTGCACCTCGAAAGGGCAGACCTCCTCCCGGCGCGCCTCTTCGAAAACCGTCGTCGGGTCGTGGTGCGAGTAGCTGTCCCGCAGGCGGCCGAGGATGTTCGACTGCTCCATCTTCTCCGGGTAGTTCTTCGCGAAGCGGCAGAACTCCTCGTGACAGAGCACGCGGTCATTGGCGCACATCTTCTCTTTCGCGCGCACCTGGACGGTCGAGAAGGTCCGCTCGTTCATGCCGATCAGGGACTGCACCGCCATTTTCTGCTGCAGGCCCTTGGAGGTGAGGAAGACGACCTGGCGTCCGGATCTGAGTCCCGCGGCCATCGCGGGGTGAAGCGCGGCGGCCGTCTTTCCGGATCCGGTGGGGGCCTCCGCGAGGAGCGTCTCCCCCTGCGCGATTGCCGTGGCGACCGCCTCCATCAACGGCCGCTGGACGGGCCGCGGCGCGCTGTGCGGGAAAGGAAGCCGTCCTGCCGCCGTCGCCTTTCGCCGGCGCGCCGCCTCCTGACTTCGCCAGATCCCCAGGATGCGCGCGAGGCCGCGCTCGACGCCCCGGTCGGATTCTCGGGAAGCGTCGGAGACCGCGATCGAGACTTCTTCGCCCGTCTCGATGTCGACGTAGACGAGCGCGCCGGAGACGTTCGCGTGGCCGAGGCGGCGCCACAGCGAGCAGTAAGCCAGGAGTTGCCGCCTGTCACGCTCGAACGAGGCGCCGCTCGGGCGAATGCCTTCGACCGAGAGGTTCGTCGACTTGAGCTCTTCGATATACCAGTGGCCCGGGTTTCTCTCGATGCAGCCGTCCAGCCGTCCGGTCAGAACGGCCGTCCAGTCGTCAACGGGGATGCGAGCCTGAAGGTGCACCTCCGAGCGATAGGCCGGGTGCGCGTCGCATCGCGCAGCGAGGACGCGCGCGTGCATCTGCGATCCGAGTCCGAGCCGGCGCCATCCGTCGC
>JBDUBI010000043.1:0-16990 GCA_040004225.1 Acidobacteriota bacterium
CGGTGCCTTCGCCGCGCACGGCGAAGGCAGCTCCCGAAGTGAGCGAAGGCGACGGCTTACGGGTAATACCCCGAAATCGTGCGCGCCTGGAGCGACGTCGGCTCGACCTTTACCTCGACCTTGTGCCACTGGTCCTTGCCCGGCGGATTGGTCGAGTAATAGGTCAGCAGGTACTGGCTGCGGAGCTCTTCGTTGATCTGCTTGTAGATGGCGTCGAGCTTCTTGGCGGAGTCCACGTAGAACGTCTGGCCACCGGTGGCGTTCGCCAGCTTGTTCAGCTTGTATTTTACGTCGAGGTCAGCGCCCGAGATCCGCAGCCCGATGCCGTAGATCGAGATGCCGGACTTGCGCACGTATTCGAGCGTGGTGTCGAAGTCGAACTTCGAGGAGGTGTCCTTACCGTCCGTGACCAGGACGAGCGCCTTCTTTCCCTTGATACCGCTGAACTGGTAGAGACCGAAGACGATCGCGTCATACAGCGCGGTCGAGCCTTCGGCCCGCAGGCCGGCCATCGAACGGTAAAGCTTGTCCTTGCGATTCGTGAGCTTCGCGAGGATGTAGGGCTCGTTGTCGAAGGAGACCGTGAACGCCCGGTCTTTCGCGCCGATCGAATAATCCAGGAATGAAATCGCCGCCTGCTCGGCGTCGGGAAGCGATTCGAGCATGGAGGCCGAAGTGTCGATCATCACCCCGAGCGAGAGCGGCAGATTCTTGACGTACTCGAAGGACTCGACCTTCTGGATCGCGCCATCCTCGAACACCTTGAAGTTTGAAGCTTGCAGGCCGGAGACGGGGCGGCCCTTGTCGTTCACCGACGTGTAGAGCTCGACCGCGTCGACGGAGACTTCCGAGATATAGGCGGGGGCGTTGACGTACCGGAGGTCCTCCGCGATCGTTCCGTCGTCGAGCGTGCCGACGATCCGGACGTAACCGAGGCTCTTCGAATCCCGGATGTTGACCGTCTGTTCGAAGGGCGCCTGGTAGAGCGTCGCGACCCGTGACTCGTTCGAATAAAACTCGAGCTTCTGAAGTGCCTTGCCCTCTGGAACCGCGATCGCGGCGACGACCCTCGTCGGCCCGCCGGCCTTCGCGCCCTTTTCCGGGGAGAGGATCCGGACCTTGAAGACCTCGCGCCCCTCGTTGACCGTGTACTCGTCCTCTCCGACGGCGCGGCCGTTCTCCCCGTACGCGACCACGCGGACGGTCTGTTTCCGGGGAAGGGGGCCCAGGTTCAGGTCCGCCTGGAACGGAGCGCGGGTCTTCGTCATGATCTTCGAGCCGTTCAGGTAGAAGTCGACGGCCTTGATGCCCTCGGCCACCTTGGTCTCGAAGCGCTGCAACCCCGTCGCAATCTCCCTGGCAATCGGGAGGAGTGAGACCGCCGAAGAAACGAACCCGACCTCTTTCGTCTTTTCGACGACGGCGCGCCCGGCAGCTCGAGCCGCGAGCTCGGCCGGCGAGAGGGGGTCGGGCTGTTCCGGGACCACGAGGCTTTCGGAGATCCGTCCCTCGGCGTTCTGGTTGCCGTCGGAGACTTTCAATACGAGCTTGTACTCACCGGGGTAGAGATACCTTCGGACCGTCACCGGGATTTTGTCCGCGTTGACCTCGCCCGTCGGCACGTCGAAGCGGTACTTGAAGTTGTCGATGAGCCTGTCGCCCTTCACCACCTCGCCGATCACGTCCACGTTGTAGAAGTGCTCATCGCCGAGGTCCCTCGGCTTCAAGTCCTTCTTCGGAATCAGAAGGGACAGATCGACGCCGATCTTGTTGGAGCGCGCCTCGGGAAAACGAACGAGCTTGGTCAGTCCCACAGGAACGGCCCCCGCGGCCATCTCCGTCGTCATGGACAGGACCTGATCGACTCCCTCCGTTTCGACGATCGGCGGCTGGAAGAGCTTCGAGGCCCCGGCCATCGACATCGCGCCGGAGCCGAGCACCGCGGTCGTATAGGAGATGGCCTGCTGGACCGTGCGCCATTCCGTGCACCGGGTGATATCGACCCGCCGTCCGCCGGCGCCGGAAAGTCCGCCCGCCGACCCGCCGACCTGAAGGGTTCCCTCGCCGTCGAGCGGGGTCCACAGCTTGTAGTCGCCCATTCCCATCGGTTGATAGAAAATCAGGTAGACCTTGCTCTTCAGGCTCTCGAGCCGGTCGTAGTACCAGATCTGCAGGGGAACGTAGACCTCCTGGCAATCGATCGGCACGATTCCATCGGGCGAGCCGTTGATGATGAAGACCTTGGCCCGGTCGTTGTTCAGATTGCGGAACTGCTCTTTCGCGAGCTGGACCCGGTCGGTGTAGACGTGCTGGTAGTCGGTCCGTATGCCCGAAGAATCGATCGAGCGCCGCCTCCAGAAGGCCTCGATGAAGCGGTCCTTCTGGTAGCTGTCGGAGATCTGGAGAAAGACCTCTTTCTCGTCTTTCGTGATGATCAGGTCGACGAGCTGGAGGAACTCTTTGAACTTCGGCTCGAGCTTCGCGGTCAGATCCTTGACGTCCCTGCTCGTGAGCTTCCGGCGGGTCGGCGCGGGACCGGTGAATTTCCCGCCCGCCGCCGCCTGGCCGGCCGGCGGTGCGCCCGCCGCGGCACCGGGAGAACCGGCAGCCGGGACGGAGCCCTCCGCCGCCGCGGAGCCGGCCGCGGGGGGAGGCGGTGTTGTCTCGGTCGATCCGGACGGACCCTCGACGCCGATCGACCTGGCGTTTCGAGTGGCGAGACCCGCGAAGCGATCGCGCACCCTCTCCATGCCTTCGGTCGAAATCGGCGGGGGCGACAGAATCTGGGCGGCCTCGCTCAAGCCGCCCATCGCGCTGCCCTGCCGCGAGCGGATCTCGGAATAGGCGCGGTAGACGTCGCAGGCTGAGCTGCAGGTGCTGCCCGATTGCGAGCAGGTGTCGCTCGGGTTCAGGCCTGGGTTGCAGTCGTTGGCGAGGGACTCGAACGTCTTCCGGCACGAGCCCGGCTGGAAAACGTCGCTGTCGCGCGTTCCGACGGTCCAGAGCTTCCGCGGGGCCAGGGAAGAGGGGCGGTAGAAGAACTGGCGCATCGTCCCGCGGCCGGGGAGGTTGGTGTAGGTCCAGATCTCGAGGTCCCGGAACATGCGGTCGCAGCCGGCGACCTTGTCGAGGGACCCGGGCTCGCCGTATCGGAGCACCATGCGGCCCGCGTCGTTGCGCCATCCGTCGTACGTCGAATCCGCGAGCTGCCGGAGCTCCTCGTAGCGCTGCCGGTACCCGGGTCCCATGGGAAAAGACAGGTTGGGCAGCTCGCGGCGGGCCCAGAACTCCTGCTGAAAGATCTCGCGCTGGTGCGGTTCGGTCAGCTCCAGAAACAACTTCTCCTCGTTGGGCAGGATGATCGGGGCGACGTATTCCGTCAGCCACTTCCGGTCGTCGTCGGGCATCGCGGAGAGCGCCGCCTTTTTGGTAAGCGGAGCGGCCGGCGGGGGAGGCGCCTCGGGCCTGGGGACCTGGCCGAAAACCAGCCCGGCCGCGGCTCCGCACAGGAAAAAGGAGAGGGCGAAGCGGGCAGCCGGCTTCATCTTTTGAGGATCTTAACTCCGGGGATTCGTGAGCCTATTCCTTCACACTCCCTTTACTTTCCAGGATCGGGGGATAATCCGGAGAAGGACGCGTGGCCCGGCGAGAGCCCGGCCCTCCACCGCTCGGGCGCCTTCGCAGCAGATGATTTACTTCGACAACAACGCCTCCACAAAATTGGATCCGGAGGCTCTCCTGGCAATGGAGGCCTCCTTCGACCTCTATGGCAATCCCTCGTCGCTCCACGCGGAAGGGCGCCGGGCGCGCCGCGCCGTCGAGGAGGCCCGGGAGGAGGTTGCCCGGTTGATCGGCGCTCAGCCCGAGGAAATCTTCTTCACCTCCGGAGGCACGGAAGCCAACGCCATGGCGATCCATGGGGCGACGGTCGAAGCGGGAAGGTCCTGGGTGCGTTCCGGCGCCGAGCACCCGTCGGTTCGCGAAGCTGCTCCCGGCGTCCCGGTGCGCGTCGTCGACGCCGACCCAACCGGAGCCCTGGATCCCGATCGCGTGGTCCAGGCGATCGGCCGCGACACGGCGCTCGTGTCCGTGATGAGCGCCAGCAACGAGTACGGCGCACTCTTCCCGGTGGCGGAGATCGCGCGGGGCGCGCGTGCGGCCGGGGCGCTCGTCCACACGGACGCGGTCCAGGCGGCCGGGCGCCTGCCCCTGGACGCGCGGGGTCTCGGGGTCGACTTTCTCTCGATTTCGGCGCACAAGCTGCACGGTCCGAAGGGCGCGGGCGCACTCTTCATCCGGAAGGGCGTCCGGATCGCGGCGCGGACCGCGGGCGGCGGGCAGGAGAAAAGGCTTCGCGCC
The DNA here is from genome assembly GCA_040004225.1 of Acidobacteriota bacterium. Classification (GTDB taxonomy): domain Bacteria; phylum Acidobacteriota; class Thermoanaerobaculia; order UBA5066; family Gp7-AA6; genus JALYUA01. The sequence continues at coordinate 4,360 of JBDUBI010000043.1, forward strand.
GGGACCGAGAACACCTCGGCCCTCGTCGGATTCGGGGTGGCGGCTCGCCTGGCACGGGAGCGTCTCGAAATCGACGCGGGGAAGATCGGGCATCTCCGGGACCGGCTCGAGCGGGGCATCCTTTCGGCGATCCCGGACACCGCAGCGATCGGCGCGTCCGTCCCCCGGCTTTCCAACACGACCGCGATCCGATTCGGCGGCGCACTCGCGGAAACCCTGCTCGTCCGGCTCGATCTCGACGGCATCGCAGTGTCGGCGGGAAGCGCTTGCTCGAGCGGAACGCTCCAGGCTTCGCCCGCGATTCTGGCTCTCGGGTTCGCGGAACGAGAGGCGCGCGAGGTGATTCGATTTTCGCTGTCGCGCTGGAACACCCGGGAAGAAGTCGACGAGGTGCTGCGGCGTCTTCCGGAGGCGGTCGAGGCCGTCCGCCGGCATGCGGGGGTTGCTCCGCCGGAAGCGGTCGTCGCGGGTCGGACGGCGTGATGATCATCGAATGCGACCGCTGTTACGCGCGCTATCGGTTTGATCCCGAAAGGTTCGGCGGGAAGCCGTCGAAAAGAGTCCGCTGCACCAAGTGTCTCTCGATCTTCGACATCGTCAACGAGGCGGCGACGTCCGGAATCTCAGACGCCCCGGGTTCCGGAGCCGAGGACACGGTCCTGCGTCTTGGAAACGACGGGGACGTCGAGCGCTCGTCTCCGGTCGTTACGGGCGCGGCGCGCCGGCGGGAGGCCCCGCCTCTCCAAATGCCGGAGGAGTCGCGCGTTTCCGTCGCGGTCATCGCGGGACCCGACGCCGGCAGGATCTACGTCCTCGAGAAGGCGCGAGTCGTTCTCGGCCGGCATGACGCGGACATCAACGTCGAAGACCCCGAGATCTCCCGGCATCACGCGGCGATCGAGCTGACGGGCGACACGGTGACGCTGGTCGACCTGGGCTCGACGAACGGGACGTTCGTGGGGGAGGGGCGCATCCAGGAGGTCGTGCTCGAGAACCAGGCCGAGTTTTCGATCGGCGGTTCGACGCTGATGTTGATCGTGACGGGGAAGGAGTAGCCGCCGGTTTGGGCCTTCCGACCCGCAGCTGATAACTTTCTGCCATGCGCATCGCGGTTGCCATGTCCGGCGGCGTCGACTCGTCAGTGGCCGCCCTTCTCTTGAAGCGCGATGGGCACGACGTCGTCGGCCTCTCGATGCAGCTCTGGGACAGGTCGGCGGAATCGGGCCGTACGAGCCGGTGCTGCGCCGCGGATGACCTGTCGGACGCGCGGAAGGTCGCGTGGGCGCTCGACATACCCCATTACGTCCTCGATCTGCAGGAAGAGTTCGCGGAGAGCGTCGTGCGCCCATTCGTCGCCTCGTACCTCGCGGGAGAGACGCCCATCCCGTGCTCCGCCTGCAACTCGAAAGTCAAATTCGCGACGCTGTGGGACCGCGCCCGCGGCATGGGGTGCGACGCCGTTGCCACGGGGCACTATGTCCGCACGGCGGCGGAGCCCTCGACCGGCCGGACGCTGTTGAGAAAGGGAGCGGACCCGCAGAAGGACCAGTCCTATTTTCTGTGGGACCTGACGCCCGCTCAGCTTTCCGCGGCCCGCTTCCCGGTCGGCGAGCTGACCAAGAACGACGTGCGGTATCTCGCGCGGTCGGCCCGGCTTCCGACCGCCGACAAGGAAGAGAGTCAGGAGATCTGCTTCGTGCCGCCGGGCGACCGCGCGGGAGACTTCGTGCGCGAGCAGGCGGCCGCTATGGGCCTTGCGCTTCCGACGCTGCCGGGAAGGATCGAAACTCAGGCGGGCCGGCCGCTCGGCTCTCACGCCGGGCACTACCGTTTCACGGTCGGCCAGCGGCGGGGCCTCGGGGTCGCGGCCGCCGAACGCCTGTACGTCCTCTCCGTGCATCCGGCCGAAAACAGGGTGGTCGTGGGCGCGGGAAGCGACCTTCTGGTGCGGGAGGCGCGCGTCGAGGACCTGCGATTCCCGTCCGGCGCCCCGGACGGCCGGTTTCGCGCGGGCGCCCGCCTCCGACACCGCGGCGTCGAATCGCCCGCCACCGTGGTGCCCTCGCCGGACGGCTCCGCGCGCGTCCTCTTCGACGAGCCCGTCCGCGCGGTAGCTCCCGGTCAGTCCTGCGTCTTTTATGACGGAGACGTCGTCGTCGGGGGCGGCGTCGTCAGGTTCGCGCAAGCGGGGAATGGATCGGAAGCTCTCGCCCCGCCTCTTTGAAAGCCCTCAGTTGGTGGGCGACTCCGTCGCGGCCGGGAGCGGCGCCGGAAACTCCGAGCGGATCTCGCCGTAGTTTCGTTCGTAGATCTCGACGTTCTGGGCCAGCGCGCGGGCCAGCTGCTTCGCGTGAAATGGAGTGGTGAAGACGCGGCTCATCACTTTTACGTCCGGCCGTCCGGGAACGATCCGGCCGAAGTCGATGACGAACTCCGTCGGGTTGTGCAGGATGTTGGCGAAGTTCACGTACTGCCCCTCGGCGGTCGCTTCGTCGATCGTCACTTTGACCGAAACCGGTTTCTCGTCGCTCATGGCGGCCTCCGGCGGAGAATTCTATGCCGTCGGATTCGCTCCGGGATCGCTCCGGGAGCGGGCGAAGCGCACCCCGGGGCGTGTCGCCGATAATGCGCGGACATGAAGCCGACGCGTTTCCACGCCGGAGCGGTGCTGCTGATCGCGGCGGCCGCCTCGGTTCGTGGTGAGGAGGAGAAGATTTCTCCCGCGCACGAATCCGCCTCCAGGGTGCTCGAAAAAGCCGACCGCCACTACGCCGCGCGCGCCGCGGGAAGAACAGGCGCCCGGGCGGATCCACGGGAGATTTCAGAAGCCATCTCTCTCTACGAGCGTGCCGCCCCGGAGCTCCCGCAAGCTCGGTGGAAGCTCGCGCGCGCCCTCTACTTTCTGGGGACTTACACCGGGCTGGACGAGAGCGGACAACGGGCGGTCTTCGAGAAGGCGCGGCGAGCCGGAGAGGAAGGCGTCCTGTCCGTCGCCGCCCGGCGCGGGAACGCGGATGCCCGGAAGCTCGGGCCCGAGGCCGCCGCGGATCTCGTGCGTTCCGACCCCGACGGCCCCGCCGCGTTCTTCTGGACGGCCGTGGCGTGGGGCCAGTGGTCGCTGGCGTCCGGCAAGATGGAGGCGGCCCGGAAAGGCGCGGCGCGCCGGATTCGGGACGACTGCCTGACCGTGATCGCGCTCGATCCCGCGTACGAGGAGGGCGGGGGATATCGGATCCTCGGCCGGGTCCATGACCAGGCTCCGAAGGTTCCCCTTCTGACCGGGTGGGTTTCCCGCGCCGAGGGACTGCGCTTCTTGAGGCTCGCTCTCGCTCAGGCGCCGCGCAACTTCGTTAACCGCCACTTCCTGGCGGAGGCGCTCGCCCGCTCGGGCGCTGTCGCGGAAGCGATCGCGATCGAAGAGGGGCTCGTGTCGGACTCGCCGGGCGTCGAACACCTCGTCGAGGAGATCGCGATCCAGGAGGCGGCGCGAAAAAATCTGGCCGGGTGGAGGAGGCGGAGTTAGACGTCCGTTCGCCGTTGCCGCCCCGGTTCGATTTTGCTCAGAGGCCCCCGTCCCCGATGCGGAAGACGCCTGGCGTCTCCGGCAGATCGCACAGCATCTCGGCGGCGGACCTTCCCGTCACCGGGTGCCGCCATTCCGGAGCGATCTCCGCCAGGGGCGCGAGCACGAAGCGGCGCTCGGCGAGTCGCGGGTGGGGGAGAACCGGATCCGGGCGGCTCCTCACGAGCCCCCCGAAATCGAGGATGTCGATGTCGATCTCCCGTGGGCCGTTCCGGAAGCGCGGCACGCGCCCCATCTCTCTCTCGATCTCCCGGAGCCGCTCCAGGAAATCGTCGGGAGTGGAAGTCACCTCGAGCCACGCGACCGCGTTCTGGAAGTCGGGCTGCTCCAGATGGCCGACGGGATCCGTCCGATAAAACGAGGAGACGCGAAGGACGGGCGCGAGGTGTGCGACGCGCTGGAGGGCATCGAGAAGCCGCGCACCGGGATCACCGAGGTTGGAGCCGAGGCCCAGAAACACCGCAGACGGGGACGTCAGTATTCTTCTTCCTCGCGCACCGCCGTCGGGCTGTCGATCACCTCGGCCTCTTCTTCCACCTCGTCGTCGTCCGCCGCTTCCTCGGGCTCTTCCACGGGCGCCGGCTCGTCGCCGAACTCGTTGGCCGTCTCTTCCGCGACGGGCTCCATCAGGATCGCGCGACGGGGCGGCCTCGGCGCGGGGGCAGGTGGTTCGTCAAACTTGGCGTCCTTCTGGTTTGCTCCGCACTTGGGGCAGATCGCCTCGGGCTTGCCGAGGTTGTAAAACTTCGTCCGACAGTTGAAGCACTCAAACTTTTTCCCGAGATCGGGCATCGTTCCCTCGAAAGGCGGCCAACCCTAGCACGCGGCTTTTCGGGGGTCAACCACCGCTTTCTCCGCGGCCGGCGCGGTAGACTCCGGGCCTCGAGGAGGCGCTCATGGCCGTCGTTCCCATCGACTCTCTGCCTCCCTCCGGCCGGGAGCGAGAGCGTGAGTGCTGCCGCGTCCTCGAGGAGGGGAACATCCTTCTCTTCCAAAAGACCCCCTTCGAGATTTCGCCCGAGCACCGCGCCTTCCTCCTGGAGCGGAGGCAGGCGGATGCGGGGTATCACAAGAACATCGCCTACCGCCCGCAGAGCGGCCGGGTGACCGGTGTCGCTCGCCAGCGGCCGGACGACGCGCGGCGGCTCCGCGAAGTCCTCGGCCGATACTCGCGGACGGTCGTCGCGTTTGCTGCAGGCCTTTTCCCCGGATACGCGAGCGGCTGGAAGGTGGATTACGCGAGTTTCCGCCCGCAGGAGGAGGCCAGCCGCAGGCTGTCGCAGCACTCTCGAAACGATCTTCTCCATGTGGACGCCTTTCCGACCCGTCCCACGCGCGGAGACCGGATTTTCCGTATCTTCACGAACGTAAATCCGGCCGCGCCGCGGCTCTGGAAAACGGGCGAGACTTTTCCGGAGCTTGCCGAGAGGTTCGCCGTTTCCTCGGGACTCCTCGAGCGCGCTTCCCGGCAGACCGTGGCGCGATCTCTCCTGCGTGCGGCGAGCTCGGCGGGTCTTCCTGTGCGGTCGCGGCCGCCGTACGACGAGTTCATGCTCGCCTTCCACAACTTCCTGAAGGAGAACGGCGAGTATCAGGAAAGCGCGCGCGCCGAGCGTCCCGAGTTTCACCCCGACGCGACGTGGATGGTTTTCACCGACATGGTGACCCACGCCGTTCTCTCCGGGCAGTTCGCACTGGAACAGACCTTCATCATCGGCCGCGGCACTTTGACCGTTCCGGATCAGGCGCCGATCGCCGTGCTCGAGCGGATCGCGGGCCATGCGATGGCCTGAGAGGGCGCGCCCCGGCTCGCGCGTTTTCCACCGTGACCGGTTTCCCCGCTCGAACTCCCCGGAGACCTGATAGTTTGATCTCGATGGTGCGTCGTCTTTCTCTCGTGTCTCTTCTTCTCCTGTCCGCCGGCCTCTCCGCGCCCCCTCGCTCCGCCCTCGCGCAGAGTCCCGTCATCGGTCCGAGAGCGGCCGCGATGGGGGGAGCGTCGGTCGCCGTGGCCGATGACGGCACCGCCGTCTGGACGAATCCGGCGGGTCTCGCGCGGGACGAGCGGCTCGACCTCGAGGTCTTCGCCGGCGCCGTGGCGAGCAACCGGAACGATTTTCTCGGAGCCGTCGACAGGATCTCGTCGATCGACCTCGCCAGAGTCCGCGCGGGCCAGGACCTCTCCCGCATCCCGGGCGCCGTGTCCGACCTCCTTCGCCTCGCGGAGCCCGGGAGCGGCGTCGTCGGATCGGGAGCCGCCGGTCTCGTTCTCGGCAAGAGCGGTTTTGGAATCGCCATCGGAGAGGTGGCCTACTCGGCCGTCTACCCGACGATCGACCTGGTCCATGTCCTTCCGATCAGCCCCGCGATTGACCCCGCCCGGGCTTTTGCCAACAACACGACGGGCCTGTCGTTTGCCGGTCTCGAAGCGCGCGAAGCCCGGATTTCCTACGCGACGTCATTTCTGGCGAAGACTCTTCTCGTCGGAGGGACCGTTCGGTATATCCAGGGGCGGACCTACTTCCTTCGCCGCGGCATCTTCGACGAGGACGTCTCGGACCCGGTGGCGATCTCCCGGCGGGCGTTCGACGAGAATCGGCGCGACTCGACGAAATTCGCCTTCGACGCCGGCGCGATGCTGAATCTCGGAGGGAAAGCGCGCGTGGGGCTCGTTTCGACCGCGATCAATCAGCCTCAATTCGACGTCGCCCGCGATCCCGCTAGTCCGGGCCTCGCCGGCGCCCCTTCCGCCTACCGTCTGCCGCGGACCCTCCGCGCCGGCGTCGCCGTCACTCCCGTCGGCCTTCTGCTCGTCGCCGTCGACTATGACCTGCGCGAAACCGACACTCTTCTGCCGGGAGGCCGGAGCCGACAGCTCGCCGCGGGGGTCGAGCTCAAGCTCCCTCTCTTTGCGATTCGGGCCGGAACTTTCCGTGACTCCGCGGCGCCAGATCCCCACTGGGCCTATTCCGCCGGGATCGGGCTCGGCCTGAAGATGCTCTCGGTCAACGCGGCCGTCGTCTTCTCGACGGAGGGAGGCACGTCTCTCTCGTCGACGAACCGGAGGGACCTGGGCGGCGCGCTCGACGCGAGGCTCCGCTTCTGATCCAGGACGAGCGCCCGATTTCCTCCTGGACGCCCGGCACGCCCTCTCCCTTTTCGCTGGTAGCGGCCGATCCTTCCACCTCCGCCCGCGCGGGCGTTCTCTCGACGGCGCACAGCGTGATCGAAACGCCCTGTTTTCTGCCGGTCGGGACGCGCGGCGCCGTCAAGGGGGTCGAGTTCGACCGGCTCGAGGAGTGGGACTGCCGCGCGGTGCTCGCGAACACCTACCACCTCATGGTTCGGCCCGGAATCGAAATTATCCGCCGGGCCGGCGGCCTGCACGCCTTCATCGGGTGGTCCCGGGCCATCCTGACCGACTCCGGGGGCTTCCAGGTCATGAGCCTGGCCACCCGCCGGAGGATCACCCCGGATGGCGTCGAATTCCAGAGCCCCGAAGACGGATCGAAGCATTTCCTGACTCCCGAACGGGCGATGGATCTGCAGTCCGAATTCGGAGTGGACCTTGCGATGGCGCTCGACATCTGCCCTCCCTTTCCGGCGGAGCGTGACGAGGTCGAGAACGCCTGCGAGCTCTCGTCGGCGTGGGCCCGGCGTTCCCGGCAGGCGTATCGGGGCCCCGGACTTCTGTTCGGCATCGTGCAGGGCGGGACCCACGAGGACCTGCGGCACGACTCCACCTCGCGACTGATCGACCTCGACTTTGCGGGATACGCGGTCGGCGGCGTCGCGGTCGGTGAGTCGAAGGAGGCGATCCGATCGATCACGGCGTTTTCCGCGGCGCTCCTTCCCTCCGACCGGCCGCGGTACCTCATGGGGGTCGGAACCCCGTCGGATCTCTTGGAGTCGGTCCGGTCGGGGATCGACCTCTTCGACTGCGTGCTCCCGACGCGCAACGGCCGCATGGGGCACGCGTACACCTCGCAAGGCGAGGTCGTGATCAAGCACGAGCGCTTCAAAGAGGACCTCGGTCCGCTCGACCCCGCCTGCCACTGTGCGGTCTGCCGCCGTCACAGCCGCGCGTACATCCGGAATCTCTTCGTCCTCAAGGATTTTTCGGCGCCCATGCTTCTCACCCTCCACAACGTCTACTTCTACCTCTCCTGGATGAACAGGATCCGGGGGGCGATTCGGGCCGGGACCCTCGCGACGCTGACGGCGCCCCCGGAAGGCAAAGTGGCCTGAGATCGAAATCGGGGATTTGGAATCCGGATGACAAAAGTCCGAAAGAAAGGCCACAATCCGATGACATCCCTCCTCGTCGCCCTGGCCGCGCTGCTCGGAAGCGTGTCCCTGGCCGCGGCGCCGGCGGACCCGACGTTGAAGGCCAGGGCCGCGAAAATTCACGCGGACGCGATCCTCGTCGACACGCACGAAGACGTCCCCGAGCGGCTCGAGAAAGAGTGGGCGGATCTCTCGGTGCGGGGGACCACGGGACACGTCGATCTGCCGCGGCTGAAGGAGGGCGGCGTCACGGCTCCTTTCTTCGCCGCGTATGTGCCGGCCTCGTTTGCGAAGACCGGTGGTTCGGCGCGGAAGACGCTCGAGCTGATCGACCTGATTCACCGGCTGGCGGAGCGCACCCCGGGCTTTGTCTTCGCGGACTCGCCGGCGGGAGTCCGCGCCGCAAAGAGGAACGGAAAAATTGCCGTCCTGATCGGTATCGAGGGCGGCCACGCCATCGAAGATTCTCTCGGTGCCCTTTCGTCTTTCGCCCGCCTCGGCGCCCGTTACATGACCCTGACACACACCAACACGAACGGATGGGCGGACTCCGCCGGGAACTTCTTTGCCTGGGGGTTCGACCCGAAGACAACGGCGGTCCATGGTGGCCTGACCGGCTTCGGCCGGGAGGTCGTGCTCGAGATGAACCGTCTCGGCATGCTCGTCGACGTCTCCCACGTCTCCGACAGGACCCTCGCGGATGTTCTCGCGGCTTCCCGGGCGCCGGTCTTCGCCTCCCACTCCTCCTGCCGGGCGCTGGCCAACATGCCGCGCAATCTGACCGACGAGCAGATCCGCGCCATCGGGGCAAAAGGCGGCGTCGTCATGATCAACGTGAGCTCGACGTTCCTCGACCAGGCCGTGGTCGACGATTTCGTCCGGCAGAAGGCGGCGCTCGCTCCGAGCGTGGCGGAGATCGAATCCCGTTATCGGAGCGATCGGGCAAAAGGGGACGCCGAGGTCTCGGCGCTGGTCGATGGATTGAAGCGGCGCCGCGCGGATTGGACGCGCGTGGTAGACCACATCGAGAGAGTCATGCGGATCGCGGGCCACGCCGCCGTCGGGCTCGGCACCGACTTCGACGGGATGGACGACCCTCCGGTGGGCCTGGAGGACGTGTCGAAGCTGCCGAAGCTGACGGAGGAGCTTCTGCGTCGGGGCCACACCGAGGCGGAAGTCCGCGGCGTTCTCGGCGAGAACTTTCTCGCGTTCTGGGACCGGGCGATCGCCGCCGGACGGGCGATGCCGCGGTCCGGAGCGCGGCTTCCGGCGATCCAGGAGCCCCAACGGCCGTGAGCGGCCCGCCGGTCAAGGTCGGAAGGTCTCCGGGCCGCCCAGCGCCATCTGACTTATAGTCGCGCCATGCTCATCCAGCTCGTCTCCCTTCTTCAGCAGACGGCGCCCGCGGCGCCCACCGGTCCCATGAGCCTCTTCTCCTCGCCGCTCGTGGCGATGGCGTTTATCTTCGCGATCTTTTATTTCCTCCTGATCGCCCCGATGCGGAAGAAGCAGAAGGCGACCGCGGAGATGATCGCAAAGCTCAAAAAGGGCGATGAGGTCGTCACCGGAGGCGGCATCTTCGGGCGCATCACGGCCGTCGACGAGGAGAGGGGCTTCGTCGTCCTCCAGATCGCGGACAACGTCAAGATCAAGGTCTTGAGGACCGGGATCGCCGGGCCTGCCGGGGAACCCGACACGGCCGCCTCAGCCGTCGCGAAAACGTAGCATCGCGGGGCGGGCCGGCGGACTTGGCACGCCCCCTCGACTCCTTGTAGACTCCACCGTTCTTCCAAGGGAGGCTGTTTGTCCAAGAGGCTGCGTTGGCGCGTTCTCTTAATCGTGCTGGTGATCGCCGGAATCGTCGGCGGATACGTGGCGACCGGCTACGCCCACGCCAGAAAAGACTGGGTGGGTGGCGGGCGCCCCCCGATCTCGGAAGCCCTGAAGCGGGGCATCAAGCTGGGGCTCGACCTTCGCGGGGGAATCCATCTCGTCCTCCAGGTCAATACCTCCGACGCCGTCAAGGCAGAGCGGGACGAGGCGGTCGAGACCGTGAAGGCTCAGGCGCGGGAGCAGGGCGTGACTCTGGGGGCCTTCGAATATCCTTCCGACGCCTCGTTTACGGCGGCCTCCGTGTCCGATGAAAAGAAGCTCGACGAGATCGGCAAGCGGTGGCTTCCGGACTGGACGGCCGGTTCCTCCGGAGGGCGTTACGCTTTTACCCTTAAGGACGCGTCGCGGCGGTCGACGGAAGAGAGCGCCGTGACCCAGGCGATCGAAACCATCCGCAACCGCGTCGACGAGTTCGGCGTTGCCGAGCCGCTGATCGCCAGGGAGGGGACGGACCGGATCCTGGTGCAGCTGCCCGGGATCGACGATCCGAAGCGCGTCAAGGACCTCATCAAGAACACGGCGTTTCTCGAATTGAAGATCGTCGAAAAAGGCCCTTCGACGGACCGCGCTTCTCTGCTCGGTCCGGACGGCAAGGTGCCTGCGGACATGGAGCTCGTGGAAGGAAAGCCAGAGGCCGGCCAGCGCGGGGCCAGCTGGTATTTGCTGCGCAAGGCCGCGGCGATCACGGGCCGGGATTTGAAGAACGCGCGGCCGAGCCGCAGCCAGATGGGCGGCAATTCGATCTCGTTTTTCCTGACGGCGGGAGGGGCCGAGAAGTTCGGCGCCGCGACGTCGGCGAACGTGAACCGCCTGCTCGCGATCGTCCTCGACAAGCGGGTGCAATCGGCCCCCGTCATCCATGAGCGCATCACCGATCAGGGCCAGATCAACGGGAGCTTTACGCCGGAAGAGGCAAATGACCTCGCGCTGGTGCTGCGCGCCGGCGCTCTGCCGGCCGGGTTGACGTATCTCGAGGAGCGGACGGTCGGGCCGTCGCTCGGTCTCGACTCGATCCGGAAGGGGATTACGGCTTCGATCGCCGGAATGCTCCTCGTCTTTCTCGCCGTCGTTTTCTATTACAAAAGATCCGGCTGGAACGCCGTTCTCGCGCTCGTCTTGAACGCGATCCTCCTTCTCGGGGCGATGTCTCTCTTCAACGCGACCCTGACGCTTCCGGGCATCGCCGGGTTCATCCTGACCATCGGCATGGCGGTCGACTCGAACGTGCTCATCTTCGAGAGGATCCGCGAGGAGCTTCGGGCGGGCCGCGCCCCGAAGACGGCCATCGAGAACGGATTCTCCAAGGCGTTTGCGACGATCATCGACACCCACATCACGGTCGTGATCTCCGCCATTTTTCTCCTGCAGTTCGGAACGGGCCCCGTCAAGGGATTCGCCGTCACGCTGCTCATCGGTCTTCTCATCTCCGTCTTCACCGCGGTCTTCGTCTCGCACACGGTGTTCGAGCTCGAGTACGGCCGGCGCCAGCACATCGACGCGCTCTCAATCTAGCGAAGGGCCATATGGAACTGTTTCGCCAGACCAACATCGATTTTCTCCGCTGGAAATGGTGGGCCATCGGCGCCTCCTGGGCCCTGATCGGGATAGGGCTCATTTCCATCTTTTCCCATGGTGGTTTGAAGTACGGAATCGACTTCGCGGGCGGAACGCAGATCGCGCTCCGGTTCCGCGAGAAGCCGGACATCGATCAGCTCCGCAAGCTCCTCGACACGGGGAACTTCGGAGACAACGGCATTCAGCGCTACGAGGCAGCCGAGAAGAACGAAGTCCTGATTCGCGTGCAGCAGCAGAAGAAGGAAGGCCGCGACATCACCTCCGAGGTGCTCGGCCTGCTGCGACAGGGGCTCGGGGCGGCGGCCGACCCGGCGCGGCTCGACCTGAACATCCAGGGGCGGGACAATCTCGCGGCGCGGCTGGTCGCGGCGGATCCCGACCACGTCGCCGGACGTCCGGGCGCCACCCCCGCGGATTATTACGGCAACGTCGCGGAGCAGATCATCGCCCGGCGCTCCCAGATGGCCATTTTTCGATCACCCGCCGATGTGGACTCCGTGGCCGGGATCACCCCGGCGGCGAAGGGATGGGTCAAGGCAAATACGATTGCCGGTCCGTTCCTGCTGCTCTCGGCGGAAAACGTCGGTCCGCAAGTGGGCTCCGATCTGCGCAAGACGGCGCTCTGGGCGATCGTCACGTCGATGCTCGGAATGCTCATCTACATCGCCTGGCGTTTCCGCTCGCTTCCGTTCGGAGTCGGCGCGGTCGTCGCCCTGATTCACGACACCCTGATCACGGTGGGGCTCCTGTCCCTCTTCGGGCGCGAGTTCAACCTGGTCGTCGTTGCCGCGATCCTGACCCTCGTCGGATATTCGGTCAACGACACGGTCGTCGTCTACGACCGGATCCGCGAAAACCAGCGCTCGCCGAAGAAAGAGCCCCTGGAGGGGCTGATCAACCGTTCGATCAACCAGACCCTGTCGCGGACGATTCTGACCTCCGGTGCCACGATGCTCGTCGTCCTGGCCCTCTTTTTCTTGGGCGGCGAGGTTCTGAACACCTTCTCCCTGACCCTCATCATCGGAATCATCATCGGCACGTACTCCTCGATCTATGTGGCGGCGCCGATCGTCGTGATCTGGAAAGACGTTCTCGGGCGGCGCAAGCTCGCCGTCGTTCCCCCGGCCGCCGTTCCCCGGGCCGCCAGCCCGGCTCCGAGGCCCGCCGCTCCCGCGGCGGCGCCGCGGGGAAACAGTCCGGCCGCGAGCCCCTCCTCGGGGAAGAGGAAGAAGAACCGAAGGTAAGCCGTCGCCTTCGCTCACTGCGGGACCTGCGTTCGCCTGCGGGCGAACG